>DASSUW010000398.1:0-8315 GCA_035706585.1 Solirubrobacteraceae bacterium | reverse complement strand
TAAGAGAGGGCCATGCACGCGATCCTCATCGGCTTCGGGTTCGGGTTCCTCGTGGCCATGCAGCTCGGCCCGATGTCCCTGTTCCTCGTGCGGTCGACGCTCGCCGGCGGCTGGAGCGTCGGCATCGCGATCGGCGCCGGGATCGCGATCATCGACGCCGGGTACGCGCTCGGCGGCGCGGCGGGCGCCGCGCCGCTGCTGACGATCGACGCGCTGCGGGCGGTCATCGGGGTGGTCGGGTCCGTGCTGCTGCTCGCGCTCGGCGTCCGGATGCTCCACGGCGCGGTCCGGCCGGCGGGCGCGGGAGCCGTGCGGCCCGAGGTCGCGTCGCCGCGGCGCGCGTTCGTGATCGCGCTGGCGGCGACGGCGGCCAATCCGGCGACGATCGTGTCATGGGCCGCGGTGTTCGCGGCGATCGGGGCGGCGGGTGCCGGCCATGCGGTCCCGCTGCTGGTCGCCGGCGTCGGGCTCGGCAGCCTCGTCTGGATGACGCTGCTGACGACCGGCACCACGCTGGTGCGCCGGGCGGCCGGGCGCCGGGCGATCCGGGTCGCGGACGCGATCGCCGGCACCGGCCTGGTCGTGTTCGCGGCGGTGCTCGCGGCTCAGTCGCTCGCTCTCTGAGCGAGCCGGGCCAGCCGGTCGTCCCACTGTGCGCCGACCGCCGTCATCCACGCGATGGCCTCGGTCAGCGGCGCGGGCGTGAGCGTGTAGCGGGTCTCGCGGCCCTCGCGCCGCGCCTGTACGAGGCCCGCGCCGGACAGGGCGCTGAGGTGCTTGGCGACCGCCTGGCGCGTCATCGGCAGGTCGCCGGCGAGGTGCGACGCGGTGAGCCCGGGCTGCGCCGCCAGCGACCGCACGACCTCGCGGCGCGTCGGGTCGGCGAGCGCGGAGAAGACGGCCCCGACGTCTACGCCGGGCACAGCATCGCGGCGGACGCGAGCGCGCTCAGCTTCGGTCCCCACACCGTGTCGTGCCGTTCCTCGGTCACCACGAACCGCGTCCCGTGCTCGTGATCCTCGAGCTGCCAGACCACGCGCGACCCGCCCCACGAGAACACGATCCGCTCGCGCTCGGACACTTCCTCCACGACGCCGTCGCGGTCGTCGGCGCGCAGCGGCGCGCCTTCCTCGGCCTCGAACTCCACGTCGTCGGCGAGCCACTCGCGCAGCTCGTCCTCGTCGGTGACCAGCTCCCACGCCCGCTCCCGGGGAACGGGAAGGACGATCTCACGTGTGACGCAACTCATGAGTTGCGCATAGTACCATGGGCGAAAACGTGCAACCTAGGAGTTGCGTATGCCTCTGGTCCCTGTCGTCATCCAGCAGGACGCGCGCGGAGAGCGCTCGTTCGACATCTACTCGCGGTTGCTGCGCGAGCGCGTCGTGTTCGTCGGCAGCCCGATCGACGACGACATCGCGAACGTCGTGGTCGCCCAGCTGCTGCATCTCGAGGCCGAGGACCCGGACAAGGACATCGCCATGTACATCAACTCCCCGGGCGGGGTCGTCTACTCGGGGCTGGCGATCTACGACACGATGCAGTTCATCAAGCCCGACGTCGCGACCGTCTGCTGCGGCGTCGCGATGTCGATGGGGTCGCTGCTGCTGGCCGGCGGGGCGGCCGGCAAGCGGTCGGCGCTGCCCAACTCGCGGATCCTGCTCCACCAGCCGAGCGGCGGCTTCCAGGGCCAGGCCACGGACATCCAGATCCACGCCAAGGAGGCGCTGGAGCTGCGCCGCCGCGTCGAGGAGATCTACGCGCAGCACACGGGCCGCCCTGTCGACGACGTCTCCGACGTGCTCGAGCGCGACCGCTTCTTCACGCCCGAGCAGGCGCGCGACTACGGGCTCGTCGACCAGGTGATGACGTACCGCAACGGCGGCTACTCGCCGTCGTCCTCGTAGAGCGACTCACGCGCCAGCTCGGCGCCGGAGTCGTCCCACAGGGCGATCTCGAGGTAGTCGCCCCGGTAGGCGTCCGGCGCCAGCAGCGTGAAGCGGTTCTCGGCCACGCGCGCCTGGTCGACGGTGATCCCCGCCAGCTCCGCGGTGGCGCTCGCGCCGCCGCGGACGATCGGGACGCCCCACACGAGCGTCATCGCCGCGACCTCGCCGCTCTCTCCGCGCCAGCCGCCGATCACCTCCTCGCAGAGGTCCATCTTCCACTCGGGGTGGGCGTCGGCGGTCTCGTCGGTGAAGTCGGCCCACGAGTAGAAGTCGGCGGGCTCGCTGTCGGCGTCGCCGGGCGTGAAGCTCACGTAGCCGTAGAGGTCGAGGTGGTTGCTGGTACGCGTCGTGACGGGCACGAACGTCCGGCCGGCCCACGTGCGGTCGGGGAACCAGGTCATCGAGCCGGCGTCGCCCAGCTCCGCGCCCTCCGTGTCGATGCGCAGCGCGGCGGCCAGGAACTCGGCCTGCAGCGTGTCGGCCCAGCGGCCGTAGGGGAGCGGGTCCTGCGGCGGCTCGGCGCCGAAGCGCACGACAAAGCGATCCTCGGGCGGCATGAGGGCGGCAGCCTACGGCACTTCGAGCAGCAACGTCACCGGGCCGTCGTTGACGAGCTCGACGTCCATGTGGGCGCCGAACACCCCTCGCTTGGCATCCAGGCGCTCGCAGAAGCGCTCGTACAGCGGCTCGGCGTGCTCGGGGCGGGCCGCCTGGACGTACGCGGGGCGGTTCCCCTTCCTCGTGTCGCCGTAGAGCGTGAACTGCGACACGCACAGGACCGCGCGGTCGTCGCCCAGCGGCAGGTTCATGACGCCCGCGTCGTCCGGGAAGATGCGGAGCGCCCTGACCTTGTCGGCGAGGCGGTCGGCCTCCTTCTCGCCGTCCTCGTGGGTGATCCCGAGCAGCACCAGCAGCCCCGGCCCGATCTCGGCCACCTGTGTGCCGTCGACATCGACCGCCGCCCGGCTCACTCTTTGCACCAGCGCTCGCATGTGCGCATCTTCACGGTGTCGCCGCGGCGCCGTACTCCTCGTCGGTCACGTGGCGACCCCAGGTGACGGGGCTGCCGGTCTCGTCGTTCTGATGGATCGCGATGTGGGCCATGAAGCGGTCCGGCGTGGCGCCGTGCCAGTGGTTCTCGCCCGGCTCGAAGAACACGCGGTCGCCGGGCTGGATGACCTCGACCGGGCCGCCCTCGCGCTGGCAGAGGCCGACGCCCTCGGTGACGAAGATCGTCTGGCCGTGCGGGTGGGTGTGCCAGGCGGTGCGCGCTCCCGGGCTGAAGTGCACGAGCGCGGCCGCGTACGTCGAGCTGCCGGCCGGGGCGGCGACCGCGTCGATGTAGACGTCTCCGGTGAACCAGTCGGGCGGGCCCTTCTGGGTTTCGACGCTGCTTCGGGTGATCTGCATGGGGGCAGACAATCACGATGGAGATCTTCGACGCGAGGAGACCGTCATGCGCGGGGCGCTGATGTACGGACCGGGCGACGTCCGGGTCGACGAACGCGAGGAGCCGCAGATCATCGAGCCGACCGACGCGGTCATCCGCGTGTCGGCCGCGTGCGTCTGCGGATCGGACCTGTGGCCCTACCGAGGGATCGGCGTCGAGGGCGCGGATTGGCCCACGGTCATGGGTCACGAGTACGTCGGCGTCGTCGAGGAGGTCGGCGAGCAGGTCCAGACGATCACCGCCGGCCAGTTCGTCGTCGGCTCGTTCTGGGCCTCCGACGACACGTGCGAGATCTGCCGGGCCGGCTACCACAGCGCCTGCGTCAACCGGGTGCCGATGGGCGCGCTGGGCGCCCAGGCCGACCGGTTGCGCGTCCCGCTCGCCGACGGCACGCTCGTCCCCACCCCCGGCACCCCCGCGGACGACCTCGTCCCCAGCCTGCTGTCGGCGTCCGACGTGCTCGGCACCGGCTGGTTCGGCGCGGTGGCGGCGGAGGCCGGCCCCGGCAAGACCGTCGCCGTCGTCGGCGACGGCGCCGTCGGCCTGCACGCCGTGCTCGCGGCCGACCAGCTCGGGGCCGAGCGGATCATCGCCATGAGCCGGCACGAGTCACGCCAGCGCCTGGCGCGGGAGTACGGCGCGACCGACATCGTCGAGGAGCGCGGCGACGCCGGCGTCGAGGCGATCAAGGAGCTCACCGACGGCCTCGGCGCGCATTCGGTGGTCGAGGCCGTCGGCACCCAGGAGTCGATGATGCAGGCGATCCACGCGGCGCGGCCCGGAGGCCACGTCGGCTTCGTCGGCGTCGCGCACGACGTCGCGGTCTCCGGCATGGACCTGTTCCGGAGCCTCGTGCACCTCCACGGCGGCCCGGCACCGGTCCGGCGCTTCCTGCCCGAGCTGATCGACCGCATCTGGACCCGCCAGATCGATCCCGGCAAGGTGTTCGACCTCCAGTTGCCGCTCGACGAGGCCGCGGCCGGCTACCGGGCGATGGACGACCGCGACGCGATCAAGGTCCTGCTGCGGCCGTGAAGCGCGGTCACACGACGACGGACGCGACCAGCAGGACCGGCACGGCCACCATCGTCGTCCACGTGATCGCGCCCGCCGCGAACGGGATGTCGAGCCCGTAGATGTGCGCGAGCACGACGATGTGCAGGCCGGCGGGCATCGTCGCCGCCAGCAGGAACGCGTCGGGGAGGTCGATGAACGGCGCGGCGAGGCCGAGCAGCACGAGCGGCGCCACGAGGGCGCGCAGCAGGATCGCGACGCCGATCTGCGGCGTGAACGGCGGAGGGAACTTCATCGCCCCCTCCTCCGCCTCCTCGGCCAGCGTCACACCGACCGCGAAGAAGCCGAGCACCGGCACGCACAGCACGAGGATGCGCGACGCGTCGACGAGCAGGTCGGGAGCCAGGGCGTCCGGGGCGATCAGCGCCAGCGCGACCGCGATCAGCGGCGGGTTGCGGACGAAGAACGCGCGGACGCGCTCCGGCACGGTCTCGCCGGCCCGCGTGCCGGTGGCGGCGGCGATCGCGAACGAGCCGATGAAGAACACCGGCTGCTGCACGAGCGCGTCGTAGGCGACCGCCTCGGACACGTGGGTGAAGCCGAGGATCGCGCCCGCCACGGCGACGCCCATCAGCCCCGTGTTGGCCTGCAGGCCGACGATCGCCAGCACGCCGGCGGTCGGCTGCGGGAGCCGCAGCACGCGGCGCCCGATCAGCCAGCCCGCCAGCGCGGTCAGGACGAGCGCGGTCCAGCCGAGGACGATGCCGACGCCGACATCCGCGTCCACCTCCAGCCGCGCGATGTTGAAGAACGCGACCAGCGGCATGACCACGTACAGCAGGAACTTGAGGATCCCGCGCGCCCACACGCCCGCCCGGAGTCCGGCGTGCTTCTCGGCCTGCACCCCCGCCGCGATCGAGGCGGCGATGGCGAGGGCGATCCAGAGCACCGCGGCAGCGTAGTGGGCGGCGCGTCACCCGCCGGTGTCGAGCGCGCGCCAGAACGCGTCCACGCGGTCGTTGAACCGCTCCGGCACCTCCTGGAACGGCTGGTGCGCCTCACCCGGCATGACCTCGAAGCGCGCGTGCGGGATCTGCGCGGCGACCGCCCGGCCGAGATGCGGCGGCACGATGGCGTCGTGCTCGCCCGCGAGGACGAGGGTCGGTACCGCGATCCGCGCGAGCCGGTCGTGCGTGTCGTGGGCGACGCACGCATCGAGCTGCGCGCGGAAACCGACGACGGTCTGCGGGTGGGCGAACGCGAGCGCCTCGTCCACGAACGTCGCCACGGTCCCGTCGGCGTGTGCACGTGGCGTGTAGACCCAGGTGAAGAACGCCTCGTAGAAGGCCCGCGCGTCCGGGGCTGCGGTCGGCAGCCACCGCCACAGCTCGAGCTGAGCGCGCAGCCGCGCGTCGGGTCGCGCGTACGAGCTCATCAGGACGAGACTGCGAACGAGCTCGGGGTGGCGGAGCGCGAGCTCCTGCGCGATCAGGCTTCCCATCGAGAAGCCGGCGACGTGCACCCGGGCGGCGCCGAGCGCGTGCAGCAGCGCCGCGGCATCGTCCGCCATCGTCGCTGTCGTCAGCGGGTCGTCGGGCAGTGCCGTGCGTCCGACGCCGCGGTTGTCGAACGCCGTGACGCGGTAGCGGTCGCTGAGCCCGCCGAGCTGGTACGCCCACGCCTCGGCGGGGTCGCCGAGACCGGCGATCAGCAGCACGTCCGGTCCGTCGCCGCGACGCTCGAACCAGAGCTCAGACCGGATGGCCGCGGAGGTCGTCACGACGTCACCTCGGCGCAGCCGGTGACGACGTCGGCGACGTCGAGGGCCGCCCAGTCGTGCAGCCCGCCGCCGCAGTCGACGGTGTCCGCCGCGCCGTCACGCGCGTCGATGCGGTCGTTGCCGGGGCCGCCGGAGAGCTGCTCGGGGCCGCTGCCGCCGGTGATCCGGTCGTCGCCGTCCAAGCCCGACAGTGCCTGCGTGAACGGGCCGCCCTCCAGGACGTCGTCGAACTGGGAGCCGAGGACCGTCTCGGCGTTGCGGATGCGGTCGTCGTCCCCGGGGCGGCCGTCGCCGGCCTCGAGGTCGACGGATACCGCGACGCCGGCGGTGGCGTAGAAGTAGTTGGCCACGTCGTGTCCGATCTCGCCGTCGAAGTCGACGCGCGAGGGCGCGTCGGTTGCGAGCGCGATGTAGCGGTCCGGTCCGTTGCCGCCCTCGATCGACACCTGCCGCGGCGTGGCGATCGCCGCGACGTCAGGGCCGTCGCCGAGATCGAGCTCGATGAAGCGGGCGCGCCGCGAGCAGCTGACCGTCCAGGCGTCGACCCGCATGCAGCCGCGCACGCGCGTGAGCCTGATCGGCAGGTTGGCATCGTGGATGACCACGCGCCGGGAGCCTCCGACGGAGACGAGGTTCGTCTCGCCGGAGTCGTCCTGGAGCAGGACGCGCTGGCGGCCGTCCTGGTAGAGGGTCGCGGCGGACGCCACGGATGGCACGGCAGCGGCCGCGGCGAGGGCCACGGCGGCGCCGAGGAGGGTGCGGTACATGGGGAGCTCCTTGGGGAGGATGGATCAGGGATCGAGCCGGTACAGGCGGAAGAAGTCGTTGTCGACGGCGAGCACGTCGACGCGGGTGAAGCCGGCGCGCCGGGCGAGCTCGTGCACGGTGCCGGCGCGCATGACGGTCCCGAGCGCGGCCGAGGGCTGCTCCGCGAGCTGCGTGGGGAGGCAGTGCGTGACGCTCCAGCCGTACATCAGCCGCTCGACCTCGTCGCCGGGTGCGCCGAACGCGGCGGCGACCTTCTCGTCGACGACGAGGACGGTGCCGCCCGTCGTGAGCGCCGCCCGCGCGGCCCGCAGCGCGGCGACCGGATCGGCCATGTCGTGCAGGGCCTCGAGGATGAGCACGAGGTCGTAGGCGCCGTGCGCGGGAAGGGTGGCCGCGTCCGCCTCCAGGAAGCGCACGCGCGAGTCCAGACCGGCCTCGGCGGCGTGCGCGCGGGCGTCGGCGATCGACGCGCGGTCCACGTCCAGGCCGTCGACATGCGCGTCGAGGAACGCGCGGGCGATCGCGACGGTGGCAAAGCCCTGGCCGCAGCCGACGTCCGCCACGCGCGCGTGCCGGCTGCTCTCCAGGCGGGCGACGACGTCCGGCATCGCGGCCAGCCAGTCGCTCGGGAGCTCGTGCGTGAAGGCCGGGCGGTTGATGTGGCCCTGGCCGTACCGAAAGGCATCGCCGTAGTCGGAGAACGGGATGCCGCCGCCGGTCCGGTAGGCGGCCACCAGGCGCCCGAGCACGCCGCCGACGCCGGCGATCATGTGTGCGAACGGTGCGAGGTGGGCCAGGTCGTCGGGCTCCGCGAGCACGCGCGCGTGCTCGGCCGGGAGCGAGAACCGGCCGTCGTCCGTGTCGAGCAGCCCGGCCACGGCCTGCTGCTCGAGCCATTCGCGGGCGTAGCGGGGCGCGATGCCGGCGTGCTCGGCGACGTCCGGGGCGGTCAGCGGCCCGCGGCGCGCGAGCACGTCGTAGAGGCCGAGCGCGCTTCCCAGATAGACGGAGTACAGCTCCAGCGCGCCCAGCGTCGCGGAGAGCAGCCGCTCGGCGAGCGCGTCGGTGCGATCGGTGGCAGTGGTCATGCCGCCACGATCCCGGCACGGCGCGGCGCGCGGTATGGGGGATGCCGCGTACGCGCGGCCGCGGCCGGCTACGGGCCGGCGCCCGCCATCAGCCGCACGACCTCCGCTCGCGTCCGCAGGCCCAGCTTCGCGAGCAGGTTGGAGACGTGCTTCTCAACGGTGCGCTCGCTGAGGTGCAGCCGGTGGGCGATCTGGGCGTTCGTACGCCCGGCGGCGACCTCCACGGCGACCTCGCGCTCGCGCCGCGTGAGCGGTCCCAGGCGCGG
>DASSUW010000397.1:0-2892 GCA_035706585.1 Solirubrobacteraceae bacterium | reverse complement strand
ATCGCCGCCACGGGGAAGGTGGACTTCGTGATGCGAGCGGGCGTCACGTTCCGGAGCGCCAGCGATCGCTGAGACCCGACACGGCGTCCGGCCATGGACGCCGCTCCGAGGGGTCGTCCGCGCGCTCCTCGCGTTCGGCTCGCGGCGTTCTTCGTAGACCTTGTTCGCTCACGTCACCGAACGTGTCTCGGATGCGTCAGGTTGGGCGTACGGCATCTCTCCCTCGTCGCGCTCCTCGACGCGACCGTCCCGATCGTGCCGAGCGAGACCGTGGTGATCACGGCGGGCGTAGTTGCGGCGGCGGGCCACCTCTCGCTACCACTGATATTCGCGGCCGCGGCGGGAGGCGCGTTCGCGGGCGACAACATCGCGTATGTGATTGGTCGCAGTTTCGGCGCGGGCGTCGTCGGCCGTGTCAAGGCTCGCCGGGATTCCCCAGTAGTGCTCACGGAAATTCCCCACTTGCATCGGTGGCCGTTGCGGTCGGCGCGCTGAGAGCCGTTCGGCGGGTTTGGGAGCGGTCGCCGCGACCTTCTACTTGTCGGCTGGGGCAGCTTGGAGGCCGGCGCGGAGGGTCTCGAGCCGGTCGTGGTGGCGACGCATGCGGTAGCTGGGCCCGTTGATCGTGAGCACGGTGCCGTGGTGGAGCAGCCGGTCGAGGATGGCGGCGGCGACGGTGGTGTCGTCGAAGATCGCGCCCCAGTCGGCGATGCCGCGGTTGGTGGTGAGGATGATCGAGCCGTGCTCGTAGCGGCGCGAGACGACCTGGAAGAGATGACTGGCGGCCTCGGCCGGGAGCGGCAGGTAGCCGAGCTCGTCGACGATCAGGAGTTGCGGCCCGTTCCAGAAGCGCATCGTCGTCTGCCAGCGGCCCTCGAGCGCTGCGCGCTGGCTCTTGGCGACGAGGTCGGCGGCGGTCGTGTAGTAGACGCGGTAGCCCGCCTCGGCGGCGTGGCGGCCCAAGGCGACGGCGAGCATCGTCTTGCCGACACCGGGCGGCCCGATCAGCAGCACGTTGCCGTGCTCCTCGACGAAGCGGAGGGTGGCGAGCTCGTCGACCATGCTGCGGTCGAGGGCGGGCTGGGCGTCGTAGTCGATCTCGGCGAGCGTCTTCGCGCTCGGGAAGCTGGCGAAGCGGAGCCGGCCCTCGAGCCGGCGGCGCTCGGTCGCCTCGACCTCGAGCGCGAGCAGCCGCTCGAGGAAGCGCGTGTAGGAGGGCTTGCGCTTGTCGGCGTCCTCCAACGCGGCGGCGAGCTGCTCGGCCGCGGCGCCCAGGCGCAGGTAGGCGAGATGCGAGCGCAGCTGCTGGTAGACGCCCTGCTCTTTCACGACGCCGCGACCAGCCTCGCGTAGTCGTCCAGCGACGGGATCTCGACGTCGACCGCGGCGCCGTGCGCAGTGGCGAGGACGAGCGCCTCGGCTGACGGTGGCCGGTTCGGCTTGCGTGCGCAGCGCGGCCTGGTGGTGAAGGCGGCGAGGACGGCCTGCTCGAGCGCTGCACCGTGAGCATGCGAGCGGACGAGCTGTCCCGCGCCCGCCGGGACGCGCCGATGTGTCGCGACCATCGCGCCGGCGGCGGAGACGATCTGCAGGGTCGGCTCGCCGACCCGGACGCGCACCGTCACCGTCTGGCCGGCGAGGGCGGGCGGGACGCTGTAGCGGTTGCCCTCGAAGCTGACCAAGGCGCTGGAGGAGACGACCCGCTCGACGAGCAGCTCGGCCGGGTACGCCGTCGCCGGCAGCGGCAAAAGCGGCTCGGCCGCCGCCTTCTGCGCGACGGTCAGCGGGCCGCGGCGGCGCTCGTCGGCGACCTCGACACACCAGCGGTCGAGCGAGCGCTGCGCCTCGACCGGATCCCTGACCTGCGCGGTGCGCCACCAAGAGCGGCCGAGGTAGCGGATGCTCGCCTCGACCACGCCCTTGCGCTGCGCGCGCCGCGGCGGGCACACCGCCACCGTCACTGCGTAGTGCTTCGCGAGCTCCGCGGCCTCCGGGCGCAGCCGATCCGAACCGGGCACGACGATCGTCGCCATCCGGTCGGTGCGCCACGACCGCGCCGTGCCGCCGAGCCGGCGCAGCACCCCGTCCAGGCAGCCGACCAGGTGCGCGAAGTCCATGCCGTCGCTCACCACGGCGCGGATCCGGCCCGAGTGCGAGAGCGCGCCGACCAGCACGTAGCAGGGCGCGTCCCAGGGCGTCTCGGTGAGCTCGAGCCAGTCGAGCTGCAGCTCCTCGCCCGGCTCATGGGCAAGCTCGATCGTCAACCGGTGGCCGCCGCCCTTGCAGACCGGGCACTCCGGCCGCAGCGCGAGGCGGCGCAGCTCGCGGGTCAGCGTCTGGTACGACCGGTCGAAGCCAAGTAGGCGCAGCTCCCGCAAAAGCACCGTCGCGTCCAGATGCGGATCATCGCTGAGGCGACGCTCGATATAGGCGCGGTAGGGCTCGAGCACGCTCGGCGCCCGCGGCCGCCGACGCTGCTCGCCGGCCGCAAGCCAGGCGCGGATCGTCTTCCGATCCCGACCGGTGTGACGCGCGATCGCGCTCACCGACCAGCCCCGCCTGCGCAACGCCACGATCTCCACCACATCCTCCCGCGACAGCACCCCTGCCCTCCCCTCACATCGACGCCGATCACGACGACGCTGCAAAGGGCGCCGGACAACGGGACCGCCGCCCCCGCTTCTCCGCTTCGCCTACGGCTCAGCTACGAAGCGAGGCGGCGAAACCCGAAGTCCAGAGCTGGGGAATTCCGATAAGCACAACCGGGGAGTCTGGCGTGAGCGCGGGCAGCGTTGGCCGAGGCGCGTCTCAACGCGGCCTCTCCACCCCTGGCCTGGCTCTACTGACGCGCGCAGCCCAATACTGCACCGGTATCTGCAATCGAAAAGTGCA
>DASSUW010000396.1:0-6469 GCA_035706585.1 Solirubrobacteraceae bacterium | reverse complement strand
CATCCTCGACGGCGGGGCCCTGCCGGTCACGCTCGGCGGCGACCACTCCGTGACCATCCCGGCGGTCCGGGCGGTGCGCCGGCGCGTCGAGAACCCGGGGCTCGTGCTCATCGACACCCACCTCGACACCGCCCCTCACGTCGGCGGGCTCGAGCTCAGCCACTGCTGCCCGATCACCCGCGCGATCGACGCCGGGTTCGACCCCGCGGCGACCGTGCTGGTCGCCGTGTCCGGATGGATGAACCCGCGCACCGAGCTCGCGTACTGCCGGGAGGCTGGCATCACGGTGATCTGGCTCGAGGAGCTCTGGGAAGCGGGCGCCGCGGAGACCGCCCGGCGGGCGCTCGGCATCGCCGGCAACGGGACCGACGGCGTCTACCTGACCGTCGACGTCGATTCGCTGGACGCGGCGTACGCGCCCGGGACCTGCGCTCCGACGCCCGGGGGTCTCACGAGCCGCGAGCTGCTCACGCTCGTCCGCCACATCGCGGCAGCCGGTCTCGTCGGGCTCGACGTGGTCGAGACCGCGCCGAGCCTGGACGCGACGACGAGCACGGAGGCGATCGCCGGCCGCGTGGTGATGGACGCGCTGGCCGCGCACGCCGGCGCTGCCGTGTTCCGACGCGGAGGGACCGGGTCATGAGCGCGCCGGACGCCTTCCCCGCCGCCCCGGCCGCCGACCGCGCCGGCCAGGTCGAGCTCCTGGGCTTCGACTACATCCCCGAGTCCGAGCGCCACGGCGATCCGCGCGAGCTGTTCAACGTCTGGGCGCCGGCCATGGTGGCGCCGCTGTACCTGCTGCTCGGCGGCATTCTCATGACGCTCGGGATGAACCTCTGGCAGGCGCTGCTGGCGATGGTCGTCGGCTACGCCGCGTTCGTCCTGATCGGTCTGCAGGCGGTCGCGGGGCCGCGCGCCGGCACGCCGACGATCACGATCTCGCGCGCCCAGTACGGGCTGCGCGGCAACCGCCTGCCGTCGGTGGCGGCATGGTTCAACCTCGTCGCGTTCGAGGCGCTCAACTTCACGGTGGGCGCCACGGCGCTCTACGCGCTGGCCGACGTGGCGGGGCTGTCGCTGAGCGATCCCGTCAAGGCGGCTGCGCTCGCCGTCGTGATCGCCGGGACCTTCGTCCTCGCCTACTACGGCCACGCGACGATCGTGGTCGTCCAGCGGGTGGCGACATGGCTGCTGGCGATCGGCGCCGTGCTGCTGTTCGTGTTCGTGCTCAACGACGTCCAGTGGAGCTACGAGCCCGCTGCTCCGCTCGTGGGCGGCGCCGGGACCGCGCTCTGGTTCGTCGGGCTCGGCGTCATGGTGTCGGGCGCGATCTCGTGGTGCACGATGCCGGCCGACTACTCGCGCTATCTCCCGGCCCGCACGCCGGCCCGGCCGATCGTGCTGTGGACCACGCTCGGATGCCTCGTGCCGGCGCTGTTCCTCGGGCTGACGGCGATCCTCGCGGGCACCGCCGTCGACATGAGCGACCCGATCGCGGCACTGGAAGCGGTGGTCCCGGGCTGGTTCTATCCCGTGCTGCTGATCGTGCTGCTGGTCGGCTCGATCTCCAACAACACGCTCACCGTGTACTCGTCGGCGATGTCGCTGCAGACGCTCGGATTGAGGATCAAGCGCTACCAGGGCGTGTTCGTCGACGGCGTCATCGGCAGCGCCATGGCGCTGTACGCGACGTTCGGAACGGACTTCCTCACCGCGCTGACCGAGTTCCTGCAGATCATGCTGTGCTTCTACGCGCCGTACACGGCGATCTTCCTGGTCGACATGGCACTGCGTCGCTCACGCTACGACGGCGAGGATCTGCACCGCATCGGGGGCGGGCGCTACTGGTCGCGCAACGGCTGGAATCCCGCCGGCCTGGTCGCCCTCGCGGCCGGCATCGGCTTGGCGGTCCTGTTCGCGGCGACCGCGCGGATCCAAGGGCCGCTGTCGAAGCTGCTGTCGGACGTCGACCTCTCGTACATCGTCGGCTTCGTGGTCGGCGGCGCGGTCTACTGGCTGCTTGCCCGGCGCGCCGTCCCCGCGGCCGAGGAGGTCGACGCGCCCGTCGCCGATCGCCGCGGCGCGCCGGAGCGCGTGCTCGCGTGAGCCGGAGGTAGCAGCATGCTCGACCACACGATGACGAACGGGACCGTGAGCGGCATCGCCGACGCGATCCGCGCCGGCCGGGTGTCCGCGGTCGAGGCGACCGATGCCGCGCTCACCGCGATCGACCGGCTCGATCCCCTGCTGCATGCGTTCCTGACCGTCGACCACGACGGCGCCCGCGAGGCCGCCGCCTCCGCCGACCGCGCGGTGGCGGCGGGCGCGCCGCTCGGGCCGCTGCACGGCGTCCCGATCGCGGTCAAGGACCTCGAGGACACCGCCGGCCTGCGGTCGACCTACGGAGCCGCGTCCTACACGGACAACGTCCCCACCGTGGACAGCGCCCTCGTGGCGCGCCTGCGCGCCGCCGGTGCGGTGATCGTCGGCAAGACGAACACGCCGGCGTTCGGGCTGCTCGGCGAGACCAAGAACCGCCTGGCCGCCGACGGCCGGAACCCGTGGAACACGGACCGCACCACCGGAGGGTCGAGCGGCGGATCCGCGGCCGCCGTCGCCGCGGGGATGGTGGCGGCGGCCACGGGGACCGACTCGGCGGGCTCGATCAACTGCCCGGCGGCGATGTGCGGCGTCTACGGGATCAAGCCGACGCACGGCCGCGTGCCGATGCATCCGGACTACGGCGACGCCCTGCACTTCAACGACGGCGGCCCGCTGACCAGGAGCGTCGCGGATGCCGCGCGGCTGCTGACGGCGATGGCCGGACCGGACCCTCGGGACCCGGTGTCGCTGCGTGAGCCGCCGCCCGACTTCGCGCGCGCGGCGACCGCCGAGCTCGGGCGTGTGCGGATCGCGTGGAGCGCGGACGTCGGTCACTTCGCGGTCGACCGTGAGGTGGTCGCGGTCGCCGAGGCGGCCGCGCGGGCGTTCGCCGAGCTCGGCTGCGAGCCCGTGGCCGAGACGCCCGACGTGCCGGACCCGTGGCGCAGCTACACGCCGCTGTATGTGACCGACGTGCGGGTGGCGCTGGGAGAGTGGCTCTCCGAGCACCGGGTCGAGCTGTACGAGGAGACCGTGGATGAGCTGGCCGCCGTCCCGCCCCTGTCCGCCGAGGACTACGTGCGGGCGTACCACGAGCTGCTGGTGTTCCGCGCCCGGATGTCCGACTTCTTCGAGCGCTACGAGCTGCTCCTGACACCCGCCACGGCCGTCGCGCCGTTCCCGGTGGGCGAGCCCCCGGCGACGATCGGCGGCCGCTCGGTGCGCGCGGGCTGGCAGAGCTTCATGCCCTTCCAGATCATGTGGAACATGACCGGCCAGCCGTGCGCCTCGGTCCCGGCCGGGCTGACCGCCGACGGGCTGCCGGTCGGGTTGATGATCGTCGCGGCACGCGGGCGCGAGGACCTCGTGCTCGGCGCGTCCGCGGCGTTCGAGCGGCTCCGCCCGTGGGCCGACCGGTGGCCGCCGCTGCTCGGCGCGTGACGCATGCGGGCCTGCCTCGCCCAGCTCGCGCCGGCGGGCGGCGTCCCGGCCAACGTGGAGCGCGCGGCGCAGCTCGTGAAGACCCAGCGGGCGGCCGATCTGATCGTCTTCCCGGAGCTGTTCCTCTGCGGCTATGACCTCGCCCGCGCGGCCGAGCGGGCGATCGGTCCCGACGACGAGCTGCTCGCGCCGCTGCGCGCGGCCGCCGCGGCGACCGCCACGGTCGTGCTCGCCGGATTCGCCGAACGGCGCGCGGGCGCCGTCGCCAACAGCCTCCTGTGCATCGACGAGCGCGGGGCGACCGCCGCCCTGTACCGCAAGCTTGCGCTGTTCGGCGGGGAGGTCGGCGTCTTCGCCCCGGGCGAATCGGTCTGCGTCGTCGACGTCGCGGGCACCGCTGTGGGCGTGATGCTCTGCTTCGACGTCGAGTTCCCCGAGATCGCGCGAGCGCTCGCCTCGGCCGGCGCCGACGTCATCGTCACCGCGTCGGCGAACATGGCACCGTACTTCGACGATCATCTCCTCGCCACGCGCGCCCGGGCGCTCGACAACCGGCGACCGCATCTGTACGTGAACCGGGTCGGCGGCGAGGCCGGGCTCCGGTTCGTCGGCGGCACGCGACACATCGCGGCCGACGGCACCGTCGTCGACGAGATCGGCGGCGACGGCGAAGGCACGCTGACCGCGTCGGTCGGGCGAGCGGCGGTCCCGGACCGCGTGGACTACGTGAACCTCGCGCGGCGTCTGCCGGTCCGCATCAGCTGGTGAAGCGAGCGCCGCGGCGCGGCGACTCACGGATCCCGTGGGCCCGGGGCCGCAGCGGTGGCCACGCGCCCCCGACCGAGCGCGAACTCGAACAGCTCCTCCAGCGTCATCGCCGCCCCGGTAGCCGCGGCGCGCGCCCACGCGCGCTCTCCAAGCGCTGCGCGCGCCGGCGCGATGAACCTCGCGAACAGCAGGTCGCGCCCCCGGGCATCGCCCTCCGCGAGCGGATTCCACGTCGCCGCGTCGTGGCCGCCGATCAGCGTCGCGGCGCGCTCGCTATCCCCGGCCCTGGCCGCGATGCAGGCCAGCCCGGCAACGGGCTCGTCCGCGAAGGCTTCGTGGCGCTCGCGCCGCTGCATCTCGAGCTGCTCGCGGAACCGCGCCTCCGCGACGTCCATCTGTTCGCGGAACAGCGCTACGAGTGCGACGTTGCCGAGCGCGATCGAGTGCGCGAACGACTCCCCGGCCTCCTCGGCCGCGCGGAGACCTTCGTCCGCCATTTCGGCCGCCGTCTCGTACTCGCCTGCGTGGAGTGCCCCGCCCACGAGGCCGGCGGACATCTCGACGATGCCGTACAGGTTTCCGCAGCGGCGGAGCAGCGGCCTGGCCTCGTCCGCGAACGCGCGCGACTCGCGGATGCTGTGTGCGGTCCAGCTCTGCCGCATGACGGCCACCGCGACGTGGTACGGATCGCCGAGCTGCTCGGCGAGCTCTCGCTCCTCGCGCGCGAGCGCCTGCGCCCGAGCCCAATCTCCGAAATAGGAGGCATGGGCGGCGAGCACGTCGAGCGCCATGCAGCGCACCTCCAGGTCGCCGGTGGCGGCACTGAGCTCGAGCGCGGCGTCGGCCTCGGCGTCGCTCTCGTCCTGGCTGATATGCCGCAGGAGATTCGCGCGGGCCAGATGCGCCCGGCCGCGCGCTCGCGAGCCCGCCGCCGGACCGGCCGCGAGCGCGGCGTCCACCATCTCGACGCCGTCCCGGTAGTGGCAGCTCGTGCTCCAGTACGGCTCGATCGCGGCGGCGAGCCGCAGCGCCCGTTCGCCGTCGCCGAGCCTGATCCAGGCGTCGAGCGCGGCTCGCAGGTTGCCGAGCTCGCGCTCGAGCTCGTCGAACGCCGCGCTGCGGCCCCTGACCCGGACCCGCGGTCCGAGCCGCTCGGCAAGCGCCAGGTAGTGCTCCGCGTGCCGGCGGTGAAGGTCGTCGGCGTCCGGATCGCGCGCGAGCTCGGCAGCGGCGAACTGGCGCACCACCTCCAGCTGGGTCAGGCGCTGCCGGCGAACCTGCACGAGGCTCTTCGCGACCAGCGCATCGAGCACGCCGACGTGCCCGCCTGTCACCGCGACCGCCGCGTCCAGCTCGGCGCCGCCGACGAAGACGGCGAGCGCGCGGAACACCCGCTGCTCCTCCGGATCGAGCAGCGAGACGCTCCATTCCAGCGTGGCGCGGATCGTGCGCTGACGGGCCGGGGCGTCGCGCGCGCCGCCCTCGAGCAGCGGCAGCACGTCGGCGAGCCGCGCCACGAGCTGCTCGGGCTCGAGGAGCGCCACGCGCCCCGCCGCGAGCTCGACCGCCAGCGGAAGCCCGTCGAGCCGGCGGCACAGCTCCGCCACCGCCGGCGCGTTGTCGTCGTTGAGCCCGAAGTCCGGACGCCGGTCGCGGGCGCGGTCGACGAACAGCGTGATCGCGTCGGACACCGGGAGCGGCGGAACCGGGAAGCACCGCTCGCCCTGCAGTAGCAGCGGCTCGCGGCTCGTCGCCAGCACGTGGAGCTGCGGACACGCCGCCACGAGCTCGCCGAGCAGCGGGCCGGCAGCGAGGACGTGCTCGACGTTGTCGGCCACCAGCAGGGCGGGCGGGCCGCCGAGGCGACGGACGAGCGCGTCCCTGTCCTCCTCGCCCGGCTGCACCGCGACCTGCACGGCGCGGGCCAGGGCGCTCGGGACGTCGGCGGCGGCGGCCACCCGCGCCAGGTAGGCGACGTGGACGCCACCGGCGAACCGCTCCGCGAGCGCGCGGGCGGCCTCCACGGCGACCCGCGTCTTGCCGACCCCGCCCGGGCCGGTCAGCGTGACCAGCCGCCGCTCGCCGATCATGGCCGCGAGCGCCGCCAACTCGCGCTCGCGCCCGACCGTGGCGGTCGCCGGCGGCGGGGGCCCCTGGG
>DASSUW010000395.1:0-7989 GCA_035706585.1 Solirubrobacteraceae bacterium | reverse complement strand
GGCCGAACTTGCGCGCCTCCGCCAGGCGGCGATCGGCGTGGCCGACCGAGCGCAGCTCGCCGGTCAGCCCCACCTCGCCGAAGCACGCCAGCGGGCGCTCTCCCCCGCCGAGCGCGACGCCGCGCGCGGCGCCGGCCACGGCGAGCGCGATCGCGAGGTCGGCGCCGGGCTCGTCGACGCGCACGCCGCCCGCGACGTTGACGAACACGTCCGCGGAGCCGACGCCGACGCCGGCGTGGCGGCCGAGCACGGCGAGGACGAGCGCGAGCCGGTTGCGGTCGATCCCGTTCGCGACGCGCCGCGGCGGCACGAGCTCGGACGGCGAGACCAGCGCCTGGACCTCGACGAGCACCGGCCGCGACCCCTCCATCGCCGCGAGCACGGCACTGCCGGGCGCACAGGTCGCCTCGCCGACGAAGCGGGCACTTGCGTCCGCCACCTCCACGAGCCCGCCGTGGCGCATCTCGAACACGCCGACGTCGTTCGTCGAGCCGAAGCGGTTCTTGAGCGCTCGTAGCGTCCGGTAGGTCCGCTCGCGCTCCCCCTCGAACTGGAGCACGCAGTCGACCAGGTGCTCGAGCACGCGCGGCCCGGCCAGCGCGCCCTCCTTCGTGACGTGCCCGACCAGCAGCACCGCGATGCCACGCGCCTTGGCGAGGCGCGTGATCCGGTCGGCGACCTCGCGCACCTGGCCCACCGAGCCCGCCGCGCCCGTGAGCTCGGCCGCATGCAGGGTCTGCACCGAGTCCACGACGCAGACCTCCGGGCGCTCGGCGTCGAGCGTCCCGAGCACCGTGTCGAGATCGGTCTCCGCGAGCACCGGGACCTCGAGGGCCGCGCCGGGCAGCCGCTCGGCCCGCAGGCGGATCTGGCCCGCCGACTCCTCGCCGGACACGTACAGGGTCCGCCGCCCCGCCCCCTGCAGGTTGCCGAGCGCCATCGACGTCAGCGTCGACTTGCCGATGCCCGGGGACCCGCCGATCAGCACGATCGAGCCCGGCACCAGCCCCCCGCCGAGGATGCGGTCGAGCTCCCCGATGCCGGTCGAGAGCCGTGCGTGCCGCTCGGCCCGCACGTCGGCGAGCCGCACCGGCTTGACCGCACGCCCCGGAGCCTTCCTGGCCCGCGTGTCGCCGCGCGTCTCCTCGGCCAGCGTGTTCCAGGCGCCGCAACCAGGGCACTGGCCGTGCCACTTGGCGGACTCGGTGCCGCAGCCGGAGCAGACGAAGACGGTCGTGGCGCGGGGCATGGCTCGATCACCCTAGGCGCGCGACCGGACATCTCGCCCCCGGCGCGGCACGGTCAGCGCGGCGGCGAGCGCCGACGCGCCGGTGTGTCGAGTTTCCCGCGCTATGCGGGGAGAAGCCGACAATGTCGAGCTGCGGCCGAGGTCGCGCGCCGTGAGCTCACCCTGGCGGGCCGGAGACCCGCGCCGATCAGGTGCGCCGTCCGCCCGCGGCGACCGCGCCGCCCGGCCCGGCGGCGCCGGCCGGCACGAGGTCGCGCGCCCGCTGGGCGACGACGCCCATGCCGAGCGCGTCGGCGATCAGCACCGCGTCGGCGAGCAGGTCGCGGGCGCGGGCCTTGTCGCCGCGCCGGCGGCGGGCGAGCAGCATCTCGGCGTAGGCGAGCTGCGTTCGTGCGATCCACGGCCTGGCTCCCATCCGCTCGTGCATCGCCAGCGCGCTGATGAAGTGGCCCTCGGCGCACTCCCACTCGCGCATCGCGGCGGCGAGGATGCCGAGCAGGCGCGAGGCGGCGCCGTTGCACGTCGCCGCGCGGCCGACGACGACGTTGCGGCCCGCATAGGGCTCGAGCAGCGCGTACAGCCCCTCGGCGCGCGCGCCGTCGCCGAGCGCGCCACAGACCTCGGCGAGCAGCGTGACGCCGATCAGCCAGTTCGCGTCGCGCGGGAGCTCGTCGGCGGCGAGCGTCTCGAACTCCACGCGTGCCTCGTCGAGCCGCCCGAGCTCCACGAGCAGCAGCGCCAGCCCGGCGCGCCACGCCTGCAGCATCGGGTAGATGTCGATGAACCGGCGGACGGCGGGCTCGACCTCGGCGAGGCGGCCCTGCTCGCGGCGGATGTTGAACATCGCCTGGGCGTAGGCGTTGACCGCGTTCTCGGCCTGGCCGTGGCGGCCGATCTCCAGCGCGGCGTCGGCCAGCCGCTCGGCCTCGTCGAAGTCGCCGACGAGCTGGACGCGCGTGCAGCGCAGCAGCGCCGACCACCACAGCCAGATCGGCCGCTGCAGCGCCTCGGCGAGCTTGGACGCGGCAGCGATCTGGATGTCGGCCCCCTGCACGTCGCCGAGCTCGAGGAGGTCGACCACGGTCCAGCCCGCGCCCTCGAGCTCGAGCTCCGGGTCGCCGGTCTGCTCGGCCACGCGCCGCAGCTCGGAGGCGACCTCGAGCCGCTCGTTGACGTTCTCGGGCCGCCACAGCGCGTAGTGGCGGGCGTCGAGGCAGATCGCGAGCGTGCGCGGATCGCCGAGCCGGCGGGCGAGCTCGACCGCCTCCTCCGACAGCGCGAGCCGCCGGTCCGGGTCGCCGGAGTAGTAGAGCTCCAGCGCGAGCCGGGCGAGCAACCGCGCCCGCAGCGGGCTGTCCTGGCCGCCGAGGGCCGCGAGCGCCTCCTCGAGGACGGCCACGCGATCGCCGTCGACGCGGCCGAGGATCGACCACGGGCCCGCGAAGCCGAGCGCGGCACGACCGAGCAGCGGCCCGTCGCCGAGCGCGCGCGAGGTCGCGGCCGCGGCCTGGAACGTCGCCCGCGCCTCCTCCTCCATGCCGGCGTGGTCCTCGGAGGAGCCGAGCGCGAGCAGCAGCTCGGCACGCACCCGGTCCTCGTGGTGGCCGGAGAGTCCGCGCGCGCGCAGCGCCGCGCGGTAGTGCTCGGCGGCCTCCTCCCAGGCCAGCAGGCGGTCGGCGCGGCGGGCGGCGGCGAGCGCGAAGTCGATCGCCCGCTCGGGCTGCTCGACCGGCGCGGCCTGCGCGAAGTGGTGCGCGAGCTGCGGGAGGTGCGGGTCCAGGTCGCCGCTGCGGAGCCTGGCAATCGCCTCGCCCACGCGGCCGTGCAGCCGCGCGCGACGGAGCTGGGACAGGCTGTCGTACAGCGTCGCGCGCACGAGCGCGTGCGTGAACGCGTAGCGGCCGACGCGCCCGGTCTCGCGCAGCACGCGCGCCTCGACGCCCTCCTCGAGCGCGCTGATCAGCGCGTCGTCGTGCAGCGGCGCGACGGCCTCGAGCACGTCATAGTCGAACTCGCGGCCGATCACGGCGGCGACCTGGAGCGCCTGACGGGAATCGGCACCGAGGCGGCGCAGGCGCCGCGCGGTCACCTCGCGCACGCCCTCCGGCACGCCCGCGTCGGTCAGCGACAGCGAGTGCAGGTCGTGATGCGAGTCGCGCAGGTGGCGCACGACCTCCTCGATGAAGAACGGGTTGCCCTCGGTCTCGCCGTGGAGCGCGCGCACGAACGCCGGCTCGGGCGACGGCACGCCGAGCGCGGACACCAGCTCGGCCACCTCCGGCTCGGCGAGGCCCGTGAGCTCGACGTGGCGGAGCATCCCCTCGCGGCGGACGTCGCCGATCAGCTCGTGCAGCGGGTGGCCGGGCTCGATCTCGGCGTCGCGATACGTGCCGAGCAGCAGCGCGCGGCGCGGCTGCGGCGAGCGGACGAGGTGCCGGAGCAGCTGCAGCGTCGGCCGATCGGCCCAGTGGAGATCGTCGAACACGAGCACGAGCGGGGCGGTCGCGCCGATTTCGCCGAGCAGCGCGGCCACCGCGTCGAAGAAGCGCATCCGGCGGGCGTCGGCGTCGTGCCCGTGCGGGCCGGGCTCGCGGTCCCCGGGCGGCGGCCCGAACTCGCCGAACAGGATCGCGAGGTCGGCGGCGCGGACGCCGACGCGCTCGCGCAGCGGCTCGAGCGACGCGCCGGACGACCAGCCGCGGACCATCTCGACGACCGGCTGGTAGGGCGCGAGCGCCTGCTCGTCGAAGCGGCCGTAGAGCACCTGCGCGCCGTCGTCCTGTGCGCGCCGCCCGATCTCGGCCGCCAGCCGGGTCTTGCCGATGCCCGAGTCGCCGGCCAGCAGCACCAGCGGACGCCCGCCGTTGATCGCCTCGGTCCAGCATCCCTCCAGCACGTCGAGCTCGCGCGTGCGACCGACGAGCGCGTGGCGTTCGAGGGCGGCCGCGAGCGGGGCGGGCCAGGAGGTGACCGGGATGCCGCGGCCGCGCGCGGACGCCGGCTTCGGCATGACCGTCTCTCCGCGCAGCACGCGCTCGTGGACGGTCAGCGCCGCCTGGCCTGGGGTCGTGCCGAGCTCGTCACGGAGCAGGATCCGCAGCTCCTCGAATACGCGCAGCGCCTCGGCGGGGTTGCCCTGCGCCTCGTGGACCTCCATCAGCAGCCGGTGCGCCGACTCGCGGAACGGCGCGGCCGCGATCGCGGCGCGCGCGGCCTGCTCGGCAGCGCCGAGCTCGCGGCCGCCGTGGTGCAGGCACGCCTCGCCCAGGGCCTCGAGCCCGCGCAGCCGGATCGTCTCCAGCTCGCGCCGGACCTCGGCGACCCAGGGGCCGTCGCAGTCGGGCAGGAACGTCTGCAGGTCGACGGCGAGGACCTCGCGGGCGCGAGCGGCCGCCGCGGTCCAGTCGTGGGCGTCGATCGCGGCCTCGGCACGCGCCGCCGCGGTCGCGGCGACCTCGAGGTCGACCTCGATCGGCCCGGCCGGCAGGAACCGCAGCTCCGAGCGGCCGGCGAGCGCGCCGTCCCCGAGCGCCTTGCGCAGCTTCGAGAGCAGTGCGCTGAGCGCGGTGTCGGCCGCGGCCGGCGGCCGCTCCGGCCACAGCAGGTCGATCAGCTCAGCCCGGCCGCAGTCGCGATCGCGGTTGAGGACGAGGTACGCGAACAGCAGCCTGCCCTGCCGGCCCGGCATCGCCGGAGCCAGCCGGCGGTCGCCATGATCGACCCCCATCGGCCCACACAGCCGTATGACCCAGCCCATCGGTTGACCCACTGCGTGTATGACGCTACAGGGGCGCCAAGGTTTCTCCAAGGTTTCGCCAAGCGGCGTGCCGCATCATCCGCAGCGCGACGACGGGAAGCACTCCGCCGTTGCGGACTGCGACACGGACGTTGCGAAACACATAGCGGGACCCGGCGTGGCTCGGCGGTTCCCGCACCCCTCCGATGGGATCGTCTGACCCGCGATCCCCGGCCAATGGCGCCGTCCAGCCCTCACCCCCGGGCGGCGCCGCGAGGCGGACGCCGTCTGACCCCCGGCCATCCGCCGACCCCCAACGTGCGAAGGGCCCGCCGCCAGGCGGGCCCTTCGTCGTTGCTGGGGCGCGAACGTGTCGAGTTTCGGGCGCTATGTGACCCGAACTCGACAATCACGCATGGTTGTCGCCGCTCTCCCCAGCCGCAGTTCGCCGGCCGGCCACTGCGTCAAGAGCAGCGACCACGTCGGCGACGAGATCAGCCGTGTCCTCACAGCCGGCCGAGAACCGCACGAACCCCTCGGGCACGTCGTCGGTGCCCCACCGCGCGCGGCGCTCGGCGGTCGAGTGCACGCCGCCGAAGCTTGTCGCCTGGCTGACGAGATTGCATGCATCCAGGAATCGCTCAGCGTGTTCGAGTGATGACAGGACCATCGCCACGACCGGCCCGACGCCCGGCCAGCGGACGCCGGTCACGTCGTCGCGGGCCTCCAAGGCGTCGGCCACGGCACGGGCGTTGGCCCACGACCGCTCGAGCCGCAATCCCAGCGTCGCCAGCGACCGGTGGGCGATCCAGGCCTCGAACGGTCCGAGGATCGCGCCGGTGCGCGAGCGCCACGCCCGCAGCTCGGCGGCGAGCGCCGGTTCGCGGACGCTGACCGCGCCGAGCAGGACGTCGCCGTGCCCGGTCAGGGACTTGGTGCCGGAGACCATCGCGAAGTCCGCGCCGTGATCGAGCGGGCGCCGGCCCAGCGGCGTCGCGAGCGTGTTGTCCACCGCGAACAGCGCGCCGGCCGCCGACGCCGCCGCGGCCACCGCGTCGAGATCGGCGACGTCGAGCAACGGGTTGGAGGGCGACTCGACCCAGACCAGCGAGGCGCCGGCGCACGCGGCCACGATCTCCTCGGTGCGGGTGTTGACGTACCGCACGTCGACGCCGCGCGGAGCGAGGTCCTCGGCGCAGAGCTTGCGAATGCCGGGGTAGGCGTCGCGGGGCACGACGACGGCGTCACCCGGCCGCAGCCGCGGCAGCACGACCGCGCTCACGGCCGCCATGCCCGACGAGAACACCACCGCCTCGCCACCGTCGAGCGCGCCGATCGCGCGCTCGAGATGCGTCCACGTCGGGTTCTCGTCGCGCCCGTAGCCGTACGGCGCCGAGTCGGCCGCGCCGCGCAGGTGGTACGGCGCCGCGAGCACCGGGCCGGGCAGCAGCGGCTCACCCTGGACGGGGTCGGGCAGCCCGGCGTGGATCGCGCGGGTGCTGGCTCCGTGCTCGCTCATGCGCCCATAGACTGACGACATGCGACGCTTGGCGGGGGTTGCCCTGATCGCCGCGCTCTGGCCCGCCGCCGCCCGGGCCGAGCAGTGGCGGCCGGACATCGCCGGTGCCGCGCGGTACGCGCACGCGCGCCACGGCTCGATCACGTTCGCCGTCCGCACCGACGAACGGCTGCGCGGCCGTGGACTCGACAGGCAGGTGCCGGCGGCCAGCGTCTTCAAGGCGATGCTGCTGACGACCTATCTGCGCCAGGCGAGCGTCCGCCACCGCGACCTCACCGGCGCCGACACGGCGCTGCTGGCGCCGATGATCCGGCGCTCGGACAACGTCGCGGCCACGCGCGTGCGCGACATCGTCGGCAGCGCCGCGATCCTGCGGCTCGCCCGCCGCGCCGGGATGACGCGGTTCGCGATCGCGCAGATCTGGGGTCTCTCGAGGATCACCGCGCGCGACCAGACCAGGTACTTCCTGCACATCGACGCGCTGATGCCCAAGCGCCACCGCGCGTACGGCATGCACCTGCTGCGCACGATCACGCCGAGCCAGCGCTGGGGCATGGGCCGCGTGATCCCCGACGGCTGGCGCCTGTACTTCAAGGGCGGCTGGGGATCGGGAACCGGGGCGGTCGACCACCAGGTCGGGCTGCTGCGGCGCGGGCCGTACCGCGTCGCCGTCGCGATCCTCACCGTCGACGACGGCTCGCACGCCTACGGCAAGGCCACGCTGCGGGGCATGGCGAGGCGCCTGTTCAAGGGCCTCGGCGGCAGGCTGGTCGGCACCGCCGTGGAGGCGGGCGGCAGCGTCCAGAAGCGGCGGTAGAGCCGGTCGCGTGGATCGCCGGCAGTGCGGTCCGATCCCCCGGAACGAGACCGGGCGCCCGCAGGCGCCCGGTGAACGTTCGTTACTCGGCGTCGGTCTGTGGTGGGTCGACGGCCGGCTGGTCCAGCGCGCCGCCGTCGTCGACCGGCGGCCCGGACTCCTCCTCGCCCTCCTTGCGGCCGCCCACGCCGACCGGGGTCGGCTTCTTCTCGGGCTTGACCACCGAGAGCTTGATGTCGTCGTCCGAGCCCTCCGGCGCGGCGTCGACGAGCACCGTGGCGCCGGCCTCGAGCTCCGAGCGGAGCACGAAGTCGGCCAGCGGGTCCTCGATGTAGCGCTGGATCGCCCTGCGCAGCGGCCGGGCGCCCATCGCCGGGTCCCAGCCCTTCTCGACCAGGAAGTCCTCGGCGGGCTCCGACAGGTCGAGCTGCAGCTCGCGCTCGGCGAGCTGGCCGCGGATGCGGCGGAGGAGCAGGTCCACGATCGACTTGATCTCCTCCTTGGTGAGCTTGTGGAAGACGATCACGTCGTCGATGCGGTTGAGGAACTCGGGCCGGAAGACCTTCTTCAGCTCGCCCATGATCCGGTTCTTCATGTCGTCGTACGTGATCCCGGTCTCGTCGTCGGAGACCGCGAACCCGAGCGGCGTGTTGCGAGCGATCTCGCTC
>DASSUW010000394.1:0-5645 GCA_035706585.1 Solirubrobacteraceae bacterium | reverse complement strand
GTTGCGCGTCCGAGAGCTCGGTGAGGATCGCCGTCGTCTCGGCTTCCAGCAGCTCCTCGTCGAGCGAGGCCGGGTGGCGCGGGGGATGAAGCTCGTCCGCCATCCCGCGTAGCGTAGACCCGACTCGGCGCAGCGACCCTGGCAGTTGGCGTAGGTCTGACAGCGGTCGCGGCCGGATCCGGTGTATTGACCATCGGTCAGCATCAACGAGTAGGCTGGGCCGGGATGGGGGAGCCCGCGTACACGCGCCTGCAGGTCGACGAGCGCCGCAGGCAGCTGCTCGACGCCGGCGCGGACCTGTTCACCCGCCACGCCTACGACGAGCTGTCGATGGCGAAGATCGCCCGCGCGGTCGGGATCTCGAAGGCGCTCCTGTACCACTACTTCCCGTCCAAGCAGGCGTACTTCCAGGCGACGCTCGAGCAGGCGGCGGCCGAGCTGACGGAGACGATCCAGCCGGACCCGGACCTCCCGCCGGTCGAGCAGCTCGCCCGCAGCCTCGACGCGTATCTCGGCTGGATCGAGCGCAACGCGGACGCCTACGCGAAGCTGATCGCCGGCGTCGGCGCCGTGCCCGCGGTGCGGGAGCTCGTCGAGCGCGTGCGCACCGAGACCGCCGACCGCATCATCGCGGGCATCTCGCCCGGCGGCGCCAAGCCGCCGCTGCGCGCCGCGGTCCGCGGCTGGATGTGGTTCATGGACGGCGCGATCATGGACTGGATCGAGCACCGCGACTTCGAACGCGCGCGGCTGCAGGGCCTGCTGCTCGGCACGCTGCTCGGCGCCGTGACCGCGAGCGGCGAGCCGGTCGACGTCAGCGGCTGACGCGCAGCACCAGGATCGCCCGGTCGTCGCGCTGCACGTCGGGCTCGAACGCGGCGACGGCCTCGTCGACCGCCGTCGCGACCTCCTCGGCCGTGCCACCGGCCGCGGCGCCGACCGCCGCGCGCAGGCGCTCCTCGCCGAACTGGCCGCCGCCCGACTCGCGCGCGTCGATCACGCCGTCGGTGAAGAGGACGAGCGTGTCGCCCGGCGCCAAGGCCAGGTCGACCGGCTCGAGCAGCGGCTCGGCCTCCACGCCCAGCAGCGTGCCGCGCACGACGATCTCCTCGACCTCGCTGCCGCCCGCGCGCACCAGCAGCGGGAAGGGATGGCCGCCGGCGGCCAGCCGCGCGTCGAAGCCGCCGCCCGCGCGCCGCTCCAGCGTCGCGCAGCCGACCGTGCAGAACGCCGCCTCGGCCGACTGCCGCCGCAGTGCCTCGTTCAGGAACCGCAGCATCTCCTCGGGCCGCTCCTCGCGCAGCGCGATCGCCCGCAGCGTGTGGCGCGAGAGGCCGGTCAGCACCGCCGCCGCGGTGCCCTTGCCGGCCACGTCGCCGACGACGACCAGCCACCGGTCGGCCGACATGTCGAAGCAGTCGTAGAAGTCGCCGCCGACGGCGCCGCCGTCGGCGATCGAGTGGTAGCGGACCGCGACCTCCAGGCCCGGGATCTCGGTCAACCGCTCGGGCAGCAGACCCGCCTGCAGCGTGCGCGCCACGTAGGCGCGCTCCTCGAACAGCCGCGCCCGCTCGAGCGCGTGCGCCGCCTGGTCGGCCAACGCGGCGAGGAACGCGCGGTCGCCGGCCATGAAACGGTGCTCGCGCCGCATCGTCAGCACCAGCGCGGCGTGCACGACGCCGCCGAACGTCAGCGGCACCGCGACGAGCGTCGCGAACAGCCCGGTGATGCGGCTGCGCAGCTCCGCGTAGTGCTCCCACTCGTCATGCGTGCCGAGGAACACGGGCTCGCCGGTCAGCAACGCGTCGCAGACCGGCGAGTGCAGCGTGAGCGGGAACCGCCGCCACGGCGCCATCTCGCTGTCCCCGAACCCCCAGTCGTTGCGGGTCACCACGTCGTTGCCCACGCGGAAGGCCAGCGCGCCGGCGTCGGCGCCGAACGCCTCGATCGCCTGGCACACGACCACGTCGCCGACCTCGTCCGCCGAGCTGGCGGCCGACAGCGCCGCGGTCGCCCGCTGCAGCCGGCCGGTGCGGTCGGCGGCCAGCTCGGCCTCGCGGCGCGCCTCGCGCTCGCGTGCCAGGGCCAGCTCGCGCCCGCGCTCGGCCGCACGCCGCTCGGACTGGTCGATGACGATCGCGATCACGCGCAGCGGGTCGCCGTCGAGCCGCACGCCGCTGATCAGCACCGGCACGCGCGTGCCGTCCGGCCGCACGTACTCCTTCTCGTACGGCTGCGCCCAGCCCTCGCGCTCGAGCTGCTCGATCACGCGGTCGTCGCCCGGCCCCCATTCCGCCGGCGTCATCGCGCGCCAGCTGAGCTCGGAGGCCTCGAGCTCGCCGCGCGTGTGGCCGGTCAGCGCCAGCCAGGCGTCGTTGGCCTCCAGCACGCGCTCGCCGTCGGAGATCGTGACGCCGACGACGTTCGCGTCGAACAGCAGCCGGAAGCGGCGCTCGTCCTCAGCGATCGGTCCCGAAGATCCGGTCGCCCGCATCACCCAGTCCCGGCCGGATGTAGCCGTTGTCGTCGAGCTCGCGATCGAGCGCGGCGGTGAGGATCGGCACCTCCGGGTGCGCCGCGTGGAGCGCGGTCACGCCCTCGGGCGCGGCGACGAGGCAGACGAACGAGATCCGCCGGGCCCCGGCGCGCTTGAGCCGATGGATCGCCTGCACCGAGCTGCCGCCCGTCGCCAGCATCGGGTCGACGACGAACACCTCCGCGTCCTCCACGCCGGCCGGGATGTTCTCGTAGTAGCCGACGGGCCGCAGCGCCTCCTCGTCGCGGTACATGCCCAGGTGCCCGACGCGGCCGTCCGGCACCAGCCGCAGGAAGCCGTCGACCAGCCCGAGCCCGGCGCGCAGGATCGCCACGATCACCACCTCGTCGGCGAGCCGCACGCCGCGTGCGCCTTCCAGCGGCGTCTCGACGTCGATCTCGTCGGGCCGCAGGGCGCGCATCGCCTCGTAGGCGAGGATCATCGCGGCGTCGTCGAGCGTCTGCCGGAACACCCCGTGCGGCGTGTGGCGATCGCGCAGGATCGAGACGAGCCGGCGCAGCAGGACATGGTCGACGACGGTGACGCCCTCCATCTGAGGATCAACCTATATGGTCGCGCCGGTGTCCGCACCGCGCCGCAATGTCGAGCTGAAGGCGATGGACCCGGATCCGGCCCGTTCGCTGGCCGTCTGCCGTGAGCTCGGCGCCCAGGACAAGGGCATCATGCGCCAGCGCGACACCTACTTCCGCACCCGCAGCGGGCGGCTGAAGCTGCGCGAGCAGGACCCGGGCGGCGCCACGCTGATCCAGTACGACCGGCCGGATGCGGCGGCGGCGCGCGAGAGCCGCTACCGGCTCACCGCGGTGGCCGAGCCCGCCGAGCTGCGCGCCGCGCTCGACGCGGCGCTCGGCACGCTCGTGGTCGTCGACAAGCAGCGCCACCTGCTGCTGTGGGACGGCGTGCGCATCCATCTGGACACCGTCGACGGGCTCGGCTCGTTCGTCGAGCTCGAGGGCGTGGCGCCGCCGGAGTCCGACCTGTCGGCCGAGCGGGACAAGGTCGCGCGCCTGCGCGAAGCGCTCGGGATCGCGGAGATCCTGACCGACTCCTACTCGGACCGGCTGCTCGGCGCCGACGCGCTCGTCGCCGCCGCGCGCGAGGCGCGCGACCGCGCGTACGCGCCGTACTCGCGCTACCACGTCGGCGCCGCCCTGCGCGCCGAGGACGGCTCGATTCACGCCGGCGCGAACGTCGAGAACGCGGCGTACCCGCAGGGCCAGTGCGCCGAGGCGTCGGCGATCGGCGCACTCGTCGCCGCCGGCCGCACGCGCGTGCTCGAGGCGGCCGTGATCGCCGACGGCGCGGAGGTCTGCGTCCCGTGCGGCGGCTGCCGCCAGCGGCTGCGCGAGTTCATGCCGCTCGACGGTCGGATCCACCTGTGCGCCCGCGACGGCGAGCGCGTCACCGTGACCCTGGAGGAGCTGTTGCCCATGTCGTTCGGACCCGAGTTCCTGCCCGGATGAACGCGATCGCCGAGCGCTCGCCGCGGCTCGGGATCATCCTCGGCTCCGGCCTCGGCGCCGTCGCCGAGGCGCTCGAGGACGCGGTCTCGATCCCCTACACCGAGCTGCCCGACTTCCCCGCCCCGAGCGTCCACGGCCACGCCGGCACGCTCGGGCTCGGCACGCTCTCGGGCGTCTCCGTCGCGGTGCTGCAGGACCGCCGCCACGTCTATGAGGGCGGCGACCCGGGCGCGATGCGCGGGCCGGTGCGGGCGCTCAAGGCCGCCGGCGCCGAGGCGCTGCTGGTCACCAACGCCGCCGGGTCGCTGAACGCCGACGTCGGGCCGGGATCGCTGATGGCGATCTCCGACCACATCAACATGCTCGGCGTCAACCCGCTGACCGGGCCGAACGACGACGCGATCGGGCCGCGCTTCCCGAGCCTGCGCGACGCCTACGACCCGGAGCTGCGAGCGCTGCTGCACGACGCCGCGTCGCGCCTTGGGGTCAGCCTGGCCGACGGCGTCTACCTCGCCACCGCCGGCCCGAGCTTCGAGACCCCGGCCGAGATCCGCGCGTTCCGCACGCTCGGCGCCGACGCGGTCGGCATGTCGACGATCCCCGAGGTCATCCTCGCCCGCCATGCCGGCCTGAGGGTCGCGGCGGTGTCCGCGATCACCAACCTCGCGGAGGGCATGGGCGGGGAGGAGCTCTCGCACGAGCAGACGCTGCGCTACGCCAACGCGGCGGCCGGCGACCTGACACGGCTGATCATCGAGTTCTGCGGGGTGTTCGGTGCTCGCGGCTGAGGTCATCCGCCGCAAGCGTGACGGGCAGGCCCTGTCGCGCGAGGAGCTGGAGTTCCTCGTCGCCGGCATCACCGACGGCTCGCTGTCGGACGCGCAGGTCGGTGCGCTGGCGATGGCGCTGTTCCTGCGCGGGATGGACGCCGGAGAGCGCGTCGCGTTCACGGCCGCGATGACCCGCTCGGGTACCGTCATGGAGTGGGATCTCGACCGCCCGGTGATCGACAAGCACTCGACCGGCGGGGTCGGCGACAAGGTGTCGCTGATGCTGGCCCCGATCCTCGCCGCCTGCGGCGGCGCCGTGCCGATGATCTCCGGTCGCGGGCTCGGCCACACCGGCGGGACGCTCGACAAGCTCGACTCGGTGCCCGGCTACGAGACGCGCCCCGACCTCGACGCGCTGCGCAGGGTGATCGACGAGGTCGGCTGCGCGATCGTCGGCCAGACCGCCGAGCTCGCGCCGGCCGACCGGCGCCTGTACGCGGTCCGTGACGCCACCGGCACCGTCGAGTCGATCCCGCTGATCGTCGCCTCGATCCTCTCGAAGAAGCTCGCGGCCGGGCTCGACGCGCTCGTGATGGACGTCAAGTTCGGCTCCGGCGCGTTCATGGCCGCGCGCGCGGACGCCGACGAGCTCGCGCGCGCGCTCGTCGAAGTGGCCGGCGGGGCGGGGCTGCCGACCGTCGCGCTGCTGACCGACATGGACGAGGTGCTCGGCACCACCGCCGGCAACGCGGTCGAGGTGCGCGAGGCGATCGACTACCTGACCGGCGCCGCGCGCGAGCCCCGCCTGCACGAGGTCACGATGGCGCTCGCGGCGTCGTTGCTCGAGCAGGCCGG
>DASSUW010000393.1:0-2569 GCA_035706585.1 Solirubrobacteraceae bacterium | reverse complement strand
CCGATACTAAGCGGCGGCCGCGACGGGGTCCGGGCGGACGACGACGGTGTCGGCGACCGGCGTGATCTCGTCGGCGGGCATGCCGACCCGCTGCGCGTGGCCGCGGATCGTCTCGGGGCTCTCGGCCTCGTAGATGCAGACGGTGCCGAGATCGCCGTTGTCCTCGCTCACGACGTAGCTGCGGATCCAGCGCACGCCCGAGCCGGGCTTGTTGCCCTCGGCCGTCGAGCGCTCGGCCGCTGCGCGGAGGTCGTCGGCCGTGGCCCAGCCGTTGCGGCGGCGGATGGCGTAGAGCTGCATGGGGATGTCTCCTTCGGTTGTGGGAGACCGACCGTACGGGTGCCGCGCGCCGCCTACATCGGCAGAACTACCGTATTTAGAGCCCCCGCAGGAACGGGATCACGGTCTTCAGGAACGCGTTCTTCGCCGGCCGTGCCGACAGCGGGTCGATGTGGTCGTACGTGCGGTGGCGGTCCACGAGCCTGGCGCGCACGTGCGAGCGGCGCGCCAGCGCCCGCGCGCCCTTGAGCACGCGGCCGGCGCCGAGCGACGTCTCGATCGCGTAGATCGGCACCTGCAGGTCGTCGCCGTGCGTGGCCCGGACGCCGAGCACCTTCTGAGCGCGGTTGCGCACGCCGCCGTTGACCGCCCCGCCGTCGATGCTGAGCCGCACGGGGTGGTACCAGGCCGTGCCGTCGATCCCGCGGATGCCGGAGAACATCGTGGCGGCCCGCCGCACGGTGCCGAGCTCGCCGTCGACCCACGGGCGCGGATCGCCGCTCGCCGCGAGCGACCCGATGTGCATGTGGATCAGTCTCAGGCTGTCCGGCGACGTGTCGTGGTCGAACGCGTAGCCGTAGCCGCCGGCGTTGGTCGCCGGCACCGGCGGGCGCAGGTCGGCCGGCAGCAGCGGCCACCCGGCGAGCACCGCCGGCGCGTCGGGCTCGATCCGCGCCGCCGTCGACCCGACGATGTTGAACACGCCGGCCGACCACGGCAGCCCGGCGCCGGTGAGATCGAGCCACGGCGAGCGCGTGCTGAGATCGGCGAGCTGCTTGCGCGCCGCCGACCGTGAGAGCGTCGCCGAGCGGCTGCTGCCGCCGTCGATCAGCACGAGGCCGTCGAGGTCCTTCGCCCCCGGCCGGCCGCCGAAGTCCCAGGTCGCGTAGGCGACGGTGATCGTGCCGCCGAGCGAGTGTCCGCCGAGCACGACCCGATCGCCGCCGCGGCGGGCGGCGCGGATCACGTTGCGCAGGTCGCGGATCGCGACGCCCATGCCCCAGCGGCGCGCGTACGGGACGTCGGCGTCGGCGACCGGCTCGAAGTGCGGCGTGATCGACGGGTCGCCCAGCCACTCGAGGTAGTAGCGGAACAGCTCGCGCGGGGTGATGCGCCGCGCGAGCGCGCGATCGAGCGCCGAGTGGTCCTCGAGCCTGTTCTCGCGCCGGTCGACCGACCACACGCGCCAGCCCTTCAGGCGCTTGACGATGTCGGCGGCGACGGGCCGGAAGTAGGCCGCGCCGCCCGAGGTTCCGGGCACGAGCACGAGGATGTTCTCGGCGTGGCGCGGGCCCTGCTCGATCACGCGGATCCGGTCGTAGCGGGCCGGCCCGGGGGCGTCGGCCCCGCGCACGGTGAACACGCGGTCGGCCGAGGCCGGCGCGGCAGCGGCCCCCATCAGGGCCATCGTCGACAATGGGACCAGCCAGATACGCCGCAATGTCTCCTCCTGTTACAGAACGTCCCGATGTTACGCCGCGCCCGACCGGGCTCGACGCGTTCCTGCGCGCCCGCAAGCGCTTCCTCGCCGCCGAGCGGATCGACATGAGCGCGCTGGCCGCCGACCTGGGCGTGAGCCGCGTGACGCTCTACCGCTGGGTCGGCTCGCGCGACCGGCTGCTGGTGGAGGTCATCTGGTCGCTCGCGCGGCGGACGCTCGACAACATCGAGGCCGAGGCCGACGACGCCGGGCCCGAGCGGATCGTCCGCGTCGTCACGCGCTTCCTGGAGGACGTCATCGCCAACCCCGGCATGCAGCGCTGGCTGGCCGAGGAGGGCGAGTCGGCGATGCGGCTGCTGACCCGCGGCGAGTCGGGCTTCCAGCCGCGGCTGATCGACGCGATGCACGACCTGCTGGTCGAGCAGTCCGAGGCGGGGGCGCTCGCCCTGCCGGTCGACCTGCGCGAGGTCGCCTACGTGATCGTGCGGCTGATCGAGTCCTACACGTACCTGGACCTGATCACGGGGGAGGAGCCCGACGCCCGCCGCGCCGAGCCCATCCTCCGTCTGCTGCTGCGCGGCTAGAAGCGATCGCGATGGGCGCGATCAGGTCAGAGCTGCGTCACCAGTAACCGAGCACCTGCACCGCGCCGCGCGGGAACGTGCGCCGGGCGCGGACGTGCCGGCGGATCTTCGTCATCGCCGGCGCGTGCCCGCCGCCCCACACGGCGCCAGGCCCGGCGGGCAGCTCGAGCGCCCGGACGGCGTCGACGATGCCGGCCGCCGGCATCCAGCGCAGGTCGACGGCGGCGCGCGTCGCGACCTCCTGCGGGTCGACCGCGCCGGCGGT
>DASSUW010000392.1:0-6119 GCA_035706585.1 Solirubrobacteraceae bacterium | reverse complement strand
CGTGGATCCGGATGCGCCGGTCGGGAAGTTCGCCGGCCCGCCGCGGCCGCGCTGGGTCGGGGGTGGCACGTTCGCCGGCGACGCTCGCCGCCAGCGCCAGGGATCGTTCGCCGATGCCTGCGACGATCCCACCGTCCGCCGGTTGTTGCGGCACTTCTCGGTCGGCCGCGAGCGCGCCCAGGACGTGCTCGACGCGCTGCACGCGGGGCGGGCCGTCGTGGTGGCCGAGGTGTCGGAGATCCCGCCCACCGAGGCGGCGACACGGCTCGACGAGCTCGCCCCGGTGGCCTGACCATGCGCGCGGCGTGGCGGCGCAGCACGGCGGGCGAGCTGCTCGCGGAGTTCCTCGGCACGTTCGTCCTCATCTGCTTCGGCGACGGCGTCGTGGCCATGGCCGTGGCCGCGCTCAACCAGTCGGGTCGCGGCAGCGAGATCTTCGCGGCCAGCGGTGACTGGCTGATCATCGGCTGGGGCTGGGGCTTCGCGGTGACGTTCGGCGTCTACGTGGCCGGCGGCATCAGCGGCGCGCACATCAATCCCGCCGTGACGCTCGCGTTCGCCGCTCGTCGCGGCTTCCCGTGGCGCAAGGTTCCCGGCTACATCGCCGCTCAGGTGGCCGGCGCGTTCGTCGGCGCGCTGCTCGTCTACATCGTCTACAAGGGCGCGATCGACTCCTACGAGCGGGCCCACGAGATCACGCGCGGCGATCCGAACTCGGTGCCGACGTTCTCGATCTTCGCCACGTTCCCGGCGCAGTACTTCGGCAACTGGGTCGGGCCGTTCGTCGATCAGGTGGTCGGGACCGCGTTCCTGGTCGCGTTCGTCTTCGCCGTGGTCGATGAGCTCAACCAGGCGCCGAAGGCGAACCTGGCGCCGCTCATCATCGGGTTCGTCGTCGTCGCGATCGGGCTGTCGTTCGGCGCCAACGCCGGCTATGCGATCAACCCCGCGCGCGACTTCGGCCCGCGGGTGTTCGCCTGGATCGCCGGCTGGGGGAAGGTGGCGATCCCCGGCGACTACGGCAACGTGAGCGGCTACCTCTGGATACCGATCGTCGGCCCGGCCTTGGGCGGACTGATCGGGGCGTTCGTCTACGACCTCGGGATCCGCGACACGCTGCGCGCGCGCGGCGAGGCGCCGGCGCCCGACGTCGAGCAGCGCGGGCGCACGGTCGAGGAGCAGCCCTAGCGGCCGACGCCCGGGATCTTGTCGGCGAGCTCGCCGAGCGGTCCGAGATCGGCGCGCAGCTGTTCGAGCTGCGCGTTGACGCCGCGGATCAGCGGCTCGAGGTCGTCGACCGAGACGCGGACGGCGCGCATGTCGTCGTCGAGCGGGTCGATCCCCTCGCGCACCTTGGTGATCTCGCGGATCGGCGCGACCTCCGCCCGCAGCGCGCGCAGCTCCTCGGTCAGGCCGTCCACGCGCGCGAGCGCCTGCCGCTCGACGCGGTCGATCCGGTCGAGCACCTGCTCCTCGAGGGCGGGCAGGCGGCGCGCCGCGTCGGCGATCGCGGATAGATCGTCGAGCGCGCGCTTGATCAGCGTCGGCGGGAACAGCAGCGGGTTCATGCCGCCAATGCTTCCCGCGCCACGGCCGGATAACGCGCCCGCACCAGATCGGCCTGGGCCTGCCATCCTCTTCCGCCGATGCGGATCCTGTTCGTGTGCATGGGGAACATCTGCCGCTCGCCGACGGCGGAGGGCGTGATGCGCCGGTTGATCGATGACGCGGGCCTCGACATCGAGGTCGACAGCGCCGGGACCGGCGGCTGGCACGCCGGCGAGCCGCCCGACGAGCGGGCCACGCTGGCCGCGCGCCGGCGCGGCGTGACCTTGTCCGGCGCCGCCCGGCAGGTGCGGCGGGCCGACTTCCGCGACTTCGACATGCTGATCGCGATGGACCGCGGGAACCTGCGCGAGCTGCTCGCGCTGGCCCCGGACGAGGAGGCCGCGGCGAAGGTGCGGCTGCTGGTGCCGGATGCCGACGTCCCGGATCCGTACTACGGCGGCGATCGCGGGTTCGAGACGGTGCTCGACATGGTCGAGGCCGCCTGCCGCGAGCTGCTCGACGAGCTGCGCGCCCGCGTGTGAGCCTCGAGGCCGCCGTCGCCCGGGTCACGGGACGCGACGTCGAGTCGCTGCGGCGGGTCGGTGGCGGCGACATCAACGACGCCTACGTGGCCGAGCTCTCCGGCGGCGGCCGCGCGTTCGTGAAGACCCGCGCGGACGCGCCGGCGGGCGAGTACGAGGCCGAGGCGGCCGCGCTGCGCTGGCTCGGCGAGCCCGGCGGCGTGGGCGTGCCCGAGGTGCTGGGGGCCTCCGGCGAGCTGCTCGCCCTGGAGTGGCTCGAGGAGGGCGGCGCGGGCGACGAGGACGAGCTCGGCCGCGGCCTCGCGATCGTGCATCAGGCCGGCGCAGAGAGCTACGGCGACGCGGTGCCGAGCGGCGGCGCGCGGCCGCGCGGCGAGTCCGCGCCGGGCGGCGCGGCCGCGCCTCTCCGCATCGGCCGGCTCGCGCTGCCGAACGACCCGGCCGACGGCTGGCCCACGTTCTACGCCGAGCGGCGGCTGAGGGCGCTGATCGGTCCGGCGCGGCTGTCGGGCGCGGGCGCGCGCGCGGTCGAGGCCGTGTGCGATCGCATCCACGACCTCGCCGGGCCGCCGGAGCCGCCCGCGCGTCTGCACGGCGACCTGTGGTCCGGGAACGTGCTGTGGAGCGGCGGCCGGCCGTACGTCATCGACCCGATCGCCTACGGCGGTCATCGCGAGGTCGATCTCGCGATGCTGCAGCTCTTCGGCTCACCGGGACCGCGGTTCTTCGCCGCCTACGAGGACGTCGCGCCGCTCGCCGACGGCTGGCGCGACCGCGTCCCGCTCTACCAGCTGTTCCCGCTGCTGGTGCACGCCGCGCTGTTCGGCGGCGGCTACGCGGCGTCGGTCGAGCGAGCCGCCCGCAAGTACGCTGGCTAGATGGATCTCGGGATCGCCGGCCGCACGGCCGTCATCACGGGTGCGAGCCGCGGGATCGGCGCGGCGACCGCGGACATCCTCGAGGCGGAGGGTGCGCACGTCCTGCGCGTCTCGCGCGGCGAGGGGATCGACGTGACCGCGCCCGACGCCGCCGAGCAGATCGCCGCGCGCGCCGGAGCGCCGATCGACATCCTCGTCAACAACGCCGGCACCAGCTTCGCGCGCGCGCTCGACGACCTCACCGACGAGGACTGGAACGGGCTGTGGGAGCTGCACGTGATGGCCTCGATGCGGCTCATGCGCGCGTTCGCTCCCGGCATGGCCGAGCGCGGCTGGGGCCGGATCGTCAACGTGACGTCGTCGGCGGGCAAGCGCCCGTCGCTGACCAACGCCGCCTACTCGGTCACGAAGGCCGCGCAGTCCTCGCTCAGCCGCGTGTTCGCCGACACGTACGCGACCACGGGCGTGCTGGTGAACTCGGTGGCGCCCGGCCCGGTCAGCTCGCCGCTGTGGGTCGACGACGGCGGGCTCGGCGACCAGACCGCCGCCGCCCGCGGGCTGGGCTCGCGTGAGGAAGCGATCGAGGCGCAGGCCTCGCGCGTCCCGCTGCGCCGCTTCGGCGAGCCCGAGGAGATCGCGAACGTCGTCGCGTTCCTGTGCTCTGAGCGCGCGTCCGACGTCACCGGCGCGGCATGGTCGGTCGACGGCGGCACGTTCGCGTCGATCCTGTAGCGCGCGGCTACGGGACGTCGACGACCAGGTAGCGGAAGCTCGGCCGGAACGCCGCCGTCATGCCGCCGCTGCCGACGTTGCACGCGGCCAGCACGAAACGGCCGGGCTTGACCGTCGTCGACTCGGTCTTGACCGTGAGGGTGAGCTGGTTCTGCGGCCACGTCGCGTCGGGTGTGACGATGACGAGGTCCTGCGAGATGTCGGCCGCCGCCTGCTCGGCGGCCAGGCCGCTCGGCACGCCCGACCAGCACTCGCCCTCGTGCAGCGCCGGGATCGGGTCCTTGAGCTGGAAGCGCCCGTAGAAGCGCCCGAGCTCGCGCGCGGTGAGCGAGCCGTCGGCGACCTCGCCCGCGCCCACCGAGCCGACGCCGAGATCGATTCCGCGCAGCGAGCGGTCCCGGACCGCGCGGGTGTCGATGGCCTGGGTGGCGACCTTCGCGTCGGTGACCGCCCCGGCGGCGATCTTCGCCTCGGTCACCGAGTTGTTGCGCGGTGTCTTGAGCTGCCGCACGGTCTTGCGGCTGAGATCACGGGTCTTGAGCGAGTGGTCCTTGACGCTCGCGCTCGTGACGCGCTTGACCACGCGCGCAGCCTGCGCCGGGCCGCCGAGGGCGACGAACAGCGCGAGCAGCGCGATCAGCATCGCGGCGGAGGGACGGCGCTTCACGACATACAAGGTAGGAAGTCAGCTGGCTGACAGAACCTCACTCGACGGACGTTCTAGGCGAGCAGCTCGACTCCCCCGTCGCGCGCGACCAACATGGCATAGCGGCCGCCTGCGGCGAGCAGCTCCTCGTGCGTGCCGCGCTCGGCGACGGCGCCACGGTCGAGCACAGCGATCTGGTCGGCGTCGCGGACCGTCGAGAGCCGGTGCGCGATCACGATCGTGGTGCGGCCCTCGGCCAGGCGCTCGAGCGCCTCGCCGACGGCGCGCTCGGTCTGGACGTCGAGCGCACTCGTCGCTTCGTCCAGGACGAGCACCGGCGGGTTGCGCAAGATCGTCCGGGCGATCGCGATCCGCTGCCGCTCGCCGCCGGAGAAGCGGAAGCCGCGCTCGCCGACGACCGTGTCGTAGCCCTCGGGCAGCGCGGCGATCGTGTCGTGGATCTGCGCGGCCACAGCGGCCTCCTCGATCTCCTCGTCGCCGGCGTCCGGCCGCGCGAACCGCAGGTTCTCCCGCACCGACGCGTGGAACAGATAGGTCTCCTGCGAGACGACGCCGACGGCGTCGGCGAGCGTGCCGAAGCGCAGGTCGCGCAGGTCGGTGCCGTCGAGCCGCACCGCGCCACGCTCGGGGTCGTACAGGCGCGCGGCGAGATAGCCGACCGTCGTCTTGCCGGACCCCGTCTCGCCCACCAGTGCGAGCTTGGTCCCGGCCGGCACCTCGAGGTCGACGCCGCGCAGCGTCCACTCCTCGCCGTAGCGGAACCACACGTCGTCGAACCGGACCTCGCCGCGCAAGGCGTCGAGCGAGCGGCGCCCCTCGCGCAGGTCGACCTCGAGATCGAGGTACTCGAACACGCGCTCGAACAGCGCCAGCGACGTCTGGATGTCGACGCCGACGCCGAGCAGCGACTGGATCGGCCAGAACAGGCGGGTCTGCAGCGTCGTGAACGCGACCAGCGTGCCGATCGTCACCGCGCCCGGCGCCAGCCCGGCGAACAGGTAGACGAGCGCGGGCATCACCGCGAACGACGTCTGGATCGACGCCATCACCCAGCGTCCCGCCATTCGCGACCGGACCTCGAGGTCGGCCAGCCGCTCGGACTCGCGCTCGAACCGGTCCGCGAGCTCGTCGCCGCGGCCCATCGTCTTGCCGAGCAGGATCCCCGACACCGACAGCGACTCCTGCACGAGCGAGGAGATGTCGGCCATCGCGCTCTGGCGGGTCGAGGCGATCTTGCGCCGCTGGTCGCCGACGCGGCGGGCGAGCAGGACGAAGAACGGCGTCAGCCCGAGCGAGAACAGCGCGAGCCGCCAGTCGAGCAGCATCATCGCCACGACGGTCGCGATGACCGTGGTGACGTTGGAGACGATCGAGGTCGCGGTGCTGGTGACGACGTTCTGCACGCCGCCGATGTCGTTGGCGATCCGCGACTGGATCTCGCCCGTGCGCGTGCGCGTGAAGAACGCGAGCGAGAGGCGCTGCAGGTGGCGGTACACCTGCGCGCGCAGGTCGTGCATGACCTTCTGGCCGACGACGTTGGACAGCCACGTCTGGCCGACGCCGAGCACGCCGGTGGCGACGGAGATGGCGATCATCCCCGCCACCAGCAGCGCGAGCAGCTTGTCGTCGTCCTCGGGGATCGCGTGGTCGAGGACGTCGCGCAGCAGGAACGGGGAGATCATCCCCAGCCCCGCCGACAGCGCGATCAGCGCAAGCACCGCCGCCAGCCGCCCCCGGTAGGGGCGGAACAGG
>DASSUW010000391.1:0-3114 GCA_035706585.1 Solirubrobacteraceae bacterium | reverse complement strand
GTTTGGGCGGCGCCGCCGTTCCGAGGAACTCGACCAGGTGTAGCTGGTTTGGGCGGCGCCGCCGTTCCGGGGAACTCGACCAGGTGTAAGCTCCGGATCGGCGTCGCGACTGGCGTTACGAGGTGGAAGCGACCACCGGGGAACGGCGCCGCATCAGCCGCCGCACGCCTGGGCATCCATCCCACCCGGAGGAGCGATGCCCATGCTCACCGCAGATCCGCAGGTCGCCGAGCTCGTCGCGGCCGAGGAGCGCCGCCAGGCCGAGCACCTGGTCCTGATCCCGTCCGAGAACTACGCCAGCGCCGCGGTGCGCGCCGCGAACGGGTCGGTGCTCACCGACAAGTACTCGGAGGGCTACGCCGACCGCCGCTACTACGAGGGCAACGCGATCGTCGACCAGATCGAGCTGCTCGCGGTCGAGCGCGCCCGCGCGCTGTTCGGCGTCGACTACGCCAACGTCCAGCCCTACTCGGGCTCGCCGGCCAACCTCGCCGTCTACCTCGCGTTCGCCGAGCCGGGCGACACCGTGATGGGGATGGCGCTGCCCGCCGGCGGCCACCTCACGCACGGGCACGGCGTGTCGGTGACCGGCCGCTGGTTCCGCGCCGTCCAGTACGGGGTGCGGCGCGAGACCGGCCGGATCGATCTCGACGAGGTGCGCGCGCTCGCGCTGCGCGAACGTCCCCGGATCATCTTCTGCGGCGGCACCGCGATCCCGCGGCTGATCGACTTCGCGGGCTTCGCCGCGATCGCGCGCGAGGTCGGGGCGATCCTCGCCGCCGACATCGCGCACATCGCCGGGCTCGTGGCCGGCGGCGCGCACCCGACGCCGGTCGGCCACGCCGACGTCATCACGACCACGACGCACAAGACGCTGCGAGGCCCGCGCGGCGCGATGGTGATGAGCACGGCGCGGCACGCCGAGGCGCTCGAGCGCGCGGTGTTCCCAGGCCTGCAGGGCGGCCCGCACGACCACACGACCGCCGCGATCGCGATCGCGCTGCGCGAGGCCGTCGCGCCCGCGTTCGCCGACTACGCGCACGCGATCGTCGCCAACGCGCAGGCGCTCGCCGAGGCGCTGCTCGAGCGCGGGTTCGAGCTCGTCTCGGGCGGCACCGACAACCACCTGATCCTCATCGACCTCACGAACAAGGGCGTCAGCGGCCGCCCCGCCGCCCAGGCGCTCGACCGCGCCGGCATCGTCACGAACCGCAACGCGATCCCGTTCGATCCGCGCACGCCGCTGGACCCGTCGGGGCTGCGCCTCGGCACGCCCGCGATCACCACGCGCGGCATGGGCCCGGACGAGATGCGCGCGATCGCCCGCTGGATCGACGACGGGATCGCCGGCGACGACGCGACGCTCGCGCGGATCCGCGGCGAGGTGCTCGACCTCACGGCCGCCTTCCCCGTGCCGCGATAATGGAGGCATGTGCCGCAACATCCGCCCCCTTTACAACTTCGAGCCCGCCGCCACCGAGGAAGAGGTCCGCGCCGCCGCGCTGCAGTACGTGCGCAAGATCAGCGGGATGAACAAGCCCTCGAAGGTCAACGAGGCCGCGTTCAACCGCGCGATCGAGGACATCGCGCACGCGTCGATGCACCTGCTCGCCGACCTCGAGACCACCGCGCCACCCAAGGACCGCGAGGCCGAGGCCGCCAAGCGCCGCGCGCGCTCGGCGCATCGCTACGCGGCGTAGCGATGAGTTTCCGGCGGCCCAGCGGTCCCTGACTCGTAACGACGGCGAGTTGAGGAGTCGCGTATGCCGAGAGTGATCGTCATGGTCGGAACCCGCAAGGGCTGCTTCCTGCTGGAGAGCGACGGCGATCGCCGCGCCTGGAGCGTGCGCGGCCCGTTCTGCGAGAACTGGCCCGTCTATCACGCGATCCATGACGACGGCACGCTCTACGCGGCGGCCGCGAGCGAGTGGCACGGCGCCGGCGTCTGGCGCAGCGGCGACTACGGCGAGACGTGGGAGCTGTCCAGCGAGGGCCTGACCTACGGTGACGACGGGCTCAAGCTGTCGAAGATCTCCGGCCTGAACGCCGGCCACGGCCGCCTGCTGGCCGGGGCCGAGGGCGTCGGCCTGTTCGAGAGCCGCGACGGCGCGCGCACGTGGACGCTGCTGTCCACGCTCGACGGCCTCCCGGGCCGCGGCGACTGGAACGACCCGTCCAAGCAGCCGCCCGGCCACCTTGGCATGCCGGGGCTGCTGACGCACCCGGACGATCCCGATCGCTTCTGGGTCGTCGTGCAGGGCTACGGGATCTTCGAGACCGCCGACGCCGGCGGCAGCTGGACGCCGCGCAACCGCGGGCTGCGCGCCGACTGGCCGGTCGAAGACCCCGAGGTGGGCTACTGCGTGCACAAGCTCGTGATGGCGCCGGACCGCGAGCGGCTCTACCAGCAGAACCACTGCGGCGTCCACCGCAGCGACGACGCCGGCCGCTCATGGACCGAGATCACCGAGGGTCTGCCGAGCGACTTCGGCTTCGCCGCCGTCGCGCACCCGCACGATCGCGACGGGTTCTACGTCATCCCGCTCGACGCCGGCCACGGCCGCGTCATGCCCGACGGCCACGCCGCCGTCTGGCGCACGCGCGACGCCGGCAACAGCTGGCAGCGGCTCGACCGCGGCCTGCCGCACGACGGCGCGTATCTCGGCGTGCTGCGCGAGGGCCTCGCCACCGACGGGCTCGACGAGCCCGGCATCTACTTCGGCACGAGCACCGGCCAGGTGTTCGCGAGCGCCGACGAGGGAGAGAGCTGGCAGGAGCTCGCCGGCTACCTGCCGGGCGTCGCGTCGGTCGAGGTCGCGGTGATCGACTGATGGCGGACGTCCATCTCCCCCCGACGCTGCCGCCGCTGTTCCCCGGCCTCCCGCGACAGCTGGACCTCGAGGCCGCGACCGTCGACGACGCGATCGAGCGGCTCGACGAACGCTGGCCCGGCCTGCGTGACCGATTGTGCGAGCCGGGCCCGGTTCTCCGGCCGCACATCAACGTGTTCGTCGACCGCGAGCGGGCCGCGCTCGACACGGCGATCGGCGCCGGCTCGCGGGTCGACGTGATCGCCGCGATCAGCGGGGGTTGAGCGCGGCGTACTCGGCGAGG
>DASSUW010000390.1:0-5571 GCA_035706585.1 Solirubrobacteraceae bacterium | reverse complement strand
CCGCCGCCGGGGCCGGCCGGAGAGTCCGCGGAGCGGGCGGCGCAGCCGGCCGCCGAGACGGGCACGGCCGGCGCCGCCGCGGCGCCCAGCCCGGCCTCGCCGCGGCGCAGCGAGGAGGTCCTCGACCTCGGCGAGGCGAGCCGGGAGGCGGTGCTCAAGCGCGTTGCGCCGGTCGCGGCGGTGCTGCTCGGCCTGATCGTGATCCTCGGCCTGCGCCGGAGGGGGCGGTGAGCGAACTCGACCGGTTCCGGCTCGACGGCCGCGTGGCCGTGGTCTCGGGCGGCTCGGGCGGCATCGGCGTGCGGCTCTGCGAGGCGCTCGCCGGCGTCGGCGCCCGCCTCGTGGTGATCGGGCGCGACGCCACACGCGCGGCGACCGCGCTCGAGCAGGCCGGCGGCGACGGCATCGCCGTCGCGGCCGACGTCACGAACAAGGCCGACGCCGACCGCGCGATCACGATGGCGATGCAGGCATTCGGCCGCGTCGACGTGATCATCAACGCGGTCGGCGGCGGCGCCGGCGGCGCCCTGTACCCGGCCGAGGACTATCCGGAGGCCGAGTGGGACCGGATGCTCGACCTCAACCTGCGCAGCGCGCTGCTGCCCACGCAGGCCGCCGTCCGGGCGATGATCGAAGGCGGCAACGGCGGCCGCGTGCTGCACCTGTCCTCGGTGCGCGGCCAGCTCGGCATCGACAACGGGTTCTCCGCCTATGTGGCCGCCAAGGGCGCGCTCGACGCGCTCACGCGCCAGCAGGCGACCGAGTGGGCCAAGCACGCGATCACCGTCAACGCGATCTCGCCGACGTTCGTCAGGACCCCGCAGGTCGAGGACCTGCTGAGCGACGACGCGTTCCGCGAGGGTCTCTACAAGCGCATCCCGCTCGGGCGGATCGCCGAGACCGACGACGTGGTCGGCGCCGTCCTGCTCCTGTGCAGCGACGCGTCGGCCTTCATCACCGGCCAGGTGCTCACGCTCGACGGGGGACTCACCGCGTGCCAGTGACCGACCCGCCGTTCATCCGCTCGAACCTGCGCGGGCAGATCAAGGACGTGATCCTGCAGCGGATCGTGGCCGGCGACTACTCGCCGGGCGAACGGCTCGTGGAAACGCGGATCGCGCAGGAGCTCGGGGTGTCCCAGGCGCCCGTGCGCGAGGCGCTGCGTGATCTCGAGCAGCTCGGCTGCGTCGTCCACGAGCCGTTCCGCGGATGTTCGGTGCGGGCCTTCAGCGCGGAGGAGCTGCTCGAGGCATTCCCGGTGCGCGCCGCGCTCGAGGCGCTGGCCGCCCGCCTGGCCGCCGAACGGATCACCGAGGACGAGCTGCTGCACCTCGCGGACCTGCTGGAGCGGATGCGCGGCGCGGCCCGGCGCGGCGACGCCCACGACCAGTCACAGGCCAACGCGTCGTTCCACGCCACGATCGTGCGCGCGGCCCGCAATCCGACGCTCGAGCGCCAGTGGTCGTTCCTGGAGCCGTTCTCGCGGACCTACCTCACGGTCTCGCAGCCGGGGCTCGACCTGCTCGCGCTGTCCGAGCGCCACGTGCCGATCCTCGAAGCCCTGCGTGCGCGCGACGGCACCGCCGCCGCCGCGGCCATGCATCAACACCTCATGGACGCCGCCGAATTGCTGAAGGAGCTCGCTTGAGACGCATCGTCGACCTCTCCATGCCGGTCCACGCCGACATGCTCACGTTCCCGCGCGTGCCGCCGCCGGCGCTGTGCGTGTACGAGAGCCACACCGAGTTCGCCGAGCGCATCGGCGCCGCCGAGTACGGCGTCGACTCGCTGACCGCCAGCTACCTCGTGGTGCAGAACGACCACGTCGGCACGCACTGCGACGCCCGCAAGCACATCGTGCCGACCGCCGGCGGGCCGGAGACGATCCCGCTCGAGTACTGCTACTCGGACGGCGTGCTGCTCGACTTCACCGACCGCGAGCCGGGGGACATCATCAGCGCCGCCGACGTCCAGGCGGCGCTCGCGAAGATCTCCTACGAGGTCAAGGAGCGCGACATCGTCCTCATCCACACCGGCGCGGGCGCCTACAACACCGAGGAGCGCTACCGGACCGATCACCCCGGCATGAGCGCCGAGGCGACGCGCTGGCTGATCGAGCGCGGCGTGCGGATGATGGGCTGCGACGCGATCACGTTCGACCCGCCGGTCTGGGCGATGTTCGAGAAGAAGAAGTTCTGGGAGGCCCACCGCGTGATGTGGGACGAGGAGTACTGGCACCTCGAGAACCTGATGAACCTCGACCAGATCGGCCGCCCCCACGGTTTCACGCTCAGCGTGCTGCCGGTCAAGTGGGTCGGGTCGACGGCCGCGCCGGTGCGCGCGGTGGCGATCGTGGAGGACTGACGGTGCTTCTGCACTTCGAGGATCCGACATGCCTTGAGGTCTCGAAGGCCGGCGGCAAGGGCGCGTCGCTGGCGCGCATGAGCGGCCTGGGCCTGCCGGTGCCGGAGGGGTTCGTCATCCCCGCGGACGTGCTCGCGCAGGTGGTCGACGCCGACGCCCTGCGCGCCGCGCTGCCCGACCACGACCGCGCGCAGGAGATCGTCGCGGCCGCGCGGCCGCCCGCCGAGATCGCCGAGTGGTACGCGGCGCTCGGCGACGATCCGCCCGTGGCGGTGCGCTCGAGCGCCTGTGCGGAGGACTCCGAGACCGCCTCGTACGCGGGCCAGCAGGAGACCTACCTGTACGTCCGCGGCGCCGACCAGGTGCTCGACCGCGTGCGCGACTGCTGGGCCTCGTTCTTCTCCGAGCGCGCGATCTTCTACCGCCAGAAGAAGGGATCGCTCGACGACCTCGGCATGGCTGTCGTCGTGCAGCGGATGGTGCGCAGCGACGTCGCCGGCGTGCTGTTCACGTGCGACCCGGTCCGCGGCCGCCGCGACCGCATGGTGGTCGAGGCCGTGCTCGGGCTCGGCGAGGCCGCGGTGTCGGGCCATGTCACCCCCGACCACTACATCCTCAAGCGCGACGGCACGGTGCGCAAGGCCCAGGTGTCCGAGCAGCCGTTCGCGGTCGTGCCGATCGAGGCGGGCGGCACCGAGGAGCGCGAGCTGGGCCCCGAGGGCGCCGCGCCGAAGATCGCCGAGGACCAGCTGCGCGAGCTGGCCAGGCTCGGCGCCGATCTCGAGCAGCGGCTCGGCGGTCCGCAGGACATCGAGTGGGCGGTCGAGGACGGCTCGATCTACGTGCTGCAGGCGCGGCCGGTGACGACGTGAGTGCGGTGCTGGCGCGCGCGCAGGAGTGGATCGCCGGCGTGCACCCGCACGCGCGCCACCTGGAGCGCACGCTCGACTGGCTCGACGAGCTCGAGCCCGACGCGTCCGAGGCCGCGCGAATCGCCGCCGCGACGCACGACATCGAGCGCGCGTACCCCGACGGCAACTCGTCCTGGGACTCGGCGCGCGACTGGGACTCGGTCGAGTACAACCGCTGGCACCAGGACCGGTGCGCCGACATGATCGGGCCGGGCCTGGTCGAGCGCGGGGCGTCGGAGGAGCTCGCCCGCGAGGTCGCCGGGCTCGTGCGCGTGCACGAGGACGGTGGCTGGCTGGAGGCCGACCTCGTGCAGGCCGCCGACAGCCTCTCGTTCCTGGAGACCATGGTGCCGCTCGTGATCGGCTGGGTGGAGAGCGGGCGCGCGCCGCGCGAACGCGCCGAGGGCAAGCTGCGTCACAGCGTCGAGCGCATCAGCGCCGACCTGCCGCGGGCGCGCGAGATCGGCGCGGCTCTGCTCGCGCCGGCGCTGTCGCGCCTGCGCGCGGCCAACGCGCCCGCGCAGGTGCTCGAGCTCGCGCGGCTGATGAAGGACGGCCGGATGTACCGGCTCGCGCGCGAGCGCTTCCCGAAGATGCCGCTGGTCCCCGGCCACCCGACGTTCGAGGTCGTCTCCTACCGCACGCCGCAGGGGATCCGCGCGGCCGGCGACCAGCCGTGGGGGCCGCCCAACGACGCCTGCCTGGGCTACATGAGCGAGCTCGTGATGGGCACGACGCACACCGGCGCGCACATCGACGCGCACGCGCACATGACGGTCGGCGACGAGGACCGCTGGCACGGCGGCTCCGCACATACCGACCTGGGCGACTTCGGCCCGCTCAAGGGCGACGCGACCGAGATCCCGCCGATCTGGCGGCGCGGCGTGCTCTACGACGTCCCGGGCCACCGCGGCGTCGAGTCGCTGCCCGCCGGCGAGCCGGTGACCGCCGACGAGCTGCGCGCGATCGAGGCCGGCACCGGAGTCGCCGCGGGCGCGGGCGACGTGGCGCTGGTGCGCAGCGGCTACCTCGCCCACTGGCCGGATCCGGAGGCGCTGGCCCGGCACCGCGGCGCCGGCCCGGATCTGTCGGCGGCCGAGCTGCTGGCGGAGCGTGGCGTGCTCGCCACCGGCTCGGACACCGAGACATACGAGGTCCAGCCCGCGCCCGACCGCGGACGGCCGGCGAACCCGCAGCCGGTCCACACGCTGCTGCTGATCGAGCGCGGGATCTACATCCTCGAGAGCCTCGACCTGGAGACGCTGGCGCGCGCGGGCGTGCGCGAGTTCCTGTTCGTCGCCCTGCCGCTGGCGATCCGCGGGGCCACCGGCTCGATGCTCGACCCGGTCGCGATCACATGAGAGCGCTGGTCGTCCAGGAGCCGAACGTGTTCTCCGTCGAGGACGTCGAGCGGCCCGCGCCCGGCCCGCACGAGGTGCTCTGCAAGGTGCGCGCGATCGCGATCTGCGGCACCGATCCTCACATCATCCAGGGCCACTACCCGGGCTTCTGGCCCAAGGACTGGCCGCTGATCCCGGGCCACGAGTGGTGCGGCGACGTCGTCGAGCTCGGGCCGGGCGCGGCCGACTTCGGCTGGGAGGTCGGCACGCGCGTCGCGGGCACCTCGCACGGCGCCTGCGGCGTCTGCCGCAAGTGCGTGGAGGGCCGGTACAACATCTGCGAGAACTTCGGCGACCTGCGCGTGCACAAGCAGTACGGCCACAACGTCGACGGCGCGTACGCCGACTACGTCGTGCACTCGATCAAGAGCGTCTTCCCGGTGCCCGACGCGCTGTCCGACGAGGAGGCCGCGATGCTCGACCCGGCGGCGATCGCGCTGCACACGGTCAAGCGCGGCGGCCACGCGCCCGGCGACACCGTCGTCGTCGTCGGCCCGGGCGTGATGGGGCTGCTGGTGGCCGAGTTCGCGCGCGCGACCGGCGCCGGCCGCGTGATCGTCGTCGGCCGCGGCGCGCGGCTCGAGAAGGCGGCGTCGCTCGGCTACGAGACGCTCGACTTCACGGCCGAGGACACGGTGGAGGGGATCCGCGAGCGCACCGGCGGGCTCGGCCCCGAGGTCGCGCTCGAGTGCTCGGGCGACCCGGCCGCGCTCGGCCAGTGCTGCTCGCTGCTGCGCAAGGGCGGCCGCGTGGCGGTGATCGGCATCCCGATGGAGGGCGCGCAGATCCCGCTCCAGCGCGTCGTGCTCGACGAGATCGAGATCCGCGGCGTGCGCGCGGCGGCGGGGGAGATGCCGCAGGCGATCGCGCTCGTCGCCGCCGGCCAGATCCGCCTC
>DASSUW010000389.1:0-13664 GCA_035706585.1 Solirubrobacteraceae bacterium | reverse complement strand
ATCACCACGACCTCTTCCACGGCACCGACGCCGTGTTCGGCGTCGCGTACCGCTCGTACCTCGTGCAGGAGTGGATCCCGGCGCTCGCCGGCGTCGAGGCCAAGCTGCAGGCGGGCGCCCGCGTGGCCGACATCGGCTGCGGCTACGGCACGGCGACGATCCTGCTCGCGCAGGCGTTCCCGCGATCGGAGTTCGTGGGCTTCGACTACCACGTCGAGTCGATCGAGCGCGCGCGGGCGAACGCCGCCGCCGCCGGCGTCGATGACCGCGTGCGGTTCGAGGTCGCGTCGGCGACCGACTTCCCCGGCAGCGGCTACGACCTGATCGCGAGCTTCGACTCGCTGCACGATCTGGGCGACCCGGCCGCGTGCGCGCGCCGCGTGCGCGAGGCGCTGGCCGCCGACGGCACGTGGCTGATCGTCGAGCCGACCGCCGGTGACCGCGTCGAGGAGAACCTGCACCCGCTCGGGCGCATCCGCTACAGCATCTCGACGCTCGTCTGCACGCCCGGCTCGCTGTCGCAGCCCGGCCGCGCCGGCCTCGGGACGCTGGCCGGCGAGGCGCGCCTGTCGGAGGCGATCCGCGCCGGCGGGTTCTCTCAGGTCCGCCGCGCGACGGAGACGCTGTTCAACATGGTGCTCGAGGCGCGCCCGTAGCGGTAGCCGACGCCGCGCACGGTCGCGATCGCGCCGGCGTCGTCGGCGAGCTTGCGACGCAGCGACGAGATGACGACCTCGACGACGTTCGAGCCGCCCGTCCACTCGTAGCCCCAGACGTCGCGCAGCAGCGCCGCACGGTCCACGGCCTGGCCTTCCCGGGCGCGCAGGTAGGAGAGGACCTGCGCCTCCAGGCGGGTCAGGCCGTCCGGGACCTCATCGCTCTCCTCGAGCCGCTCGCGGGCGCCGAGGTCGGCGAGCCAGCCGTCCACCGACGCCGGGCCGAAGTCCATGCACACGGTGTGCGCGACGCCGGCGAGCGGGAGGTAGCCCATCGCCATCGCGCACGAGCCGTCGGCCCCGATCAGGTCCTCCTCGCGGCCGTAGACGCGGCGCAGCTCGGGCCGCATCTCCATGTAGGTGCGCGTGACGTCGAGCACCAGCGCGGCGACCGCCGGGTAGTCGCGGCCCACCATCCAGCGCAGGAACAGCGTGCGCTGGCCCTTCGGCGGCGGATCGCCGCGCAGGTGCGCGCGCCACGCCGACGCCCGGGGGTCGCGGTCGATCAGCCGCGGGCCGACGTCCGCCGGCTCGGCCAGGCAGCCGAAGCCGATGACCGCGTCGTGGCGGTCACGGGTCACGAAGAACGCGCTCGGCACGCTCTCCCACCACGCGCGCACGAGCGCGGCGTCGCCGCGCGCCAGCCGCTCGATCGCCGGCAGGTCGTCCGCCGTGGCGGGGGCGACGCGCTGCTCGCCGACGGCGGCGGGGAAGAACGCGCGGCGCACGCCCGCGTCGTCGAGCAGGTAGATGAGGTCGGCCGTGTAGCGCGACAGCTCGCGCGGCGGCGCGCCCTTGAGCTCGGTGCGCACGCGCGCCCAGGCGGCGGCGCGCAGGCGCCAGTACTCCTGCGGATCGGCGGCGCGCAGCAGCGCCGCCGTGGCCTCGCGCACCGTGTCGTGCACGAGCAGGCCGTCGGCGCCGAGCGCGACGAACGGGAGCCGGCGCAGGCGCTCGAACGCGTCGGCGGCGTCGCCGCCTCCGAGCATCGCCGCGAGCAGCGTCAACGTGGTGCGCCTGAGCAGCGACGCCGCGTCGAGCGCGCGCCGGGTCGGCGCGTCGAGCCCGTCGAGGTAGACGCGGGCGAGCTCCTCGCCGACGGCGCCGACCGCGATCTCCTCGAGCGCCAGGCCGGGCCGGTCGCGCAGCGCCCCGGCGGCGAGCTGCAGGCTCAGCGGGTGGCCGTGCGCGATCGCGTTGATGCGCGGCGCGGTGTCGGCATCGACGCCGCTGTCGGCGAGCAGGTCCAGCGACTCCTCCGGCGACAGGTTCGCGAGCGGCACCGTGCACAGCAGCGGCCCGTAGCTGCGCCAGCGGCCGGCGGGATCGTCGCGCCCGGCGATGACGACGCGCACGTGCGCGGGCAGCGCCGGGATGAGCGTGCGGCAGATCCAGTGGTCGAGCGGGCGCAGGAGCTCGAACGTGTCGATCAGCAGGACGGTCGGCTCGCTCAGCGCCGCGACGGCATCCGCCAGCGCGGGCGGCTCATGGGGTCTGACCCCTTGTTTGAGCGCGGAAAGCAGCGAGCCGTGCGTCGGGTAGTCGACGTGGCCGTCGACGTCGACGGTCGCGAACCCGGCGGCGCGGGCGTCGGCGGCGAACGCCTGCAGGAGCGTGGTCTTGCCGACGCCGGCGAGCCCGTGGACGTAGGCGACGACCGGGCCGGCGGGCTCGAGCAGGCGCCGCAGCTGCGCCCGCTCGTGGTCACGGCCGACGATCGCGCCGGCCCGCTGCGCGAGAAGGGCTCCGAGCGTCCGAGGCATGACGGCCGAAGGTACGCGGCGGCAGGAGGGGTGTCATTGGAGCTAGCACGAGGGTACGATCGCCGTGTGGGCTGGACGATGCTGTGGCTGTTCGTCGCGCTCAAGATCCCCGTGATCGCGGCGTGCTGGATCATCTGGTGGGCCGTCCACCAGGAGCCCGAGTACCCCGAGGACTCGGGTGGCGGCGGCGGACGCCCGCGGCCGCACCCGGCGCCGGTCCTGCCGCACGCCCCACGGCGCGGGCCGCATCGCGAGCACGCCCCTGCGCCGCCGCCGCGCGTCCGCCGTGCGAAGGCTTCCTCCCGCTCCATGCGGTAGCGTCCGCGCCCGTGCTGCACGCCCTGATCCTGCTCGCCCAGGAACACGTCGAGGAAGAGGCGTCCAAGACGCCGTACTACATCGCCGGCGGCGCGCTCGCCGCGTTCGCGGTGATCATCTCGGCGATCGGCATCCGCGGGCACCAGCACTTCCCGCGCGGCAAGGGCGGCCGCAACGGCGTGATCGCGCTCGCCGCGCTGCTCGTCGCCGCCACGATGGCGACCGCCGTTCTGACCGGATAGAGCGCGTCTTTAAGACCCATGCCCCACAATGGAGGTATGGGCAGCGAGGAACAGACCACTTCGAGCGATGACGGCGGCGTAGCCACGGCGTCCGAGACGCTCACCATCACGGACAACCGCACGGGCCGCACCTACGAGGTGCCGATCGAGGACGGGACGATCCGCGCGCCCGCGTTGCGCGACATCAAGGTCGAGGACGACGACTTCGGCCTCATGACGTACGACCCGGCGTTCATGAACACGGCGTCGTGCCGGTCGTCGATCACGTACATCGACGGCGACAAGGGGATCCTCGAGTACCGCGGGTATCCGATCGAGCAGCTCGCCGAGCAGTCGACGTATCTCGAGGTCGCGTACCTGCTCGTGCACGGGCACCTCCCGAACCAGGCGCAGCTCGACGAGTGGACGCACGAGATCACGATCCACACGTTCGTGCACGAGAACGTCAAGAAGTTCATGGAGGGCTACCGCTACGACGCGCACCCGATGGGGATGCTGTGCTCGTCGGTCGCCGCGCTGTCGACGTTCTATCCGGATGCGCCGCAGATCAAGGACCCGGAGATCCGCTACTCCCACGTGATCCGGCTGATCGCGAAGATGCCGACGCTCGCTGCGTTCGCCTACCGCCACAACATGGGGCAGCCGTACGTCTATCCCGACAACGACCTGCGCTATCCCGGCAACTTCCTCAACATGCTCTACAAGATGACCGAGCTCAAGTACCAGCCGGATCCGCGGCTGGAGCGCGCGCTCGACATCCTGTTCATCCTCCACGCCGACCACGAGCAGAACTGCTCGACGTCGGCAGTGCGCTCGGTCGGCTCGTCGCAGGTCGACCCGTACTCGGCCGTGGCGGCGGGCGTGGCCGCGCTCTACGGCCCGCTGCACGGCGGCGCCAACGAGGCGGTGCTGCGGATGCTGCGGCGGATCGGGAGCAAGGAGAGCATCCCCGACTTCATCAACGGCGTGAAGGACGGCCAAGAGCGCCTGATGGGCTTCGGCCACCGGGTCTACAAGAACTACGACCCGCGCGCCAAGATCATCAAGAAGGCGACCGACGAGGTCTTCGAGGTCACGGGCACCAACCCGCTGCTCGAGATCGCGCTCGAGCTCGAGAAGATCGCGCTCGAGGACGACTACTTCGTCAAGCGCAAGCTGTACCCGAACGTCGACTTCTACTCGGGCCTGATCTACGAGGCGCTCGGGATGCCGGTCGGGATGTTCCCCGTGCTGTTCGCGATCCCCCGCACGAGCGGCTGGATCGCCCAGTGGTTGGAGATGATCGACGACTCCGAGCAGAAGATCGCGCGGCCGCGCCAGATCTACACGGGCGACCGCGGGCGCGATTACGTGCCGATCGGCGAAAGGTAGAGCCAGCCGTACTGACGCGATCGGCCGGGTCGGTCCTAAAATGCAACCGTGCTGTACACGCTCCCCAGCGGCAGCCGTGTTGTGATCCGGCCGATCGCCGCAGATGACAAAGACAAGCTGGCCCGCGGCCTGCGCCAGCTGAGCGAGGAGAGCATCCGCAAGCGCTTCCTCGCGTCCAAGCCGCGCTTCACGAGCGCCGAGTTGCGGTACCTGACCGAGGTCGACGGGATCAACCACGTCGCGCTGGTCGCCGTGCTCGAGGACGACCCCGACCAGCTCGTGGCCGTGGCGCGCTGCGTCCGGCTCCCCGACCGCGTCGCGACCGCCGAGATGGCGATCGTGGTCGGCGACCCGTGGCAGAACCAGGGCCTCGGCCGGGCGCTGGCGACCGCGCTGGCCGACGCGGCGCGCGCCGTCGGCATCCGCCGGTTCGCGGCGACGATGCTGGGCGACAACGAGCCCGCGCGGCGCCTGATGCGGACGTTCGCGCGCCGGCTCGAGGAGGCGCAGATCGGCGGCGGAGTGCGCGAGGTCGTGGTCGAACTGGCCGCGTAACAGCGGCTTCGCGGACCGGTTCCCGGTAGGCTGCCCGGCTGGGCGCCGAATCCCCGGGGCCCGTTCTCGCTACCGGTGCCGCCCGCAAAGCGCTCATCGCCGACGACGCTCCGGCGACCGCCGGGAGGCGCCGCCGTGCTCGACGCGCTGGGCGCCGCCGTCTGCGTGGCCGACGCCGACGCTGTTCTGTACGTCAACAGCGCGTTCGAGGATCTGACCGGCTGGAGCGCCGACGACGTGATCGGCCGCGGGCCGGAGACGGTGCTGGGACCGGGATCGACCGAGCTCGCCCACGGCGACCGGGCGATCGTCGCCATCCCGCGCCGCGACGGGTCGCCGATGCGCTGCGAGCTGACGTTCAGCGAGCTGGCCGACGGCTCGTCGGCGGTCGTCCTGGTGCCGCGCGACTACGGCTCCGACGAGGCCGTGATGATCGAGACCGTGCTCCGCGTGGAGCGCGACCGTGCCCAGTCGTACCTCGACGTCGCCAGCGCACTGCTCGTGATCCTGTACGCCGACGGCACGGTCGGCCTGCTCAACCGCCACGGGCGCGAGTTGCTCGACGACCCCCGCGGCGAGCTGATCGGCGCCAGCTGGTTCGACGCCGTCGTCCCACCCGAGGAGCGCGACGCCGCGCGCGCCACGTTCGAGCGGCTCGTGCACAGCGGCGACGCGGTCGAGCACTACGAGGCCGAGGTCGTCACGCGCCGCGGGCGGCGCCGGCGGATCGCCTGGCAGGCGACCGCGCTGGTCGACGCCAAGGGCCGCATGGTGGCCGTGCTCTCAGGCCAGGACATCACCGACCGCGTGCGCGCCGAGCAGGAGCTGCGGCGGCTCGCGTTCTTCGACGCCCTGACCGGGCTGCCGAACCGCTCGCAGCTGGAGTCGCGCGTGCGGGCGGCGGTCACGCGCGCGCGGCGGCGCGATCGCGCCGTCGCGCTCCTGCTCGTCGACCTCGACAACTTCAAGCTCGTCAACGACTCGCTCGGCCACGGCGCCGGCGACCGGCTGCTGCGCCGCGTGGCCGGCCGGCTGCGCGGCGCCGAAGGCGACCGCGGCGTGCTCGCCCGCCACGGCGGCGACGAGTTCGTCCTCCTGCTCGGCGACCTCCCGCGCGACGAGGCCGAGGAGGTCGCGCGCGAGACCGCCGAGCAGCTCGCGCTGCGGCTCGCCAAGCCGTTCACGGTGGCGGGCGCCGAGTTCCACGTGGAGGCGAGCATCGGCATCTCGATCTTCCCCGAGGACGCCGACAGCGCCGAGGCGCTGCTCCAGCACGCCGACGCCGCGATGTACCAGAGCAAGGGCCGCGGCCGGGCCGCCTCGACGGTCTACGCGGGCGTGACGCACGACCCGCTGGAGCGGCTCTCGCTGTCGCGCCGGCTGCGGCGGGCGATCGCGCGCGGCGAGCTCACGCTGCACTTCCAGCCGATCGTGTGGACCGCGAGCGGGCGGCTGCACTCGATGGAGGCGCTGCTGCGCTGGAACGATCCCGAGCGCGGGCTGGTGCACCCCGACCGGTTCATCCCCGCGGCCGAGGAGATGGGCCTGCTCGATCCGATCGGCGCCTGGGTCATCGACGCGCTGGCCGGGCAGATCGGCGAGTGGCAGGCGGCGGGGCTCGAGCCACGGGTGTCGTTCAACGTCTCGCCGCGGCAGCTGCTGCGGCCCGACTTCGCGAGCGAGCTCGGCGAGCGGCTGCGGGCCGCGAACGTCGACCCGGGGCTGCTGACGATGGAGCTGACCGAGTCGGCCACCCTGCGCGAGCCCGAGCGGATCGGCCCGCTGCTGCGCGACCTGCGCGCGCTCGGCCTGCAGCTGGCGATCGACGACTTCGGCGCCGGCTGGTCGTCGCTGTCGCGGCTGCGGCTGCTGCCGGTGCAGATGCTCAAGATCGACCGCTCGTTCCTGCGCGCGATCCCCGAGGACCCGGAGGCGGGCGCGATCGTCCGCGCGGTCATCGCGCTGTCGGACGCGCTCGGGATGACGACGGTCGCCGAGGGCGTCGAGCAGCCCGTCCAGCAGCACTTCCTCGCCGCGCAGGGCTGCCCGCTGTCGCAGGGACGGCTGTTCGGCGACGCGCTCCCGGTCGCCGCGATCACCGAGCGTCTCGCGGGCGAACGCGGCTAGCGCGACCCCGATCGCTCAAGCGGTCCGCGCGTCCACCCGATGCAGTTCGGATGAGGCCCTTCCGGTCGCTCCGTGCCCTGCTCGTGGACGTGCCCCCCGCCCACGGGCGGCTGATCGAGCGCGCCATGGAGGAGGCGGGCTGGCGGCTGCGCACCGAGCACGCCGACGGGGCCGACGCGCTCGTCGCCGCGCTGCGGCGCCGGGACTGGGGCGCGGTGCTCTACAGCGGCGAGGGTCCGCAGGCGGTGCCCGCGCGCAAGGCGCTCGAGCTCGTCCGGCTCGCCGACCCGCACCTGCCGTTCCTCGCGGTGTCGCCGTTCGTGCACGCCGGCGATCTGGCGGCGATGGTCCGCGGGCTCGACGGCGCGGCGGCCGTGGTGCCCGACCCGACGCAGCTCCCGCGCGCGCTCACGCGCGTGCTCGACGCCACGCGGCTGCGACGGCGGGTCGGCGGCGCCCACCGGTTCCTGCAGGCGCAGCAGGCGATCACGGACTACGTCGCGGCCGGCCTGGAGCCCGGCGAGCTGGTCGAGCGCGTGCTCGCCACGCTCGGCGAGACGCTCGGCTTCAGCTGCGGCGCCGTCTGGCGCTCGCCGGACGGCAGCCACCTGCAGTGCGCGGCGACCTGGCACCGGGCGAGCGCGCCGCCGGACGTGGTCGCGGTGGCCGAGCAGTCGCGCACCACCGTGCTGGCCGCCGGCCAGGGACTGCCGGGGCGCGTGTGGGCGTTCCGGCGTCCGTCCTGGGTCACGTCGGCGCAGGCCGACCCGAACGAGCCGCGCGCCGCGCTGGCGCGCCGCGCCGGGCTGATGACGGCGGCCGCGTTCCCGATCGCGAGCGGCGACCGCTGCGCCGGCGTCGTGGAGCTGTACTCGACCGGTGTGCACGAGCCCAATCACGAGGTGTCGGCGATGTTCGCCACGGTCGGCAGCCAGGTCGCCCAGTACCTGGAGCGCCGCTCGCCGCGCCGCTGGCTCGACGCCGCCGAGGCGCCGCTGCTCGCGCTCGACGTCCGCGGGCGCGTCCTGCTCGCCAACGAGAACGCCTGCGCGCTGGTCGGCCGCAGCGAGAACGAGCTCATCGGCACCGCGTGGTCAGAACACGCGATCGACGGCGACCGGGTCGTCACGTGGGAGCGCACGCCGCTCGTCGAGAACGGCCGCGAGGTCGGTATCTGGGCGACCGGGACCGTGCGCGAGGCGCCGCCCGCGGACTCGATCGAGGCGCGGCTGCGGCGCGCGCTGGGCGGCGACGAGCTGCGCCTGCACTACCAGCCGATCTTCGCGCTGGAGTCCGGTGAGCTGGTCGCGCTCGAGGCGCTGCTGCGCTGGGAGGACCCCGCGGCCGGCATGGTCTCGCCGCAGACGTTCATCCCCGTGGCCGAGCAGACCGGCCTGATCGACGCGCTCGGCGACTGGGTGCTGGAGGCCGTGTGCGCCCAGCAGGTCGAGTGGACCGGGCGCGGCCTGCTCCCGCAGATCTCGTTCAACGTCTCGCCCAGCCAGCTGCGCCGTGGCGACTTCCTGGAGCGCGTGCGCGACCGCATCGCCGCCCCCGGGGTCGACCCGGCCCGGCTCACCGTCGAGCTCACCGAATCGTCGACGCTCGAAGACCCCGCGCTCGCCGAGACCGTGGTCCGCGAGCTCGACGCGCTCGGGCTCAAGATCGCGCTCGACGACTTCGGCACCGGCTACTCGTCGCTGTCGCGCCTGCGCGAGCTGCCCGTGACGGTGCTCAAGATCGACCGCGCGTTCATGCGCGACGTGCCCGACTGCCCCGAGGCGTCCGCGATCGTGACCGCGATCCTGCAGCTCGCGCGTGCGCTCGGGCGCACCGCCGTGGCCGAGGGCGTCGAGACCGAGGCGCAGCGCGCCTTCCTCGCCGCCGAGGGCTGCCCGCTGGCGCAGGGCTTCCTGCTCGGTACGCCGGCGCCGCCCGACGCGGTCATCCGCCCTATCTTGATGGCATGAGGTTCGTGGTGGTGCTCGCGGCGCTCGCGCTTCTCGCCGGTTGCGGCGACGACGACGAGACCGAGGCACCAGCGCAGCAGGCTCCGTTCGCCGACCTGGCCGTCACCGTCAACGACGGCGAAACCCAGCAGGTGCGCTGCGACACGCCTGAGGACTCCGAGGTCTGCCGCGCGCTCGCCGACATCGACCCGAAGACGTTCGAGCCCGTGCCCGGCAACGTCGCGTGCACGCAGCAGTACGGCGGGCCCGAGACGGCGACCGTCGAGGGCACGCTCGACGGCAGGGAGATCGACGCGAAGTTCTCGCGCGTCAACGGCTGTGAGATCGAGCGCTGGGAGACGGTCAAGCCGCTGCTCGAGGCGGCTGGGTGAGCCGCTGGCGGGTCACGGTCCGCACGGGCCCGAAGGTCGAGAAGGAACGCTACGACGGGCTGCCGGCTGCGCTCGACGCGGTCGAGATGCACGCCCGCGCCACGGCCAACACCGAGCGCCGCGCCGCGATCGACGCGAAGATCCGCCGCTACGAGGCGGGCGATCAGGTCGCCGCCCGCGTCGAGCTGAGCGGTCCGGGCGTCGCCGCGGGCGTGGACGTGCGCGGCGACGGCGCGGTGCAGGCGTGGACCGGCCGCTGGCGCCGCCGGCCGCTGGCGCCCGAGGAGGGCGAGACGGTGTACGAGGCGTTGCGCCGTCAGATGACGAGCGTGGAGCCGTAGCGGCGCAGCCAGCGCGCGTGGCCGCGCCAGTCCGGGACGCGCGACTCGAGCAGCCGCCAGAAGCGCGGCGAGTGGTCCATGACCTCGAGGTGGCAGACCTCGTGCTCGATCACGTACTCGAGCACCGCCTCGGGCGCGAGCAGCAGCCGCCAGTTGAACGACATCGCGCCGGTGGACGAGCACGACGCCCAGCGCGTGCGCTGGCCGCGGATCGTCAGGCCGGTGTACGCAGTGCCGGCGCGGGCCACCGCGGCGTCGAGCCGCGGGGCGATCTCCGCCCGCGCCGCACGCCGGTACCAGCGCTCGAGCGCCTCCGCGCGACCGGTCTCGGGCACGAGCAGCGCGTCGCCGCGACGGTGCACGCGCGTGCGGGCGGCCTGCGCCACGAGCGTGAGCTCTGCGTCGAGATACGGCACGGTCCCCGGCGTGCGCGCGACCTCGGCAGCGGCCCGCGCGAGCGCGCGACGCCGGCGCTCGATCCACGGCGCCAGCTCGCGCACGGCCTCGTCGGCCGCCCGCAGCGGCGCCCGCTTGGGCAGCGTGACCAGCACCGCGCCGTCGCTCTCAACGCTGACCCGCACACGGCGTGCGCGCGGCGATCGCCGAAGCGTGTATTCCGTCACCACTGCCATGATGACCGCCATGGCGGACTGGACCGTGACGCTGCCCCCCGCGGTGCGCGAGCCGTACGAGGTCTACATCAACGGCGTCCGGCAACAGCCGGGCACCGACTTCGAGGTCCGCGGCCGCACGCTGGTGTTCGACCGTCCGCTGGCGAAGGAGGGGCGGCTCGGCTTCTGGCGCTGGTTCTGGGGCGCCTGGGGCATCGGCACCTACCGCAAGGACGACCAGATCGACGTGACCTGGGAGGTGGACGGGCACCCGCGCGTGGCCCACGCGCTCGACATCGAGCCGCCGCCGGCTACGCGATGACGGCGTCCCGCCACGGCGTCATGCAGCGCAGCGCGCTGAGGATCGCGCGCGTCGCCGTGGAGCGGTTGAGCGTGTAGAAGTGGATGCCGGGGGCGCCCTTGGCCAGCAGGTCGGCGCACTGGAGCGTGGCGTACGCGACGCCGAAGTCGGCGACCGCCTCCGGCTGGTCGGCGCGCAGGCCGAGCTCGCGCAGCAGGTCGTCGGGGATCGACGCGCCGCACATGCTCGTGAAGCGCTTGGTCTGCGCGGCGTTCGTGATCGGCATGATGCCCGGGATGATCGGGACGTCGATGCCGATGTCCCGGGCCCGGGCGACGAAGTCCCAGTAGAGCGCGTTGTCGAAGAACAGCTGCGTGATCAGGAAGCGCGCGCCGGCGTCGACCTTCTCCTTGCAGTAGCGCAGGTCGCTCTCCGCCGACTCGGCGTGGACGTGGACCTCGGGGAAGCAGGCGGCGCCGATCGTGAAGTCGTACTCGTCGCGGATCATCTCGATCAGCTCGCGGCTGTACTCCAGGCCGCCCGGCGTCGCCGTCCACTCCGTCTGCCCGGGCGGGTCGCCGCGCAGCGCGAGGACGTTCTGCACGCCGGCGTCGCGCATGAGGTTCAGCGTCTCGCGCAGCTCGGTGGTGGTGGCGCCGACGCACGTGAAGTGGGCCATCGCCTCGAGGCCGTGCTGGGCCTTGATCGACGACACGATGTCGACCGTCTTGCGCTTCTGGATCGCGCTGCCGCCCGCACCGTAGGTGACCGACACGAACGTCGGCTGAAGCCGGCTGAGCTCAGCGAGCGCGCGCCCGAGGTTCCGCTCGCCCTCGTCGGTCTTGGGCGGGAAGAACTCGAACGAGAACGAAGGCTCGGATCCGCCGGCGAGTCGCTCGTCGATTCGCATGCGCGCAGTCTAGGCCGCGGCCGACCACCGCTCGGGGGACTGGCCTCCGCATTCGGCCAGGCCGAGCCGCTCCAGGTGGATGAGGTACGCGCGCGTCTTCGTGAGCAGCCACGTCGCCGTCGCCTCGTTGAACAGGTCGCCGTAGACGTGCTGGGCGATCTCGTACGCGGTGCCCGGCAGCGCGGCCGTGACCGCTTCCAGGCGCTGCGCGACCAGCTCCCGGTTGGCCGCGATGTGGCCGGGCACGTCCGTGAACGGGCGCCCGTGACCGGAGAGGGCGAGGCGGCAGTCGAGGCCGTCGACCTTGTCGAGCGAGGCGAGGAACTCGCCGACGGCGTCGGGCGTGTAGCCGACGTCGAAGTAGAGGCTGACGCGGCCGAGCAGGTGGTCGCCGGAGATCAGCAGCCGGCGCTCGGGCTGGTAGAGGCAGATGTGCGACGGCGCGTGGCCGGGCGTCTCGATCACCTGCCAGTCGCCGAGGTCGGTCGAGACGATCGCGCCGTCGGTCAGCTCGCGGTCGACGGTCAGGACGCCGGCCTGGCCCGAGCCCTGGGCGCGGCGCTGCTCGATCCAGCGGCGCAGCGGCGCCTCCGGCACGCCGCTCTGGCGCGCCACCTCGACGCGACGGGCGAGCGCCTGGTCGGGATCGGACGCCGATGCCGTGTGGTGCGCGTGGTTCGGGTGCATCCAGATCTCGCAGCCGGCGCGGTCGGCGATCGGCGGCGCCTGGCCGCAGTGGTCGACGTGCGCGTGGGTGCAGACGATCAGCTTGACGTGGTCGATCCGCAGCCGCGCCTGGTCGAGCGCGCGGTGCAGGTGCATCATCGAGCCGGGCTCGTGCATCCCGGTGTCGACGAGCACGATGCCGCTGCCCGCCGCCAGCGCCCACGCGTTGCAGTGCGGCACGCCCGGCCACGGCAGCGGCAGGCGGAGCCGCCAGATGCCGGGCAGGACCTTCTCGCCCCGCCCGACCTCACGGCTGCGAGTGGGCTTGCGCACGGGTCGGCACGGTAACGTGGCCGCGCGATGAGCAGCGCGGCGGAGGTTGTGAGGCAGTACTTCGACGCCCTCGCCCGGCGGGACGTGGACGCGATGGCGGCGCTGTGGGCGCCGGACGGCGAGGAGCACATCGCCGGCCAGGTCGACGCCGTCGGGCCGGGCGGCGTGCGCGGCTACTTCACCGAGCTGTTCACGGCATTCCCCGACTTCGAGCTGACCGTGGAGACGACGGTCGCCGAAGCGGACAAGGTCGCCGTGCACTGGAAGGCGACGGCGACCATGACGGGCCCGCTGTGGGGCCTGGAGCCGACTGGAGCCCACATCGACATCGAGGGGATCGACCTGCTGCGCGTGCGCGACGGGCTGATCGCACGCAACGACGCGGTGCCGGACGGGATGGCGCTCGCTCGCCAGATCGGCCTCGTGCCGCCGGCGGGCTCGGCGATCGAGCAGCGGCTGTTCAGCGCCTTCAACGCCCGTACGCGCGCATCGCGGCGCGTGGCCGCCCGCAGCGACCTCGAGCGCGTGGCCGACGGGGTCTGGCTGCTGCGAGGAGGCGTCCCGCGCACGATGAACGTCTACCTCCTGGAGGACGAGGGCGGCGGCGTGACGCTGTTCGACGCGGGGATCCGCCAGATGACCAGCGCGGTCGCCACCGCGGCGGCGCCGCTCGGCGGCGTCAACCGGGTCGTGCTGGGCCACGCCGACGTCGACCATCGCGGCGTGGCGGCCGGCCTCGGCGCGCCGGTGTTCTGCCATCCGGCCGAGCGCGCGGCCGCCGAGGCGGGCGAGCCGCAGCGCGACTACCACCGCATCGAGCTGCTGCGGATCCCGTCGCGCTGGGTGTATCCGAAGCTGCTCGAGTACTGGAACAGCGGGCCGGTGGAGATCGCCGGCACGATCGATGAGGGCGACGACGTGAACGGCTTCCGCGTCGTGCACCTCCCGGGCCACGCGCCCGGGCTGATCGCGCTGTTCCGGGAAAGCGACCGGCTCGCGTTGACGACCGACGCCTTCTACGTGGTCGACGTCGACACCTCGCGGCCGCAGGATCCGGCACCGGCGGTCG
>DASSUW010000388.1:0-6220 GCA_035706585.1 Solirubrobacteraceae bacterium | reverse complement strand
TCGGCAGGCAGGTGCCGCTCGACCTCGTTGACGCGGGCGCGAAGCAGCATCAGCTCGCGGGCCAGATCCGCCGTCGTCGCCTCGCGCGCGAGCGCCTTCGCGCTGGCGCAGTCGGCATCAAAGCGACGTGCGGCCTCCTCGTCCGGGAAACGACGCGACCGTTGCCGCCCGCTCTCGTACCACCGAACCACCCAGCGGTTCCGAGCCAGATCGAGTTGCACGCTCATGACACGACGCTCGAAGGCTCCTCACGGGGCAGCCGACTGCTGCCCCAAGCCCTATAGGCGCCGTGTCACGAAATTCTGCCCCCGCGGCCTAATGCTGAGGACCTCAAGACACAAGAAAGCCCCGCCGTGCGGGGCCTTCGCTGCATGCGCCGAAGAGGACTCGAACCTCCACCCGGTTATCCCGGACCAGGCCCTCAACCTGGCGCGTCTACCAATTCCGCCATCGGCGCGGGTGCCGCCGCAGTATAGCCCTGGGCAGCGGCGGCGTTTGCGTCCGTCCTGACCCCCCGCTACTGTGTCGAACAGATGTTCGGTTCACGGCCACGACATGAGGAGCAGAGCCCGTAATGGACATCGGGAAGGACCTCACGAAGCGCCAGCAAGAGATCTTCGACTTCATCAAGAAGTACTCGGCGAAATACGGCTATCCGCCGACGGTCCGCGACATCGGCAAGGCGGTCGGGCTCGCGTCGTCCTCGACGGTCCATGCCCATCTCGCGAACCTCGAGAAGATCGGGCTGCTGCGGCGCGATCCGACCAAGCCGCGCGCGATCGAGCTGCTCGACCGGGCGGCGGACGCGGTCAAGTCGGTGGTCTCGACCTCGGGCGGGTTGCCGCTCGTCGGCAACGTCGCCGCCGGCCAGCCCATTCTCGCCGACGAGAACATCGAGGACACCGTGCAGGTCGATCCTCGCGTGGGCGGGGACGAGGGCGAGTACGTCCTCACCGTCCGCGGCGACTCGATGGTGAACGCGGGCATCCTCGCCGGCGACCTGGTGGTCGTGCGCCCGCAGGACACGGCGACGGACGGCGACATCGTGGTGGCGCTGCTGGGGGAGGACGCGACGGTCAAGCGCTTCTTCCGCGAGAGCGACCACGTGCGCCTGCAGCCGGAGAACGACTCGATGGAACCGATCCGCTCGCGCGAGGTGCAGGTCCTCGGGCGCGTGGTCGGGGTACTCAGGAAGGTGGCGTAGCCATGACCCACGTGCTGACACGAAGTCCCGCAATCCGCCGCGGCGAGAACACGATCGACTGGCACGCGCAGCGCCCTGCGGCCGATCCGCATGGGCTGCAGACTGGCGCCGACCCGCACGGCCTCAAGCCGGGCGCCGACCCGACCGGGCCGACGCTGGCGGACGTCGTCGCCCGCGCCTGGGAGGTCCTCGGCGCCGAGCTGCCCGCGTGCTGCCCGGTCTGCGGCGGCGAGATGCTCCCGCAGGCGGCCGGCGGCCGCTGCGGCTCCTGCGGATCGACGCTGACCTGACTGCTGCTGCCCGCGCGAGGGCGCCGGACCGGTAGCCTGCCGCGGCACATGAGCGTCGAAGACGACCGCGCCCGCCTCGCCGAGCTCCAGCACGAGTGGATGCGCGGGGTGCAGGACCGCGACATGGATCGGCTCGAGGAGATCGTCGCGCCGGGATTCCGGTTCACGGCCATCCACCTCAATCCCGAGCCGATGACGCGCGAGCAGTGGATGGGCGCGGCCCGGGAGGGCTACACGATCATGTCGTTCGCGTACGAGTCGATCGACATCGACGTCTTCGGCGACACGGCGATCGTCCACTCGCGCTACTCGCAGGTGGCCAGCCTCCACCACACGAGCCTGAGCAACGCGTTCCGGCTCACCGACGTGTGGAGCCGGATGGACGGCGAGTGGCGCGTTGTCGCGCGGCACTCGTCGATTCTGAGCTGAGCAGTTACGACTTCGAGTACTCGTAGAACCCGCGGCCGGTCTTGCGCCCGAGCAGGCCCGCCTCGACCATGCGGTTGAGCAACGCGGGCGCCACGGATGCCGGATCGCGGAACTCCTCGTACAGCGACTCGCTGACGGCCAGCAGCGTGTCGAGCCCGATGAGGTCGGAGAGCTTGAGCGGCCCCATCGGATGCGCGCAGCCGAGCACCATGCCGCGATCGATGTCCTCACGCGAGGCGAAGCCCGACTCGTACATCCGGATCGCCGACAGCAGGTAGGGGATGAGCAGCGCGTTGACGACGAACCCGGCGCGGTCCTGCGAGTCGATGCACTGCTTCCCCAAGGTCTGCTCGGCGAACTCGCGCACGCGGACCGCCGTCTCGTCGGCGGTCATGATCGAGTGCACGATCTCGACCAGCGGCAGCACCGGCACCGGGTTGAAGAAGTGCAGCCCGATCACCTTGTGCGGCTGGGAGGTCTCGGCGCCCAGCTTCATGATCGGCACCGACGAGGTGTTCGACGCCAGGAACTGCGCGTCGGGCAAGAGCGAATCCAGCCGCCGGAACATCTCGCGCTTGAGGCCCTCGTCCTCGATGATCGCCTCGATCGCGGCGTCCGCGCCGGCGACATCGTCGAGCGACGACGTGAATGCGAGGTGGTCGAGCGCCGTGCTGCGCTCCTCCTCGGACACGTGCCCGCCGCGCACGCCGCGATCCAGCGACCGCTCGATCGCCGCGCGCGACTTGTCGATCCGCCCGTCGTCGACCTCGACCACGGTCACGTCCACGCCCGAGCGGGCGCACACCTCGGCGATCCCCGAGCCCATCAACCCGCCACCGATCACTCCGACACGCATGGGCGCGCACGCTATCTCACGACGCGATCAGGACTCCGCGCCACCGGCCCGAGCCGGCGGCCTCACGCGCACGCGCGCGTGAACGACTAGGCCGCTTTGGCCTCGACCGGCACGACGCAGACGCAGTTGGGCAGCTTGGTCGACCCCGGCAGGACCATCCGTCCGGCACCGCGCTCGGCAGCGGCCTGCCGGGCGACGTCGGAGGCTTCCTGCCGGTCGTCGACGTGCTGCGCGACGGGCGTCTCCGAGCCGTGCGCATCGATGTAGATCACGTCGTACATGACTTCAGTGTTTCGCTCCCCGCGGACGAACCGCGTGGTCTGATCACAATACCTTTACGCGCGCTACCGTTCCACAGCGCAGACCGAGCAGTTCGCGGAGGTGGTATCGCCTTCGAGGAAAGTCCGGACACCATAGGGCGCGGTGGTCGGTAACGCCGACCCGGGGAAACCCGCGGGAAAGTGCCACAGAAAACACACCGCCCAAGCCCGGAAACGGGCCGGCAAGGTTGAAATGGTGCGGTAAGAGCGCACCGGCGTCGCGGTGACGCGGCGGCCTGGCAAACCCCACCGGGTGCAAGGCCAAGCAGGACCGTTTGCAGGCTGCCCGCCAAGGTCCAGGTAGGCCGCTGAGATGGATGGCTGCTCACGACAGAATCCGGCTTACAGGTCTGCTACGGAAAGGGCCTCCGGCAACGGGGGCCCTTCCTATGGAGGACGGCAGTACCCAGCTTTCGCCCCCATAACCGCGCAAAGTGCGTGTAAAGACCGGAGCACCCACCGATCGGTGGGGCGGGCGACGAATCGGTCCGCATGCGAACGCCATGTTGCGTGCTCAGAGCGAGCATGGGAACATGTGTTCGTACATGATCGTCTGCGCTCTCATCCCGCGCTTCGAGCTCGCCGTCGCCGCCGGCGGCCGCCACAGCCTGGCGGCCGGGCCGGTCGCACTGGCGCCCGAGCCGGGCCGCGAGCAGCTGATCGGAGAGGCCTCCGCGGCGGCCGAGGCGCACGGCGTGAAGGCCGGATTGCGGCTGGGGGAGGCGCTCGCGCGCTGCCCCACGCTGCGTCTCGTGCCGCCCGATCCCGCCGGCGTGGCCGACGAGTGGGATCGCCTGCTCGCCGCGCTGGAGAACATCGGCGCGGCGGTCGAGTCCGGCCGTCCCGGCCTCGCCTACTTCGACGCCCGGGGCCTCAAGAACCTCTACGGCGGGACCGTCGAGGGGGTGATCGCGGCGGCGCGGCGCGCGCTGAACTCGTCCACGCGCCTGGGAGCGGCGCCGTCGCGCTTCGCCGCTCTCGCGGCCGCCTCCAGGGCCCGCGCCCGCCGAGCCGAGATCGCGCCCGCGGGCCCTGGCCTGCTCGCCGCCTATCTGGCGCCGCTGCCGGTCGATCTCCTCGCCACGCGGCCCGAGACCGCGGCGCTGCCGGAGACGCTCGAGCGGTTCGGCATCCGCACGCTGGGCGAGCTGGCGAAGCTGCCCAAGCACGCGCTCGCGGACCGCTTCGGCACCGCCGGCCCACTCGCGCGAGACCTGGCCAAGGGCCACGACACGCCGCTCCGGCCCCGCGCCGCCGCCGAGCGCCTGGAGGAGCGGCTGGAGCTGCCGGAGTCGGCGTCCGGCCAGCAGCTCGAGCGCGCGCTCGGCCTGCTGATCGACCGGCTGCTCGCGCGCCGCGAGCGGCGCGGCCGGACGCTGCGCGTCGCCGTCCTCGCGGCCAAGCTCGTCGAAGGGGGGACCTGGCGCACGCGCGTGACGTTCCGCGAGGCGCTGGCCGACCCGCGGCGCATGCGCCTCGTCCTCACGCCTCATCTCGCCGAGCTCCCGGCGCCGGCCGACGTCCTGCGGCTGCGCGCCGAGGGCTTCGGCCCGCCGGCCGGCGACCAGTGCTCGCTGCTCCAAGAGTCGGCCGCACGCCGCGCCGCGCGGTTGCGCGAGGCCGTTCGCCAGGCCCGCGCCGCAGCCGGGCCGGACGCCGCGCTGCGCATCCTGCCGGTCGATCCCGACTCGCGCGTCCCGGAGCGCCGTCTCGCGCTCACGCCATGGGATCCGTGAGAAAGCCGAAACGCCTCGCCGCGCCCGCGCCCGCCACCGTCCACGCCGCCGACGACGGCCGGCCGGAGACGATCGACGGCCGCGCGGTCGAGGCCGTGCGCGAGTCGTGGCTGATCGAGGACCGCTGGTGGACCGAGAACCCGCTCCGGCGCCGCTACTGGGAGGTGGTGACCGCCGACGGCCGCAACCTCGTCGCGTTCCGCGATCTCGTACAGGGCCGCTGGTTCACGCAGCGGTAGCGTTCCGCCGCGTGAACCGAGACCGCCTCCGCCAACTGCTCGCCCGCGAGCGCGCCGCCTACGCCGAGGCGCACCCGCGCAGCGCCGCCGCCTACGCCTCCGCCCAGCCGCACCTGCTCGGCGGCGTCCCCATGACCTGGATGAACATGGCCGCCGGCGGCTTCCCGCTGTACCTCAAGCACGCGCGCGGCGCCCGTGTGACCGACATCGACGACCGCGACTACGTCGACTTCGCGCTCGGCGACACCGGCGCGATGGCCGGCCACTCGCCGGAACCGACCGTCGAGGCGATCGTGCGCCGCGTCCAGGACGACGGCGGGATCACGGCGATGATGCCGACGTTCGACGCGGCCTGGGTCGGCGCCGAGCTCGCACGCCGCTTCGGCCCGCCGCAGTGGTCGTTCACGCTCACGGCAACCGACGCCAATCGCTGGGCGATCCGCCTCGCCCGCCAGGTCACCGGCCGCTCGAAGATCCTCGTCAACGCCTACTGCTACCACGGCAGCGTCGACGAGACGTTCGCGGTCGTCGGGCCGGACGGGAGAGCGGTGTCGCGCGCGGGCAACGTCGGTCCCCCGGTCGATCTCGCCGTCACGACACGGGTGGTCGAGTACAACGACACCGAGGCGCTCGAGCGCGAGCTCGCGCACGGCGACGTTGCCGTCGTGCTGATGGAGCCCGCGCTCACGAACATCGGCATCGTGATGCCCGAGCCGGGCTACCTCGAGGCGGTCCGCCGCATCACCCGCGAGCACGCCACGCTGCTCATCAACGACGAGACCCACACGTTCTCGGCCGGCCCGGGCGGGGCGACGAAGGCCTGGGGCCTGGAGCCCGACATCGTCACGATCGGCAAGTCGATCGCCGGCGGGATCCCGATCGGCGCCTACGGCATCTCCGACGAGCTGGCGGAGGCGATCAGGTCCGATCAGCGGGCGGACATCGAGGACGTCGGCGGCGTCGGCGGCACGCTCGCCGGCAACGCGCTGCAACTCGCCGCCGTCCGGGCGACGCGCTTCACGGAGGGCGTGCGCGAGGTGATCGGCGACCTGCCGTGGACGGTGCACCAGATCGGCGCGCGTGCCGAGTACCGCTTCGTGGCGCCGCCGCCGCGCACCGGCAGCGAGTCCGCGGCGGCATCCGACA
>DASSUW010000387.1:0-3928 GCA_035706585.1 Solirubrobacteraceae bacterium | reverse complement strand
ACGAGCGCGTGCTCGCCGACGTCGCGCGGCACGCCGGCGATGTCGTCGCCGCGGTCGCGGCGCCGACGCGCGAGCAGGCGCGTGCCGCGGCGCGCGCGATCGAGGTCGCCTATGAGGAGCTGCCCGCGGTGACGGATCCGCTGGCGGCCGTCGCGCCGGGCGCGCCGCTGCTGCACGAGCAGGCTGCGGCCTCGGCGCAGGATGCGGTGTCGATCGACGTGCGGCCGATCCCCGGCACCAACGTCTGTCACCGCTTCCGCATCCGCCACGGCGCCGTGGCGGAGGGCTTCGCCGGCGCCGACGTCGTGGTCGAGGAGGTGTACCGGACCGCCGGCGCGGCGCACGCCCCGATGGAGCCGCACGCCGCGCTCGCCGAGTGGGATGACGGGCGGCTGACGATCTGGAGCGGGACGCAGACGCCGTTCAACTGCCGCGCCGACCTCGCGGGCGCGTTCGGGATCGAGCCGGAGCGGATCCGCATCATCGCCCCGCCGATGGGCGGCTCGTTCGGGGCCAAGACGTTCGTGCGCCTCGAGGCGCTCGTGGCGGCGCTGGCGCGCAGGGCGGGCCGGCCCGTGAAGGCGGTGCTCGACCGCGCCGAGGAGTTCGTCACGCTCAACCGCCACCCGGCGATCGTTCGCGTCCGGCTCGGCGCCCGGCACGACGGCACGCTGGTGGCCAAGGAGCTCGACTGCTGGGTCGACACCGGCGCCTACGCCGACTGCGGTCCGGGCGTCGCGACCAAGATGGGCTACGCGGGCGTCGGCCCCTACCGGATCCCGCACGTACGCGTGGACTCGCTGGCGATCTACACGAACCTGCCGCCGAACGGCGCGTACCGCGGCTACGGGGCGATGCAGTCGGTGTGGGCGTCCGAGCGCACGATGGACCTGCTGGCGCGCGAGCTGGACATGAGCCCGCTGGAGCTGCGGCGCCGGAACCTGCTGCGCGACGGCGACGAGTTCGCGACCGGCGAGGTCATGCACGACGTCCATTTCGAGGACTGCCTGCAGGCGGCGGCCGCCGCGGTCGACTACGAGGCCGACCCGCGCGGCAAGGGGCTGTGCGTGCTGCTCAAGGGCATGCAGACGCCGAGCCGCGCGGCGATCGCCGTCGAGCGCACCCCGGTCGGCTACATCGTCCGCAGCGCGTCGTGCGAGATGGGCCAGGACGTGCGCCAGTCGATCAAGCTGATGGGGGCCGAGATGCTCGGCTGCGAGCCGGGCCAGATCGAGATCCCGGATCCCGACACCGACACGTCGCCGTTCGACACGCGGACGACGTCGAGCCGCTCCACCTACATGATGGGGCGGGCGCTGCGCGAGGCCGTCGCCGACCTGGAGCGCGACGGCGAGCGCGGCTTCGGCGAGGTGCGCAACGAGGGCGGGCTCGATCCCGACACCGGTCAGGGCGTGGCGTCGACGCACTGGCACCAGGGCGCCGCGGCCGCGCACGTGACGGTGGACGAGGACACCGGGCGGCTGACCGTCGAGCACGTGCACGCCGCCGTCTACGCCGGCCGCGTGGTCAACCGCGCAGGCGCCGAGCTGCAGAACGAGGGCTCGATGCTGATGGGGCTCGGGACGACGCTGTTCGAGGCCGTCGAGTTCGCCGACGGGCAGGTCACCAACGCGAACCTGTCCGACTACAACGTGCCGGCGTTCGGCGACCTGCCGCGCCTCACGCACGATCTGATCGAGCGCGAGGGCGCGGAGGTGCACGGGCTCGGCGAGACCGCGCTGCCGCCGGTCCCGCCGGCGATCGGGAACGCGCTCGCGTCGCTCGGCGCGCACGTGACCGAGCTGCCGATCACCGCCGAGCGCGTGCTGGAGGCGCTGGAGCGATGACGCTCGACGTGATCCTCAACGGCCGCGCCGCCACGCTCGAGGCGCGCAGCGACGAGATGCTGCTGGCGGTCCTGCGGCGGCAGGGCCTGCTGTCGGTGCGCGAGACGTGCGGGATCGGCGTCTGCGGCGCGTGCACGGTGCTGGTCGACGGCGAGCCGGTGTCCGGCTGCCTGCTGCTGGCGGCGGCCGCCGCCGGGCGCGAGATCACGACCGTCGAGGGGCTCGACGAGGCCGATCCGGTCCTGCGCGCGTTCAACGAGGAGCACGCGTTCCAGTGCGGCTGGTGCACGCCGGGCTTCGTGCTCACCGTGAAGGCGATGCAGCCGGGCGAGGACGTCCGCGAGGCGCTCGGCGGCAACCTGTGCCGCTGCGGCTGCTACGTGAAGATCGAGGAGGCGGTGCGCAAGTGCGGCTCGTGACCTACGACGCCGGGACCGGACCACGCGTCGGCATGATGGCCGGCGACGGCGGCACCGTGATCGACCTCGCGTTCGGCGGCGACATGATCGCCTACATCGAGGCCGGGGCGCCGCTGGAGACGACGATCCCGGTACCCGGCATGGTGCGCCTGCTCGCGCCGCTGCGCCCGCGCTCGCTGCGCGACTTCCTCGCGTTCGAGGGCCACATGAAGAACGCGCTCAGCCGTCTCGGCCGGCCGATCCCGGACGAGTGGTACGACGTCCCCGCCTACTACAAGGGGATGCCGGACACCGTGATCGGGCCGGAGGACGAGATCCCGTGGCCGGCCTACACCGACCGCCTCGACCACGAGCTCGAGCTCGCCGCCGTGATCGGGCGCCAGGTGCGCGACGTCGCGCCCGAGGACGCGCTCGACTGCATCTTCGGCTACACGATCTGGAACGACCTGTCGGCGCGCGACGTGCAGGCGCGCGAGCTGCCGGTCGGCATGGGCCCGGGCAAGGCCAAGGACTGGGACGGCTCGAACGTGCTCGGGCCGTGCATCGTCACCGCCGACGAGCTCGACCCCGCGGATCTCGCCATGCGCGTGAGCGTCAACGGCGAGCCTTGGGGTGAGGACACCTCGGCCCACATGCACCACACGTTCGCCGACATGATCGCCTACGCCTCGCGCGCGCAGACGCTGTACCCGGGCGACGTGCTCGGGTCCGGCACCGCCGCGGGCGGCTCCGGGCTGGAGCTCGACCGCTGGCTGCAGCCCGGCGACGTCGTCGAGATGGAGATCCAGGGGATCGGCGTGCTGCGCAACCGCATCGGACAGAAGGGAGCTGCCTGACATGGCCTACGTCGTCTGCGCCAAGTGGACCGCCAAGGAAGGGGAGGAGGACCGGCTCGCACAGATCTGCGAGGAGATGACCGAGCCGTCGCGCGCCGAGCCCGGGAACCTCTTCTACCAGGCGAATCGCTCGCCCGAGAACCCGCGGCTGTTCTTCCTCTACGAGCAGTACGAGGACGAGGCCGGCTACGAGGCCCACATGGCGTCCGAGCACTTCACGCGCCTGGTCAAGAACGAGGCGATCCCGAACATCCTCGAGGCGCGCGAGCGCGAGTTCTACGAGACGCTATGAAGCTGGAGAACGAGTTCACGGTGCCGGCGCCCGTCGAGCGGGCATGGGACGTGCTGCTCGACGTCGAGCGCGTGGCGCCGTGCCTGCCGGGTGCCACGCTCGAGGGCGAGCGCCGCGGCGAGTACGCGGGCACGATGAAGATCAAGATCGGCCCGATCACGACGAGCTACAAGGGCACCGTCAAGATCGAGGAGGCCGACGAGCAGGCGCACCGCGCGGTCATGCGCGCGCAGGCGCGCGACAGCCGCGGCCCGGGCACCGCCGCCGCCACGATCACGTCCACGATGGAGGAGATCGAGGGCGGCACGCGCGTGCACGTCGAGACCGACATGCGGATCACCGGCCCGGCCGCCCAGTTCGGCCGGGGCGTGATGCAGGACGTGAGCGCGAAGCTGATGGGCCGGTTCGCCGACTGCCTGGCCGAGGAGATGGCCGGCGCCGCGGCCACGCCGGCCGCGGCCGCCCCCGACGCGGGCTCCGCCCGTCCGGAGCCGCCGCCCGGCCCGGCTGGGGACAGTGCCGAGGCCGAGGCCG
>DASSUW010000386.1:0-6544 GCA_035706585.1 Solirubrobacteraceae bacterium | reverse complement strand
CCTGCGCGCCGCGCGCAAGATCCGCGCTGACCATCCCGGCACGGGCGTGCTCGTGCTCAGCCAGTACGTCGAGGAGGCCTACGCGCTCGACCTGCTCTCGGAGTCGACGGAGAGCACCGGCTACCTGCTCAAGGACCGCGTCGCCGACGTGGACACGTTCACCGATGCGGTCCGCCGCGTCGCCGGCGGCGGCTCGGCGCTGGACCCGGAGGTGGTCGCCCTGCTGCTCGGCCGCCGCCGCCGCGAGGATCCGCTCGAGGGCCTCACCGCGCGCGAGCGCGAGGTGCTCGGGCTGATGGCCGAGGGCCGCTCGAACGCCGCGATCGCCGCGACACTCGTGCAGACGATCGGCGCGGTCGAGAAGCACATCGCGAGCAGCTTCTCGAAGCTCGATCTCAGCCCGACGGTCGAGGACCACCGCCGCGTGCTGGCGGTTCTGGCGTACCTAAGGGCGTAGGCCGCACCTTCGCTGTTCGGCTAGCCGCACCACGCGCGCCCGTCGCGCCGCAATCCTGATGGGCATATGAGCGACCCCATCGTCAGCACCACCGAGCTCACGCGCGTCTACGGCGAAGGGGAGACCGCCGTGCACGCCCTGCGCGGCGTCACGACCGCGTTCCCCAGCGGCCAGTTCGCGGCCATCATGGGCCCGTCCGGCTCCGGCAAGTCGACGCTCATGCACCTGCTCGCCGGGCTCGACCGCCCGACCGGCGGCTCCGTCGTCGTCGACGGGCAGGAGCTCGCGAACCTCGACGACAAGGGCCTCACGCGGCTGCGCCGTGACCGGCTCGGCTTCGTCTTCCAGGCGTTCAACCTCGTGCCGGTCCTCACCGCCGAGGAGAACATCGTGCTGCCGCTCACGCTCGCCGGCCGCAAGCCCGACCCCGAGTGGCACGACACGCTGATCGGCGCCGTCGGCCTCGGCGATCGCCTCACGCACCGGCCGTCGGAGCTGTCGGGCGGCCAGCAGCAGCGGGTCGCGGTCGCCCGCGCGCTCATCCACCGCCCCGCCGTCGTATTCGCCGACGAGCCGACCGGCAACCTGGACTCGTCGTCGTCCGACGAGGTGCTCAAGCTGCTGCGCCAGGCGGTGGACGACTTCGGCCAGACCGTCGTCATGGTCACCCACGACGCCCACGCCGCGTCCGTCGCCGACCGGATCGTCGTGCTCAGCGACGGCCGGATCGTGCACGACGGCGCCGGCGAGAGCACCGAGGGCGTGCTCGACCTGATGAAGGCGGTGGCCTAGCTTGCTCAAGGTCGCGCTGAAGGGTCTCGGGACCCGGAAGCTGCGCGCCTTCCTCACCGGCTTCGCCGTCGTCCTCGGCGTCGCCTTCGTGGCGGGCACGTTCGTGTTCACGGACACGATCGACGCGTCGTTCCGGGATCTGTTCGAGCGCGCCTCCAAGGGGACCGATGTCTCGGTCCAGTCGCGCCAGGCGGTCGACGCCGACTTCGAGCAGCCGCCGACGATGCCGGCGGACACGCTGCAGAAGGTCGAGAGCGTCGACGGCGTCGAGGAGGCGTTCGGCTCGGTCTCGTCCGACGTGACGCTGCTCGACCGCGAGGGCGACCCGATCGTGTCCAACGGCCCGCCGACGCTCGCGCTCACGGCGCCGCCCGAGCGCTTCGACCCGTTCGAGTTCACCGAGGGCGGGCCGCCGAGGACCGACGACGAGGTCGCGCTCGACAAGTCGACGGCCGACAAGTACGGCTTCCACGAGGGCGACACCGTCACGGTCACCGGCGCCACGCCGGCCAAGCAGTACACGGTCTCCGGCGTCGCCAAGATCGGCGACTCGAACAACCTCGCCGGCGCGCGGATGGTCGAGATGACGCTGGCCGAGTCGCAACGCGTCACCGGCCACGACGGCTACGACGACATCTCGGTGGCCGCCGCCGACGGCACGTCGCCCGAGGAGCTCAAGGCGGCGATCGCGCGCGAGCTCGGCCCCGAGTTCGCGGTCCGCACCGGCAAGGAGCAGGTCGACAAGACCGTCGGCGACTTCGCGGACGCGTTCGCGCCGATCCGCACCGCGCTGCTGGTGTTCGCCGGCGTGTCGGTGCTCGTCGGCGGGTTCCTGATCTTCAACACGTTCAACATCACGGTCGCCCAGCGCACGCGCGAGATCGGCCTGCTGCGCACGATCGGCGCGTCGCGCCGGCAGGTGATGCGCTCGGTGCTCGCCGAGAGCCTTGCCGTCGGGGTCGCGGCGTCGGTGATCGGCATCTTCGCCGGGCTGGTGATCGCGGTCGCGTTGCGCGCGCTGTTCAAAGCCGTCGGGATCGAGATCGGCGCGACGTCGCTGCAGCTCGAGTCGCGGACGATCATCGCCGGCCTGCTCGTCGGCATCCTCGCGACGCTCGTGTCCGGCTTCGTGCCGGCCCGGCGCGCCACGCGGATCGAGCCGATCGCGGCGCTGCGCGACGCCGAGGCGGCGGTCGGCGGCCGCCTGCGCCGGCGCCGGGTCGTGGCCGCCGGGCTGCTGGCGATCGCCGGCATCGCGGTGATGCTGTACGCCCTGTTCGGGGACGTCGGCTCCGACAGCGCGACCGCGTCGGCGATCGGCTTCGGCGCCGTGCTCCTGATGTTCGGCTTCGCGCTCATCGCCGCGACGCTCGTCCGCCCGCTGGCGAGCGGGCTCGGCAAGCCGCTGGAGCGCATGCAGGGGCTCACGGGGCGGCTCGCGCGCGAGAACGCCCAGCGCCAGCCCCAGCGCACCGCGACGACCGCGTCGGCGTTGATGATCGGCGTGGCGCTCGTCGTGTTCGTGGCGATCTTCGCCGCCGGCGCCAAGGCGACCGTCGACCAGACGATCAGCAAGCAGGTGCGCGCCGCCGGCATCGTCACGCACCAGAACGGCTTCAACCCGCTCCCCGACGGCGTGGTCGACGCGCTGCGCGGTGTCGACGGCGTCGCGGCGGTCTCGCCCGTCCGGATCGAGCCGGCCAAGCTCGTCGACGGCGGCAAGACCGTCCAGGTCGGCGGCATCGACCCCGCCACGGCCGCCGAGGCGCTGTCGCTCCAGTGGGCGCAGGGCACGAACACGGCGCTCTCCCAGCTCGCCGACGGCGAGGTGATCGTCAACCAGGACTTCGCCGACGCGCACGACCTCAAGGTCGGCGACCAGCTCGGGCTCATCACGCCCCGCGGCAAGCGCGTGAACTACCGCGTGTCCGCTGTCTACGACGCCGACTCGCTGCTCGGCCAGGTGACGGTCACCGATGCGTCGCTCGTCCGCGACTGGCAGTCCAAGGACATCTTCTACGCGTTCGTCCTGTCGGACCCGGGCACCGACGCCCAGGCGCTCAAGGCGGCCGAGGAACAGGCGCTGAAGGGATTCCCCACGGCCAAGCCGCAGACGATCCAGGACTTCAAGAACGAGCAGCAGAAGGGCATCAACGGCGCGGTCACGCTGATCTACCTGCTGCTCGCCCTGTCGGTGATCGTGGCGCTGCTCGGCGTCGTCAACACGCTCGCGCTATCGGTGCACGAGCGCACGCGCGAGCTCGGCATGCTCCGGGCGGTCGGCATGAGCCGGCGGCAGGTGCGCCAGATGATCCGCGGCGAGTCGGTGATCACCGCCGGCATCGGCGCCGTGCTCGGCATCGTGCTCGGCACGCTGTTCGCCCTGATCGTCTCGCGGCCGCTGGCGGACTCGGGCTTCGTGTTCACGATCCCGATCGTCGCGCTGATCGTGGTCTTCGTCGTCGCGGCGCTGGCCGGCGTCGCGGCCGCGATCCAGCCCGCGCGGCGCGCGGCGAAGGTCGACGTGCTCAGGGCTGTCACGACCGAGTAGGCGGCTAACCTACCCGCGGTGCGTGCCGCCCCGCCGGACCTGGAGTCCCTGAGCGCGCAGGAGGTTCTCGCTCACGTCGTGGACGAGTTCCACCCGCGCCTGTACGTCGCCTGCTCGTTCCAGAAGGAGGCGTCGGTGATCCTCGACATGCTGCTGGCGATCGAGCCGGCCGCGCGCGTGTTCACGCTCGACACCGGCGTGCTGTTCCCGGAGACCTACGAGATGTGGCGGCGGATCGAGGACCGCTACGGGATCGAGATCGACGTCCACCGCGGCGAGTGGATCGACGGCCTGTGGCAGCGGGACCCCGACGCGTGCTGCGGCATGCGCAAGGTCGAGCCGCTCGAGCGCGCGCTCGCGGAGGTCGACGCCTGGATCACCGGCCTGCGGCGCGAGCAGTCGCCGACCCGCGCCCAGACGCCCAAGCTGGCGCCCGACGAGGGCCATCCCGGCAAGTTCAAGTGCGCCCCGCTGGCGGACTGGAGCGAGCAGGACGTCTGGCGGTACATCGCCGCCCACGACGTGCCCTACCACCCGTTGCACGACCGCGGCTACGACTCGATCGGCTGCATGCACTGCACCGTCGCCGGTGGTGGCCGCGACGGCCGCTGGGCCGGCACCGACAAGATCGAGTGCGGCCTGCACCTCCCGTCCTGAAGCATGGATCCAGCGATCATCCTGTTCGGCCTCGGCGTGGGCCTGCTCGTCGGGATCACCGGCATGGGCGGCGGGTCGCTGATGACGCCGCTGCTGATCCTCGTGATCGGCACCAAGCCGGTCGTCGCGGTCGGCACCGACCTCGCGTACGGCGCGGTGACCAAGACGCTCGGCGGCTGGCGGCACTTCCGCAAGGGCACGGTGTTCCCGCGGCTGGCGTTCTGGCTGGCGGTCGGCTCGTGCCCGGCCGCGCTGCTGGGGGTCTGGGTGCTCGACCAGGTGCACGACGCGGTCGGCGACGACTTCGACACGTTCATGCTGGTGGCGATCGGCGGCGTGCTGCTGCTCACCGGCGGCCTCGTGCTGCTGCGCGCGCTGGCGATCGCCGACCACTCGGCCCGCGAGCGCGGCGCGTTCCGGATGCAGACGCGGCACAAGGTCGCCGCGGTCGCGCTCGGCGCCTCGGTCGGCTTCGTGCTCGGCATCACCTCGGCGGGCTCGGGCACGCTGATCGGCATCGGCCTGATCCTCGGCTTCCGGCTCAGCCCGCACCGCGTGGTCGGCACCGACGTCGCGCACGCCGCCGTGCTGCTGTGGGTGGCGGCGTTCGCGCACGTGATCGCCGGGAACGTCGACTTCGGCCTCGCCGGCACGATCCTGATCGGCTCGCTGCCGGGCGTGTGGATCGGGACGAACATCGCCACGAAGCTGCCGCGCAACGCGCTGCGTGCGGCGCTCGGGGTCGTGCTCCTGACCTCGGGCCTCGCGCTGCTCAGCAAGGCGGGGCTCGAGCTGCCCGCGTTCGTGCTCGTGCTCGTGCCGGTGGTCGGGACCGCCGGCTGCTATCTCATCCTGCGCCGCCGCACCCCCGAGGCGCGGCTCGTCGAGAATGCCCGCTGATCGCTCCCCCAACGTCGTCTGGCAGCAGCACACCGAGCGCCTCCAGCGCTGGACGGCGCTGGGCCACGGCGGCGCGACGCTGTGGATGACCGGCCTGCCGGGGTCGGGCAAGTCGACCGTCGCCGCCGGCGTCGAGGCGCGGCTGCTCGGCCAGGGCCGCTCCGCGTACGTGCTCGACGGCGACAACCTGCGCCACGGGCTGAACGGCGACCTCGGCTTCTCCGCCGCCGACCGCGCCGAGAACGTGCGCCGCACCGCAGAGGTGTCGGCGCTGCTCGCCGACGCGGGCGTGGTCGTGCTGGTCGCGCTGGTCTCGCCGTACCGCGCCGACCGCGACGCCGCCCGCGCCGTGCACGAGGCACGCGGCCTGCCGTTCCTGGAGATCCACGTGGCGACGTCCCTGCAGGAGTGCGAGCGGCGCGACCCGAAGGGGCTCTACGCGCGGGCGCGGGCGGGGGAGATCACCGGCCTGACCGGTGTCGACGATCCGTACGAGCCGCCGGAGGCGGCCGAAGTGGTCGTGGGCGCCGGCGAGAGCGCGGACGAGGCCGTGGCGGCCGTCCTGGCCGCGCTGCCGGCCTGAGCCAACACGGTGGTCAGCGCGCCAGGCCTGGCGCCTTTTCATTCGTATACAGGGAAAACGCGCCAGCGGACCGCCGGACCGGCCGACGTCGCCGGCTCTCCACCCAGCCGGTGTTTGCGCCGAGACTTAGCGCAGCACGGCCCGCGCGTCGTCGACCGACCGCGCGATCGCCAGCTTCGCCTCGAACACCACGGGCCGCTTGCGCGGCACCCGCCGGGTCAGCACGACGCGCAGCGTCGGCCCCGGGTTCGGCGCGGAGGGCTGCACCTTGGGCTGGACGATCTTGACGACCGAGCCCTTGACGCGGTCGAGCGGGACGACCGCGTAGCCGGTCTTGGCGCTCTGGATCCAGAAGCCGCGGATGCCCTGCAGCCGCCGCGCGGTCGTCACGCGCACCGCCTCGCCGCTCTTCAGGATCGCCCACACGGCGGCCTGGTCGCCGCCGTAGCTAGGGAACAGGACCTCGGCGCTGCGCCGCTTGCGCGCCGAGGCCCGCACGGTCCAGTTGCCGATGATCGCCTTGCGCCGGAACGTATACGTCGACCGCACGCTCGCGCCGTTGCCGCGGGCCATGCCGGTCACGCGCAGCGACGAGAACGGGCCC
>DASSUW010000385.1:0-4047 GCA_035706585.1 Solirubrobacteraceae bacterium | reverse complement strand
ACCGCCGGCGCGGTCGCCGGCGCCGGCGGCACCGCCGCGGTCTCGCGGCGTGCGGGCGGCGCCGCGATGCGGATCGCGTCGACCTCGAGCCCGGCCGCCCACGACGGGCCGCGGCGTGCAGGCGCGCCCGCGGCCGCCAGCTGCCTGAGCCGGTCGAAGTACGGCATCAGGCGGCCTCGACCAGGGCGAGGTAGCGGCGCCGCCGGCGCGGCGGCAGCGCCAGGATCTCCGGCTCGCTCCAGTGGAACGCGGCCGCGAGCGCGGCCACATCCTCGAGCAGCCGGTCCTGCCGAGCGCGCGCGTCGGCGAGCAGCGCGGCCTCGATGTCGAGCTGCAGCGCGAGCGGGCGCCCGCACGCCGGGCACGTGGATCGCAGCGACGTGTCGACGAGCGGATCGACCGCGTCGAGCGCGGCCTCGACGGCGGCGACCAGCTCGGGCGGAGCGTCGCCGGCGAGCTCGGGCCCGCCGACCGCGGCGACGATCTCCGCGTCGGACGGCGGTTGCGCGTGCCAGCGGCGCAGATCCTCGCCGGTCGGCCGGCGGGGGCGGAAGCGGTGCCCGCCCCAGCCCACGGTTGCGGGCTCGGTCGCCTCGCCCGCGCGCGCGGCCGCCGCCAGCGTCGCCAGCGGCAGCTCGACCTCGATCTCCTCGTCGCAGTCGTCCGCCGCACACGGCAGCGTCCAGCGCAGCGCGTGCCGCCCGCACAGCTGCGCGACGGCCACGAGGAGGGCGAGCCGCGTGCCGACCGGCAGCGCCCACGCGCCCTCGTGCCCGATCGCCGCGCAGCGGGCGATGACCTCGGTCGCGACGGTCGCGCGGTCGTCGCTGTCGAAGTCGACGTCGAGGTCACCCGGTTGGGCGCCGAACGCCCGCACGGCGGCCGCAGGCGTCATGCCGGCCTACCCGCCTGCCGGAACCGGCGAGGCCTCGTCGGGCTCCGGGGTCGCCACGTCGCGCTCCCAGCCCTCGAGCTCGAGCTTGACCGACTCGACGGCGGTGGCGTTGGCGTTGGCGTCCAGGTCCGGCACCGCCGTCCACTCGCTCACCCAGCACCGGTGCAGGAAGTAGCGCAGCGCCACGAGGCCCTTCTCGTCCATCACCTCGAGCGTGAGCTCCTGCTTGTAGTTGACGAGGTCCATCGCCGCGTCGCCGGCGTACGGGTGGACGAGGTTGGCCCAGCGCTCGAACTCCGGGTCGTGCGTGACGCCGCGCTCGAGCGTGATCGCCTCGTACGTCGTCCGGCCGGGCGACGGGCTGTCGTGGCTGTTCTCGTTGCCGCTCCGGTGGCGCACGACCTCCGTCGTGCGCTTGAGCGGGCTGACCTTGCTCACGCCGAGCACCGTCTTGCCGTCCCCGTTCTTCACCCGGAACTTGAAGTTCTTGTACGGGTCGACGCGGTGAGCGTTGACCGTGAACCCGTTCGCCATGGTGCGCCTCCTGCGGCTACACGTCGGGGATCTGCTGGATCTTGATCACGACGAACTCGGCCGGCTTGAGGGGCGCGAACCCGACCTCGATGTTCACGATCCCGAGGTTGCGGTCGTTGGCCGTCGTGGTCTCGCCGTCGCACTTCACGTAGAACGCCTTGTCCGGCGTCGAGCCCTGGAAGGCGCCCTGGCGGAACAGGCTCATCATGAACGCGCCGATGTTCTGCCTGACCTTCGCCCAGGTGGGCTCGTCGTTCGGCTCGAACACCACCCACTTGGTGCCGCGGAACAGCGACTCCTCGATCATCAGGGCGGTGCGGCGGATGCTGATGTACTTCCACTCCGACGCGGTCGCGTCGGCGCCGTCGAGCGTGCGGGCGCCCCACACGACCTGGCCGTGGATCGGGAACACGCGGATCGCGTTGACGGCGAGCGGGTTGAGCACGCCGTTGTCGCCGTCGGTCATCCGGAAGTCGAGCTCGGAGACGCCGCGCAGCGACGCCTCGAGGCCGGCGGGCGCCTTCCACACGCCGCGCGTCGCGTCGGTGCGCGCGTAGATGCCGGCCACGGTGCCGCCCGCGCCGACCGACTTGAGGCGGAACTCGTCGAGCGGATCGGGGACGCGCAGGCGCGGGAAGTAGACCGCCGCGTTCCGGTGCCGGTAGTTCGCGTTGTCGTCGATCCAGTCGAGGATCTCCTGCACCGTGTTGCGGCTTTCCGGGATGTCGACGATCAGCATCGCGCGGCGCTCCTCGCAGAACGTCAGCGCGTCGCCGATCAGCGCGTCGGCCTGCGCGTCGGTGAGCGCGGCCGCGCGGGGGATGCACAGCAGGTTGAAGAGGTCGGTCTTCGCGAGCGCGTACATGCCGGTCGGCGGCTCGCCGGGCGAGCCGGCGAGCGCGGTCGCGTTCGGCAGCGTGCCGTCGTTGCCGGTCATGTTCGCGGCGCCGGCCTGCGAGCCCGCCGCGATCGTCGTTCCCGCGACGTAGTCCTGCACGTTGTCGCTCGCCCCGGCCCCGGTGAAGCCGAGGAGGTCGCCGCCGGTGCTGCCGGTGGCGTTGCCGATGTCGAGCACCAGCTGGGGCGCGAACTCGCGGGCGCGGCGGTTGGGCTCGACGACGAAGCGGTAGCCGGTGCTGCCCTCGATCAGCTGGACGGTGGCGCCGGCCAGGAGCGGGTGGGTCGCACCGGCGGCGTCGGTCGCCGCCTGGATCGCGGCCTCGATCTTGGCCCGCAGCCCCTTCGGCGTCGTCGGCGCCGGGTTCGCGGTGGTGTTGTCGAAGTCGAGCGTGGCGGTGTGCACCCCGGTCGGGTCGGCACCCGGCCCGGGATCGGTCACCTGGACCGTGAACGTCTTGTTGCCGCCCGTGTGCAGCGCCGCCATCCCGGCCGGGTCGAGCGTGATCTGGCGGCCGACGGTGCCGTTGGCGCCGGGCAGCCGGTCGTCGGTCGGCGTCAGGTGCACGACGCGGATGAGCGCCGACGCGTCGTTGACGACCTTCTCGACGTGGCGCGGCGAGGTGGGATCGACCGACAGGTTCAGGTACGCCGGCTCGGCCGCGACGACCTTGGCGTCGGCCCCGACGCCGTCGTAGCGGCTGACCGCGAGATTGAAGCTGTTGTCGGCGTTGTGCGACACGCGCACGCGCAGCGCGTCGCCCCAGCTGCCCTCGCTGGCGGCCTCGACGCGCAGCACGTCGACCTGCGCGACGCCCTGCCTGGGGTGGCTGCGCACGGTGACCCGCGACACGGCGGGCGTGCCGCTCGCCACCCGCACGACGTAGGCGCGCGTGCCGCCGTTCTTGAAGAACTGATCGATCGCGTAGCTGGCCTCGCTGTCCGCGTCGAGACCGCCGAAGATCCGGTCGAAGCTCGCCTTGCCGTCGATCGCGACGGCCTCGTTCATCGGCCCCTCGCGGAAGTAGTCGACGAAGGCGCAGATCGAGGTGGAGACCGGTGCGATCGTGCGAACGCCGCTCGGGACCTCCTGGATGTACACACCCGGATACGTGACCTGTGGCATCGCGAAGCGCGTCCTTTCGGCAGCCTTCAGAGATCAATCACGGAACCGCTCGTCCCAGCTCGGCGCCGCGTGCACGGCGTTGGCGATCGCGTTCACCGACAGCTCGCCGATCGGCGACCGCCGCGGCCACAGCTCGCAGGTGGCGATCCGGCGGCCGTCCCAGTCGAAGCCGATGATCACCGTCTGCGGCGCAACGGCGAGCACCCGGCGCTCGTAGTCGCCGAGCCGCTCGTCCTGCCAGGCGACGATCAGGATCGGCGGCTCGCCCTGCAGCGCCGCCGGGTCCTCGGGCGCGTCGTGCACCGCGGATCCGAGATCGCGCAGCGCCTGGACGGTGATGTCGCGCGCCATGCGCGGCATCGCGCCGACGTATACCGACAGCGTCTCCACGGCAGATCCGCCTTCGAGCGAGGCCAAGGAACGACACCGGCCGATTCTGTCGGCAGCGTGATCGGGCGTCGATGGGCCACAGCGCCCGTCTTCGGCTCACGGCACGGGCCAGGCCGCGCGGCCCATGGCATGAGCCGAACGGCTCAGCCGAGCTCGACGCGGCGGCGGCCCAGCGCGGCCGCCTGCCCGCGCCGGTGAACGTTGA
>DASSUW010000384.1:0-16112 GCA_035706585.1 Solirubrobacteraceae bacterium | reverse complement strand
GGCGGGCGCGCGCGAGAGCCGCGCCAGCGTGCGGGCGCGCTCAGCGATCGCGCGGCGGCTCTGGCGCTCCAGCCTCGCGGCGTGGGCCGCCGCAGCGACCCTGGCGGCGCGGCAGTCGAGCGGCACGGCCGCCTCGGCGGCGTGCGTCGGGGTCGAGCACGCGATCGCCGCCACGTCGTCGAGCAGCGTGCGGTCGGTGTGGTGCCCGACCGACGAGATCACCGGCACCCGCAGCAGCGCCACCGTGCGGCACAGCGTCTCGTCGCAGAAGCAGAAGAGGTCGGCGAGCGAGCCGCCGCCGCGCGCCACGACGATGACCTCGACGGCCGCGCACGCGGCCAGGTCCTGCAGCGCGCGCGTGACCGCCGGCGCCGCGTGGCGATCCTGCACCGGCGCGAACGCCCACACGACCCGGCCGCCCCAGCCGCGGCGGCGCAGGCCCGCGAGCACGTCGTCGCGGGCCTTGCCGTGCTCGCCGCAGACGACGCCGATCGTGCTCGGGAGCGCCGGCCGCGGCAGCCGCTTCTGCGGCTCGAACAGGCCCTCGGCGTGCAGCGTCCGGCGCAGCCGCTCGAGCTGGGCGAGCAGGTCGCCCTCGCCGGCCAGCCGCAGATCGGAGACCGCGAACGAGAACGACGGCGACGCCGTGCGCGAGCCCGGGTAGTAGTCGCAGCCGCCGGCGGCGACGATCTGGAGGCCGTCGGCGAGCGCGCCGGTGCCGAGCGCGTCGAAGTCCTCGCGCCACATCGAGCACGGCAGCGCGCCCGAGCCGTCGCGCAGCTCGAACCACACCTTGGCGCGCCCCGCCTTGAACGAGACGACCTCTCCGAAGACCTGCACGTGCGTGAAGCCCCGCAGCTGCTCGCGCAGCGCCGCCGCGTAGCGGCCGACCGGCCACGGTCCGGTGAGCTCGGAGCCGGGGATCCCGGCGGGCCGCCCGGCCTCAGGCATCCGGCGCCTCGCCCGCCGCCCCGGACCGATCGCCAGCGCCCACCGCTTCGGCGAGCACCCGGACGGTGGCCGGGCGGTCGCGCGACAGCGGCACGGCGACCAGCGTGTCGACCCCGGCCTCGTCGAGCGCGGCCAGGCGGTCGTCGAGCCCGCCGGGGGTCGTCGCCAGCGCCATCGCGTCCACCAGCTCGTCGGTGAGCGCCGCGGCCGCCGCCTCGCGGTGGCCGGACAGCATCGCGTCCTGGCACGCGCGGGCCGCCGGCCCGTGCCCGGCGCGCTCGGCCAGCTCGACGTAGAAGTTCTTCTCGCGCGAGCCCATCGCCCCGAGGTAGAACGCGAGCCACGGGCGCACGGCGTCGCGCGCCACCGCGACGTCGTCGTCGATCGCGAGCGCGACCGCCGCCGCGACGTCGATGTCCGCCCGGCTGCGCCCCGCCGCGGCCAGCCCGCGGTCGAGCGGCTCGAACAGCAGGTCCGCGTGCCGGGGATCGACCATGAACGGCAGCCAGCCGTCGGCGATCGCGCCGGTCTGCTCCACCGCCCGCGGGCCGACGGCGCCGAGGTAGATCGGGATCCGCTCCTGCACCGGCTTGGCGAGCAGCCTCAGCGGGCGGCCGGGGCCGTCCGGCAGCGGCAGGACGTACTCCTGCCCCTCGTAGGTGAGCGTCTCGCGCGCGAGGGCGCGGCGGACGATCTCGACGTACTCGCGCGTGCGCGCCACCGGCCGCGCGAACGGCACCCCGTACCAGCCCTCGGAGACCTGCGGGCCGGACACCCCGAGCCCGAGCCGGAAGCGCCCGCCGGACAGCACGTCGAGCGTCGCGGCCGCCATCGCGGTCGCGGCCGGCTGGCGCGCCGGGATCTGCAGCAGCCCGCTGCCGAGCGCGACCCGCTCCGTGCGCCCCGCCAGCAGCCCGAGCACCGACACCGCATCCTGGCCCCAGGCCTCGGAGATCCACACCGAGTCGAGGCCCAGCTCGTCGGCGAGCACGGCCAGCTCGACCTGTTCGGAAAGCGAGAACCAGGGCCAATAGGCGAGAAACAGGCCGGCGCGCATGGGTTCCGTAGGCTAGGGGTCGTTGCGGCGCGAACTCACCCCCCTGGTGCTCATGGCCCTGCGCGCGAGCGGTGGGTCGGGGAGGCACGCCGAAGCCGCCCGCCGGCTGGTCCTGCTCGTGCTGATCGCCCAGATGCTCGCCGCTGCCCGGCACGACGGCCCGCCGCACGCACCGGCCCGCGCGCCGCGCCACGTCCGCGCCCGCCGTTCCCGGCTCCCCCGCCGCGAGTCGCTCACCGGCCGCCGGCCCCGAGGATGACCATGGGCCTGACGCTGGTCGATCGCGTCGTGACGGACTAGCCGGACGTCGCGCCGTCGACGTAACGAGGGCGCTCGTCGTCGCCGAGGCTGGGCAGCGACGGCAGCGGCTCGCCCTCGCCGCGGGTCTCGCCGGTGTACGCCAGCTGCTCGAGTCGCGCGATCTCGCGCAGGCCGAGCCGGCGGGCCGGGTCGTCGTCGGGCAGCCCGGCGATCAGGCGCGCGATGCGGTTGCGGATCTGCAGCGCGAAGTGCGGCGTGGACGAGCCCATCAGCTGACGGACGTCGTCGACGGTCACCTCGCGGCGCAGGCGTTCGGGCTGCTCGGCTTGGGCCATCTGCGGTCAGTCGCCTCCGGCGTCGACGGGCTGGATCTCCAGGAGGGCATCGATGCGCGACTGGACGTCCCCGGAGATCGCGGTCTCGTCGCCCATCAGCCAGCCGTGATTGTAGACCCCGCGGACCGGGTCCTGGTCGTAGCCGGGCTGGATGTCGAGCAGGTAGTTCTGCAGCGTCTCCGGCAGGGTCGCGGCGTCCGTGAGCAGCAGCAGCGGGCCGTACTGGCCGCTGCCCGAGAGCGGCGCGGCGGCGGCCGCGTCGAGCGTGCGCGCGGTGTTGGCGAACACCAGCCCGTGGCCCGGATCGACGACGTTCCAGCCGAAGCGCCCGTCGCTGAAGCGCGCGAACGCGATCGCGTTCGCCACCGGGTCCGGGCCGGCGATCCGCGTCGTCTTGCGGCCGAGCTTGCGCAGCTCGCGGAACACGTTCTCGGAGATCACGTCCTCGGGGCCGAGCACGTAGATCCGCGCCCGCGGATGGGCCTGGATCGCGGCGCGGGTCTCGCTCGGCAGCGTGTCCTTGAGCGTCCACAGCACCGGGTCGCCCGAACGGGCCGCCCAGCCGGCGGCCGGCATCGCGAACTCGGGGCTGTCGGCGGGCGCGATCAGCACGTTCTGCGTCGGGTCCCCGGCCGCGGCCGCCTGCAGCTTGTCGATGCCCTGGGCGAGCGACGCCGAGCTCTCGCCGGCCACGTCCTTGCTGCGCCGGTTCTCGGGCGTCGCCGCCGATTCGCCGATCCGGATCACCTGCGCGCCGTCGATCTCGTCGGCGCCTGAGGGCGCGAGCTCCTCGAGCGCCTCGGCGCTGGCGGCCGGCAGCTCACCGCTGTCGGAGAACAGGATCGGGGCGCGGAGCGGGCGGGCCATCAGCTGCGCCGCCGAGATCGCCGACCGCCAGTCGGCCTGGTCGACGATCACGACGGCCCGCGGTGAGCTCTCCTCCGTGCGCGCGGGATAGACGGCGCGCGCGACGGCGGCCGCATCCGCGACCGGATCGGCGCCGGCCACGCGCGTCGTGTTCTTGGTCGCGAAGATCGGGAAGCCGAGCGGCGCCGCGTTCTCGGGCTGCTCCTCGTCGCCGCTCGCGCCGAGCACCGGCTGGTCCGGCTTCTGGCCGCCGCCGTCGTCACCGCCACCGCCACCGCCACCGCCGCAGGCGGCGACGGCAAGGGCGAGCAGGAGAACCGCCAGTGCAGCTCGAATCACGAACAAAACGCTAGCGCCGCGCTACTCTGCCGCGCCGGTTCCGCCGGGCGGGCGTTCAAGATCTCCTAAACGGCGGCCGACTAGACATATGGCGGCGCTTTCCAATACAGTGCCGCGCCAAGCCGAACCTCTGGGCCGGAAGCCCAGGGGGCGGGGGACCCATAAGCAGGAGTTGGGGCGAGTCACGTCCAGAGCGACGTGAGGCGCAGGCTCTTTCCGCGCTAGCCCGTCAGCTAACCCCGCAGGCCGACGAAAGAGGTTTCTGGGTTGTCTTCGCTGCGGGCGTTTGCCCTTACGATTCTTGCATTCTTAGTCCTGCCCGGTACCGCCCTGGCGCAATCGACGGGCGGTGCCGAGTACGTTCCCCCGCCGCCGGAGAACATCACGACCCCGGGCGCCAAGGCCAAGCTCCTGCCCGACGGAACCGCAGCCGCGCCCGCCGAGGCGCCCGTCGAGGTCCAGCAGGCCGTCTGGGCCGCCAACCGCCTCAAGGAGATGCCGTACAAGTACGGCGGCGGCCACGCGAAGGTCGAGGACGACGGGTACGACTGCTCGGGCACCGTCTCCTACGCGCTCATCCACGCCGGCCTGCTCGAGTCGCCGCTGCCGTCCGGCTCGTTCATGAAGTGGGGCAAGCGCGGCCGCGGCACCTGGATCACCGTCTTCGCCAACGGCGGGCACGCGTACGCCGTGATCGCCGGCCTGCGGCTCGACACCAGCTCCTACGCCACGCGCGCCGCGCGCCACAAGCGCAAGTACGCGACGGCGTTCGAGCGCGGGCCGCGCTGGCGCCCGTACCGGCGTCCCGCGCGCGGGTTCCGCAAGCGCCACCCCGTCGGCTTCTAGAAGCCGCTCCAGACCGGCGTCAGGCGCGGCCGGGTCGGGCCGCGCCAACGCCGGACGGTACGCTCTCTCCAAGGACCTGAACTCACGCCACCGAGGAGGCCAGCCGTGCCCGGCATCGGCGGACGCATGTCCACCGTCATCAAGGCGAAGATCTCGAAGATGCTCGACCGGGCGGAGGACCCTGGAGAGACGCTCGAGTACAGCTACCAGAAGCAGATGGAGCTGCTGCAGAACGTCAAGAAGGGCGTCGCCGACGTCGTCACCTCCAAGAAGCGCCTCCAGCTCCAGCAGCAGAAGCTCGAGCAGCAGGTCGTCAAGCTCGACACGCAGGCGCGCCAGGCGCTCGCACAGGGTCGGGAGGATCTCGCCCGCACCGCGCTCGAGCGCAATCAGTTCGCCCAGAGCGAGCTCCAGTCGCTCGACCAGCAGGTCGCCGAGCTCGAGTCCCAGCAGGCGTCGCTGATCGAGAAGGAGCAGAAGCTGCGCTCCAAGATCGAGCAGTTCCGCACCAAGAAGGAGGTCATCAAGGCGCAGTACTCGGCGGCCGAGGCGCAGGTGAAGATCTCCGAGGCCGCCAGCGGCGTGGGTGAGGAGATGGCCGACGTCGGCATGGCGATGCAGCGGGCCCTGGACAAGACCGAGAACATGCGCGCCCGCGCGAACGCGATGGACGAGCTCGAGGCCGCCGGCGCGTTCGACGACCAGCTCTCGCTCACCGCCGGCCAGGACGACATCGACCGCGAGCTGCACCAGCTCACGTCGCAGAGCGCGGTCGACGACGACCTCGCGCGCCTGCGAGCCGAGCTCGGTCAGGGCGCTCCGCCGCAGCAGTCGCTCGGCTCCGGCGATCAGGAGCGCGAGGCGTGATCGTCCGGATCGCCACGGAGAGTCAGTACAAGCTGCCCGACGACGCCGCGGAGGAGCTCAACGACCTCGACAACGAGGTCGTCGCGGCGGTCGAGGCCGGCGAGGAGGACCGGTTCCACGAGCTGTTCGAGCAGATGCTCGACCTCATCCGGCGCGCCGGGCAGCCGCTCGACGAGGACGAGCTCGCGGAGTCCGACGTCATCCTGCCGCCGCCCGACACCTCGTTCGTCGAGGCGGCGGCCGAGTTCACCGGCGAGGGCCTGATCCCTGACTGAGCGCGTCGCGGGACAGCCGCACGCGCTCGAGAAACGATTGCCGCTGCGCCGGGTCGCTGAGCGACCCGGCCTTCGCGCGCACGACCTTGGCCGCCCTGGCGGCGTAGCCCCCGGCCGTCGCTGAGCCCGCCGCCGCGAGCACGCGCGCGTGCGTGAGGAAGATCTCCTCGCTGCGTGTGGCGGGCGTGGCGCCGCCGCGCTGCTCGAGCGCCTCGACGGCGCGCGTGCTGAGCTCGACGGCGTCCTGGACGCGGTCGTCGGCCAGCGCGATCCGTGCCCGCAGCGACCAGGCGGCGATCTGGCTGCGCGCCCAGCCGTAGCTGTCGCTCGCGGCGAGCACGGCGTCGGCCTCGCGACGCCCCTCGGGCGTGCCCTCGGCGACGAGCAGCTCCGCCCAGTGGACGTCGACGAGCGGGAGCACGCCCTTGTAGCCCGACGCGAGCGCCTCGGCGCGGCCACGCTCGAGCTCGGCGCGCGCCCGGTCGAGCCGCTGCGGCTCCCATTCGACGTACACGTGGCCGAGGAACGACCGCAGGTACCCGCGCAGCCCGAGGATGCCCGGCTGGTCGTCGAACAGCCCGATCGCGGACTGCATGCTCGCCTCGGCCGCCTCGTAGAAGCCGATCGCGCAGTACACCTGCGCGAGGAAGTTCATCGCCCACGCCGTCTCGTAGCGCCGCCGCGACGCGCGCAGCCGCTCCCCGGTCGAGGCGAGCAGCTCGAGCGCCTGCCCGTAGCGGCCGAGGTCGAACGCCGCGACGCCCATGTTCTTGTGAAGCCGGTCGGTCTCGAACGCGAGCGTCGCGCCCTCCAGCGCGCCGCTGTCGAGCAGCGTCCTCGCGTTCTCGAGCAGCTCCCACCCCTGTCGCAGGTCGATGCTGTCGATGTGATGGGCGAGGTTGACGAGGATCGCGAACTCGCCGGCGCGGTCGCCCGCCTCGCGCGCCAGCGAGAGCGCCTCCCGGAACGCCGCGATGCCCTCCTCGAGCCCCTGGTAGGCGATCCGGACCTGTCCGGCCGCGAAGCGCGTGTTGGCGCGCAGGGCCGGGTCGCCGGTCGCGTCGGCGGCGGCGATCCCGCGCTGCGCAAGGTCGAGGATCACCTGCGCGTCGATGTCCTGCGGCTGCGCGCGCCACACCGGCTCGCCGCCGAGCAGGGCGAGCACGACCGCGCGCGCCAGCAGCTGCTGCGCCTCGGCGTCGCTGCTCTTGCACAGGAGCCGCACGGCCTGCTCGGCGGTCGTCGCGGTCTCGCGATCGGCGCCCTCGGCGAACGTCGACTCGGCCACCTGCACGAGCCGCCGGCCGGCCGCGACCGGGTCGCCGGCCTGCTCGTAGTGGCGGGCGATCTCCATCAGCGCGTGGCGCGGCGGCGGGTCGTCGCCGGCGATCAGCGCCTCGAGCGCCTCGGCGACCGCCCGGTGCGGGGCGCGGCGCTCGTACGGCGTGCGGACGTACCGCCCGTACACGATCTCCTGCAGCGCGCCGGGGTCGAACTCGTACTGGTTCGAGCGATCGCTCCACCAGTCCTCGGCGCTCTCGAGCGTGATCAGCCTCCGGTCGCGCTCCAGGCGCGCGAGCGCGTCGAGGATCTCGCGCTCGTCGCGGTCGAGCATCCTGACCAGCACGGTCGACAGGAACCGCCGTCCCTGCACGGCGCCGTTGTTGAGCAGCGATGCGTCCTCGGGCGCGAGCTTGGCCACCCGCGGCTCCAGCAGGTCGCGCAGCGTCGCGGGTGTCGGCGCGCCGGCGAGCGCGCTCTCGTCCAGCGTCCAGCCGTCCCCGTCCCGGCGCAGCACATCCTGCTGCTCGAGCGTGCTGAGGTAGTGATGCAGGAACATCGGGTTGCCGTCCGTGCGCTCGAGCAGCCACTGCGCGAACCCGGCGCCGAGCGGGCTCCCGTAGCGCTGCCGGACGACAGCGGCAACGGCCGTCACGTCGAACTCGGCGAGGGTCAGCGTGCGCGCCGCGTCGCGCTCGAGCAGCGCGATGCGCAGCTGGGTGAGCAGGTTGTCGTCGTCGGCGAGCTCGTCGTCATAGGCGAGCACGATCAGCAGCGCGCGATTGCCGATGTCGTCGGCGAGCCGCTGGATGACCTCGGTCGACGGGCCGTCGATCCACTGCGCGTCGCAGATCGTGATGACGAGCGGGCCGTCGTCGGCGATGCCCTTGAGCGCGGTCGCGACGCCCTCGGCGAGCTGTGTCTGCTGGGCCCGGTGCTCGGCCCCGAGCCCGTACGCCGTCGCCGCCGACTTGAGTCCGAGCGCCGCCAGCTTGCCGATGACCGGGATCAGCTCGACCAGCGGTGGCGCGACCTGGCCGATGACTTCGAGGATGCGCCGCGCGCGCTGGCCCTTGGCCGTCAGCGCGCGGAGGATCTCTCCGAACGGGCCAAGCGGATTGTCGACGCTCGTCTCGTAGAGGACGACCGACGCGACCTCGTACTCATCGCCCAGGTCCTGGACGAGCGCGCGCACCAGCGAGTTCTTCCCGGTCCCGCTGCGACCGGCGAGGAAGACGATCGAGCCGTGGCCGCCGGCGGCTTCCTGCGCGGCAGCGAGGAGCGCCTGATATTCGCGCTCACGCCCGGTCGGAGCCGCCGTTGCCATGTACTACGTCTACTACACGGGGATGCCCCAGAGGGGGAACCAGCGCTCGAGCTCGGGCTCGACGGGCAGGTCCGCGCCGATCTGCGCCTTCAGGCGCAGCTCGCGCTCGTTGTCGCGCTGCTGGCTGCCGGCGGCGGGCACGAACGGGTAGAACGCGCCGCGCTTGTAGTTGTAGATCCAGTAGAGCGGACGGTCCTTGTTGTCGCGAAACGCGAACACGGCGGCGAGGATCCGGTCGCCGTAGCCGCCGCCCTGGATCGCGCCCGAGACCGCATTGACGCCGACGACGAGATCGTCGAAGTCGGGGTCGGCGAGGATCATCCAGCGGTAGCCGTACTCGTCGTCGCTGCTCGTGACGGCGGTCCCCGCGTCCGAGCCCGTCCCCTCGACGACCTCCTCCATGTCGCGCACGATCCCCTCGAAGTCGGCCGTGGCGAGCGGCTGGAAGACGATCGCCGCCTTGCCGGAGCTCTTGAGCTCGAGCTCCATGTCCATCTTCACGTACGCGGTCGACATCGCGAACAGCCGGTCAGGCGCCGGCTGCTTGAGCTCGCGCTTGCCGCGCAGGATGTCGAGAAAGCCCACTGGCGATGAAGACTACGCCGCGATCTGGCCCTGCAGCTGCGACTCCAGGCGGGCGAGCGCCGCGATCCGCTTCTCCATCGGCGGGTGCGTCGCGAACAGGCCCGCGATGCCCTTGCCGACGCCCGCGGGGAAGATGAAGAACGCGTTCAGCTCACCGGCCGCGCGGAGATCCTTCTGCGGGATCTGGTGCATGCCGCTGGCGATCTTCTGCAGCGCCGACGCGAGCGCGCTCGGCCGGCCCGTGATGATCGCGGCCCCCCGGTCGGCCGCGAACTCGCGGTAGCGCGACAGGGCCTGCATGAGCAGGAACGAGACCACGTAGACCACGAGCGACACGAGCAGCAGCACCATGAAGCTGGGGTTGTCGTCGTCGTCGCCGTACCCGCCGCCACCGCCGAAGAAGAAGCCGAACTGGACGATGTAGGCGGCGATCGTGGCGAAGAAGCCCGCGAGCGTCATGATCAGCACGTCGCGGTTGGCGACGTGCGTGAGCTCGTGCGCCATCACGCCCTCGAGCTCGGCGGGCGAGAGGAGCTCCATGATGCCGGTCGTGGCGCAGACGGTCGCGCTCTTGGGCGAGCGCCCGAGCGCGAACGCGTTCGGCATCCGGGTGTTGGCGATCGCGACCTTCGGCTTCGGAAGGTCCGCCTGCACGCACAGCCGCTCGATCATCGCGTGAAGCTGGGGCGCCTCCTGCGGCGAGACGACGCGCGCGCCCATGGCGGCGAGTGCCAGCTTGTCGGCCGCGAACAGGTTCACGGCGGCCAGACCGCCGGCGATGATCGCGACCGTCACACCGTTCGCGCCGACCGCGAGCATCGCGACGATCAGCACCACGTAGACGAGGCCGAGCAGGAACATGGTCACCGCCATGCGGACCTGCAGCCCGGTGTCCTTGCCGAATGAAGTGGGTCTGGGCATGTGTGGCCAGGATGGTGGCAGCGCGCTCTAAAGATGGGATTACGCCTCGATCACTGGTAGATTGGCGCCGCCGAACCCACGGGGTGACCAGCTCGTGGGACGGGGGAACCACGGAGGACCTGGGGCGAATCGCGGTCTGATGACCGCGTAGCGCACGTTCGCGAGCCCGTCAGCTAACCCCGTAGGCGCCATCGGGAAATGTTGCTGTCAGGCTCGTCGCGACCATGCGCAAAACCCCTGCATCCTGCAGGATTCGTTGCACGCTCCATAAGCAGGCGCCTTGCCCTGGCCGTATGCGCGGAGGGCGCCTAGCATGGCCCGCCGCATGAGTCGTCGACTCGGCCTACTGCTCCTCGTGGCAGCGCTTCCGCTTGCCCTCTGGGGCGCGCTCCCGATGCTCTCCGGCGCGGAGAGCCCGCAGTCGATCCAGCACAAGATCGACGCCAAGCAGAAGAAGATCGACGCCCACAAGGGCCGCGAGCGCGTGCTGACCGGCGACATCAGCGCCGCGACGAGCCGCATCAACACGCTCCAGAGCGACATCACGCAGCTGCAGACCAAGCAGGTGCGCCTGGAATCCGACCTCGCGGCCAAGCGCGAGGAGCTGGCCGAGATCCAGGAGGATCTGCGGCGCGAGCGGCTGCGGCTCGCCCGCCTGCGCGAGCGCCTGGCCGAGGCGCGCGTGCTGCTCGCCAACCGGCTCGTGGAGATCTACAAGTCCGACCCGCCCGACGTCGTGACGGTCGTGCTGGAGTCCGACGGCTTCCGCGACCTGCTCGAGCGCGCCGAGTTCATGCAGCGCGCGTCCGAGGACGACGCCCGCATCATCGCGCGCGTGACCAAGACCAAGCTCGAGACCGCGGCGAGCGAGGCGCGCCTGGAGAAGCTCGAGAAGCGGGCCGAGGCGGTCGCGAAGGCGATCGAGGGCCAGGTCCAGCAGGTCGTGGCCGTCAAGACCACCCTGGTCAGCCGGCGCAACAGCTTCCAGGCGGTGCGCGCGGACAAGGCCACGATGCTGGCCTCCACGCGGTCCTCGCGGCACGCGCTCGAGGAGGATGTCGCGTCGCTGCAGAAGGAGCAGGCGGCGATCATCGCGCGGCTGCAGAGCAGCTCGTCCCCGGCGGCCGGCCCGATCCAGAGCTCCGGCGGCCCGTGGATCTGGCCGGTCAGCGGCACGATCACGTCGCCGTTCTGCGAGTCGCGCTCGTGGGAGGCGTGCCACCCCGGCGTCGACATCGCGGTGCCGACCGGGACGCCGATCCGCGCCGCCGCCGGCGGGCGGGTGGCGATCGCGGGCTGGACCGGCGGCTACGGCAACTACACGTGCATCCAGCACACGGCCTCGCTCACGTCGTGCTACGGCCACCAGTCGAGCATCGGCGTATCAGTGGGCCAGCAGGTGAGCCAGGGCCAGGTCATCGGCGCCGTCGGCTCCACCGGCTTCAGCACCGGGCCGCACCTGCATTTCGAAGCGCGCGTCAACGGGTCCGTCGTGAACCCGATGAACTACCTCTGACGGGCTAACGTAGTCCAGGCCAGTGCAGCCCGAGCTCCACATCTTCGGCCTGACCCTGCAGACCTTCGGGCTGATGATGGGCCTCGGCTTCGTCGTCTCCGGCCTGCTGGTCTCGCGTTACCTGAAGGAGCTCGGCAAGCCGGCCGACTGGGCGTACGAGATGGTGTTCGCCGCGCTCGTGGGCGGCGTCGTCGGCGCGCGCCTGTGGTGGGTGGCCGAGAACTGGTCGGACGCCAAGGACGACATCATCGGCAGCCTCTTCTCCGGCGCGGGCCTGGTCTGGTACGGGGGCGCGATCGGCGGGGCGATCGCCGTGCTGCTGTGGGCGTGGCGCAAGAACTTCCTCGGCCTCCAGCTGCTCGACGTGGCGGCGCCGGCGCTCGCGGCCGGCTACGCGATCGGGCGGATCGGGTGCCAGCTCGCCGGTGACGGCGACTACGGCATCCCGTGGGACGGCCCATGGGCGATGGCCTATCCGAACGGCACCGTCCCGACGACCGAGCAGGTCCACCCGACCCCGGTCTACGAGACGATCACGATGCTCGCCGTCGCCGCGCTGCTGTGGCGCTGGCGGCACCGCTGGCAGCCGGGGACCCTGTTCGCCGTCTACCTCATCCTGGCCGGCGCCGAGCGCTTCCTGGTCGAGTTCGTCCGCCGCAACGACGAGGTGCTGCTCGGGCTCACCCAGCCGCAGCTGCTGTCGGTCGTGATGATGGCCGCCGGCGCGATCTGGCTGCTCGTGCGCCGCCCGGCGCCCGCGCCGGCGCCGGTGCACGCATAAGCTGCGCGACCGTGTATCCCGCGGACTCCTCCGTCGACGGCGGCGTGCTGCGCATCGGCGGCTGCGACGCGCGCGAGCTGGCGCGCGAGTTCGGCACGCCCGCGTACGTGGTGGCCGAGGACGACCTGCGCGCGCGGGCGCGGGCGTTCACGCGCGCGGCCGGCGCGCGCGGGGAGATCGTCTACGCCTCGAAGGCGTTCCCGTGCACGGCGGTGCTGCGCGTGTTCGCCGAGGAGGGGCTCGGCTGCGACGTCGCGTCCGGTGGCGAGCTGCACCTCGCGCTGCGCGCCGGGTTCGAACCGCGGCGCCTGTACCTGCACGGCAATGCCAAGTCCGAGGCCGAGCTGGCGCTGGCGCTGGAGGCCGGCGTCGGCACGATCGTGCTCGACAACGAGATCGACGCCGAGCGGCTGGCGGCGCTCGGCGGGGTGGGCGGGCCGCGCCTGCTCGCCCGTGTGATCCCGGGCGTCGACGCCGACACGCACGAGCACATCCTCACCGGCCAGGCCGGATCCAAGTTCGGCATGACGCCCGAGACGGTCCGGGCGCTGGCCGGGCGCGTGGATCTCGCCGGGCTGCACATGCACATCGGCTCGCAGCTGCACTCGCTCGACCCGTACCGCCGCGCCGTGGCGGCGCTGGCGGCGGTCGGCGCGTTCGAGGTCTATGACCTCGGCGGCGGGCTCGGCGTGCCGTACGTGCCGGGCGACGACGTGGTCGCGCCGGAGGACTGGGTCGACGCGATGGTGGCCGCCGCACACGCCGAGCTCGGCGAGGACGTCTCGCTCGTCCTCGAACCGGGCCGCGCGCTGGTGGCCAACGCCGGGGTCACGCTCTACACGGTCGAGTCGGTCAAGCCCGGCCTTGCCGGCGAGACGATCGTGGCCGTCGACGGCGGCATGTCTGACAACCTGCGGCCGATGCTCTACGGGGCCGCGTACTCCGCCGCGATCGCGAGCCGGATGGACGGCGACGGCGGGATCTGCACCGTGGTCGGCAAGCACTGCGAGTCCGGCGACGTGCTCGTGCGCGACGTCCGCCTGCCCGACCCGCGGCCCGGCGACGTGCTCGTCACGCCGGTCACCGGCGCCTACGGCTATGCGATGGCGAGCAACTACAACGGCGTCCCGCGGCCGCCGGTGATCTTCTGCTCGGGCGGCGACGCGCGCGTCGTCGTGCGGCGCGAGACCTACGAGGACCTCCATGCCAGAGACGTTTAGGATCGGCCTCCTCGGCCACGGGACGGTCGGTTCGGCGTTCGAGGCGCTGCTCGCCGAGCGCGCCGACGCGTTCGTGCCGATCACCGGCATGCGGCCCGCGATCACCGGCGTGCTCACGCGCTCGCGCGGCGACTTCGACGAGGTGCTCGCGAACGCCGATCTCGTGGTCGAGCTGATCGGCGGGATCGAGCCCGCGCGCGAGTACGTGCTGCGGGCGATGCGCGCCGGCAAGCACGTCGTTTCGGCCAACAAGCAGCTGCTCTCCCAGTACGGCGAGGAGCTGTGGGCGTGCGCGCGCGAGCACGGCGTCCAACTGCGCTTCGAGGGCGCCGTGGCGGGCGTGGTGCCGGTGATCCGCGTGCTGCAGGAGTCGCTGGCCGCGACGCGCGTGGAGCGCATCCACGGGATCGTCAACGGCACGACGAACTACATCCTGTCCGAGATGGCGTCGCGCGGGCTCTCCTACGCGGACGCGCTCCGGCAGGCGCAGGAGCTCGGCTACGCCGAGGCCGATCCGACCGACGACGTCACGGGCCGCGACGCCGCGGCCAAGATGGCGATCCTGGCACGGCTGGCCTTCTCCACTCCCGTGCACCTCGATCAGGTCGTCTACGAGGGCATCGAGCACCTGACCGGCGAGGACATCCAGTACGCGAAGGACCTCGGGCTGGGGCTGAAGCTGATCGGCACCGCCGAGCGCGTCGATGCCGGGATCTCCGTGCGCGTGCACCCGGCGTTCCTGTATCCGGGCCATCCGCTGGCGTCCGTCCACGGCCCCTTCAACGCGGTCACCGTGGAGTCGGACACGATCACCGAGGTGACGCTGTCCGGGCCGGGCGCGGGCGGGCCGCAGACGGCGACGGCGGTGCTGGGCGACGTCGTCTCGGCGATGATCCCGCCGGCCTCGACGCCGGAGACCAGCGAGGCGCTGGCGGTCGTCAACGACGTCGAGTCGGCCTTCTACCTGCACATGGAGGTGGCCGACCGCCCGGGCGTGCTCGCACAGGTCGCCGAGCTGCTGGGGATGCAGGGCGCCTCGATCCGCTCGGTCGTGCAGAAGGGGCTGGGCGAGAACGCGCGGCTCGTGATGATCCTGCACCCGCTGCTGGAGTCGCGCTTCTACGCCGCCGTGCGGCTGATCTCGCAACTCGACTTCATGCGCGCCGAGCCGCGCGCGATCCGCGTGATCGACGAGGAGTTCACGTGACCGGCCTGATCGAACGGTGGCGGGACCGCCTGCCGTTCGAGCCGGGCGACCCGGTCGTCTCCTTGTGCGAGGGGTCGACCCCGCTCGTGTTCGCGCCGCGCGTCTCCGAGCGCGCCGGCTGCGAGGTCTGGCTCAAGCTCGAGGGCGCGAACCCGACCGGCTCGTTCAAGGACCGCGGGATGACGTGCGCGGTGTCCGCGGCGGTGCGCGAGGGGGCGCACGCGGTGATCTGCGCGTCGACCGGCAACACGGCGGCGAGCGCGGCCGCGTACGCGGCGCGCGGCGGGCTGACGGGTGCGGTGATCGTGCCCGAGGGCAAGATCGCCACCGGCAAGCTGGCGCAGGCGCTGATGCACGGCGCCCGGGTCGTGGCGCTGCGCGGCAACTTCGACGAGGCGCTGGCGCTCGTGCGTGAGCTCGTGCAGCGGCACCCGATCGCGCTGGTCAACTCGGTCAACCCGTACCGGCTGGAAGGCCAGAAGACCGCGGCGATGGAGATCGCCGAGGAGCTCGGCTCGATCGACGCGCTCGCGATCCCGGTCGGCAACGCCGGCAACATCACGGCGTACTGGAAGGGGTTCCAGGAGGCAGGCGAGCGGCCGATGATGCTCGGCTTCCAGGCCGAGGGCGCCGCGCCGCTCGTGCACGGCGAGCCGGTCGCGAACCCGGAGACGGTGGCGAGCGCGATCCGCATCGGCAACCCCGCGCGCTGGGAGGAGGCGATGGGCGCCATGTCCGCCTCCCACGGCTCGGTGCGGGCGGTGTCCGACGCGCAGATCCTGGAGGCCTACCGCTTCCTCGCCGCGGCCGAGGGCGTGTTCTGCGAGCCGGCGTCGGCGACGAGCGTGGCCGGCGTGCTCGCCCACGGCGCCCAGGGCGCCGAGCGGGTCGTGTGCGTGCTGACCGGCCACGGGCTCAAGGATCCGCAGACCGCGCTCGCCTACGCCGGCTCGGTCGTGCCCTGCGAGCCCGACATCGGCGCCGTCGAGCAGGCCGTGCTGGGATGAGCGTGAAACAAGGGGTCAGACCCCGTGTTTCACCGGGGGATGGCTGATGGCCGGGCTCGTCGTGCGCGTGCCGGCGTCGTCGGCCAACCTCGGCCCCGGCTTCGACGTGCTGGCGGCGGCGCTGGGCGTGTGGATGGAGCTCGAAGTGGAGGAGACGGGGCGGCTCGAGGTGCAGACGGACCTCGGGATCGCCCGCGACGCCCGCAACCTGTGCGTGCGCGGCTTCGCGGTGCTGCGGCCGGCCGACGGTCTGCGCTTCACGATCCGCTCGGACATCCCGCTGAGCGGCGGGCTGGGAACGAGCGCAGCGGCCTACGTGGCGGGGCTCGCCGCCGCCGACGCGCTCAACGGCGGCGGCGCCGACCTGCTGACCGCGGCGGCGCAGCTCGAGGGCCATCCCGACAACGCCGCCGCGGCGCTGATGGGCGGGTTCGTCGTGTGCGCCGCGGGCGGCGCGGAGCGGCTCGAC
>DASSUW010000383.1:0-3372 GCA_035706585.1 Solirubrobacteraceae bacterium | reverse complement strand
GACGAGATCGTCGCGGTGCGCGAGGCGTGCGACCGCCCCGACGGCAGCAGCGCCCACCTCAAGGTCATCTTCGAGACCGGCGAGCTGCAGACCTACGACAACGTCCGGCGTGCGTCGTGGCTGGCGATGATGGCCGGTGCCCACTTCATCAAGACCTCGACCGGCAAGATCCAACCGGCGGCCACGCTGCCGGTCACGCTGGTGATGCTCGAGGCGGTCCGCGACTATCGGGACGCCACCGGGCAGATGGTCGGCTTCAAGCCGGCCGGCGGGATCCGCACCAGCAAGGACGCCATCAAGTACCTCGTGATGGTCAACGAGGTCGCCGGCCCCGACTGGCTCGACCCCGACTGGTTCCGCTTCGGCGCCTCCTCGCTGCTCAACGACCTGCTGATGCAGCGCACGAAGATGAAGACCGGCCGCTACTCCGGCCCCGACTACTTCACCCTGGACTGAGACGAGATGGCATCCCCCTTCGAGTACGCCCCGGCGCCCGAGTCGCGTGCGGTCGTCGACATCAGGTCCTCCTACGGCCTGTTCATCGACGGCGAGTTCACCGACCCCGCTGAGGGCCGCACCTTCAAGACCGTGAGCCCGGCGACCGAGGAGGTGCTCGCCGAGGTCGGCGACGCCTCGGCCTCCGATGTCGACAGGGCCGTGAAGGCCGCGCGACGCGCCCACGACAAGGTGTGGTCGCGGATGCCCGGTCGCGAGCGGGCGAAGTACCTCTTCCGCATCGCGCGGATCATCCAGGAACGCTCGCGCGAGCTGGCCGTGCTGGAGACGCTCGACAACGGCAAGCCGATCAAGGAGTCGCGCGACGTCGACATCCCGCTGGCCGCCGCGCACTTCTTCTACTACGCCGGCTGGGCCGACAAGCTCGCCTACGGGCTCGCCGGGCGCGACGTGACGCCGATGGGCGTCGTCGGCCAGATCGTGCCGTGGAACTTCCCGCTGCTGATGGTCGCGTGGAAGCTCGCCCCGGCGCTCGCGTGCGGCAACACCGCGGTGCTCAAGCCCGCCGAGACCACGCCGCTGACCGCGCTGCTGCTGGCCGAGATCTGCCAGGAGGCCGAGCTGCCGGCCGGCGTCGTGAACATCCTGCCCGGCGACGGCTCCACCGGCGCCGCGCTCGTGCGCCACCCCGGGATCGACAAGATCGCGTTCACCGGCTCGACCGAGGTCGGCAAGGACATCCAGGCGGCCACCGCCGGCCGCGACATCGGCCTCACGCTCGAGCTCGGCGGTAAGTCGGCCAACATCGTGTTCGACGACGCGGCGATCGACCAGGCGGTCGAGGGCATCGTCAACGGCATCTTCTTCAACCAGGGCCACGTCTGCTGCGCCGGCTCGCGGCTGCTGATCCAGGAGAGCGTCGCCGAGGAGGTCATCGAGAAGCTGTGGCGGCGGATGGGGCTGCTGCGCGTCGGCGACCCGCTCGACAAGAACACCGACGTCGGCGCGATCAACTCGCGCGCGCAGCTGCAGCGGATCGAGGCGCTGGTCGACGCCGGCGAGCGCGAGGGCGCGACGCGCCGGACCGTCGCCTGCGAGCTGCCCGACCGCGGGTACTGGTTCGCGCCGACGCTGTTCACCGACGTCGCGCCGGTGCACAAGATCGCCGTCGAGGAGATCTTCGGCCCCGTCGTGTCCGTGATGACGTTCCGGACGCAGGCCGAGGCGGTCGAGAAGGCCAACGCGACCGCCTACGGGCTCGCCGCCGGCGTGTGGACCGACAAGGGCTCGCGCGCGCTCGCGGTCGCCCGCGGCCTGAAGGCCGGCACGATCTGGCAGAACACCTACAACCAGTTCGACCCGACGTCGCCGTTCGGCGGCTACAAGGAGAGCGGCTTCGGCCGCGAGGGCGGCGCGGCCGGGCTGCGGCCGTACGTGCGGGTGGCGTGATGGCCGAGCGGCTCCCCGTCGTCAAGACCTACAAGCTCTACGTGGGCGGCGCGTTCGCCCGCTCGGAGTCCGGCCGCCACGTCGCCGCCACCGACCACCAGGGCAACCGCGTCGCCAACGCACCGCGCGCCACGCGCAAGGACGTGCGCGACGCGGTCCGGGCCGCACGCGGCGCCCTGCCGGGCTGGCAGGGCCGCACGGCCTACAACCGCGGCCAGATCCTCTACCGGTTCGCCGAGGCGCTCGAGTCAAGGATCGACGAGCTCACCGCCGAGTCGGTCCGCGTGCGCGGGCTCGAGCGCGCGGCCGCGCGGCGCGAGATCGAGGCGGCGGTCGATCACGCCGTGCACTACGCGGGCTGGACCGACAAGCTGCACGCCGTGCTCGGCGCCGTCAATCCGGTCGCGGCGCCGCACTTCAACTTCACGTTCCCGGAGCCGACCGGCGTCGTCGGCGTGATCGCGCCCGACGAGCCGGACGTGCTCGGCCTCGTCGCCGAGATCCTGCCGCCGCTCGCCGCCGGCAACGTCGTCGTCGCGATCGTGTCCGAGCGCTGGCCGCTGCTCGCGCTCCACGTCGGCGAGGTGCTCGGCGTGGCCGACGTGCCGGCCGGCGTCGTGAACCTGCTGTCCGGGCTCCGGTCGGAGCTCGTGAAGTCGCTGGCCTCACACCGCGACGTCGACGCGCTGATCGACACGACCGGCGACCCCGAGGTCGTCCGCCTCGCGGCCGACAGCGTCACGCGCGTGGCGCGTCCGGCCGGCGAGGACTACCTCGACGTGGCGGGTCTCGACAGCCTCACGCGGATCGAGCCGTTCGTCGAGCTCAAGACCGCCTGGCACCCGGTCGGGACCTAGCGCGGATCGCGCACCAGCAGCTCGACGTTGCGGTCGCGGCGCCGACCGGACTTCTCGGCCTTGTGCGGTGCGCCCGCGCCGCCCTCGCGCTGGGGGTCGTTGTACGCGAGCGTGCGGGCGAGCGAGGCGAGCTGCCGCGGCGTGAACGCGCTCGCGCTGCCGGGAGCGGGCGCCGCCGCCGGCGCGGCGCTGTCGACGATCGTGCCGAACAGCGACAGCGTGGCGTCGCGGTTGTCGATGATCTCGATCAGGCGGCTCTGCTGCGGCCAGTCGATGTGCGAGGCGGTGTTGATCTGCCAGAACCCGTGGCCGCGGCGGCCGCGGAAGAACCGCACGGCGTTCGCGTGCGTGTGGTGGCCGAACGCGACGACGAGCGGGTGGCGCGTGCGTGCCCTGCGGAGCCCGGCCTTCAGCCAGCGGTACTGCGGATCGTCGAGGTTGCCGTTGTCGCCGCCGCCCTCGGCCACCGTGTCGAGCACGACGAACCGCAGGCCGGGCTTCGGCGAGAACGCGGAGTAGCTCGCCGTCCCGCTCGACGCGGTGAGCTGCTAGCACGGCGTCCTCGTCAAGCCGTGGCCGCGGATCAGCCGGCGGTACTCGCGCTCGGCGA
>DASSUW010000382.1:0-2903 GCA_035706585.1 Solirubrobacteraceae bacterium | reverse complement strand
ATCCAGGCACCGCGTGACGGCCAGGTGCGCACGGCGATCTCGGACGGTGTCGTGGCGCTGATGAAGGACTTCTACGGCACCGGTCCGACACGCACGAAGACCTATCTGGTCGACGATTTGGTCGTGTGTGTGATGCGCGGCGGGTTCACGCGCGCCGAGCAGACCCTGCTGGAGGGCGGCCGCGGCGACGCGGTCAGCCGCCAGCGGGTGCAGTTCCATGAGGTCATGCGCGAGCGCTTTATCGCCGTCGTCGAGAACGCCACCGGCCGCCGCGTGATCGGGTTCATGGCCGGCAGCCAGCAGGATCCCGACATGATCTGCGAGGTCTTCCTGCTCAACCCCACCGACCTCCTCGACGACCCCCACGCCACCAACGACTAGGCGATCGGCGAACCGTTGGTCATGAGGGTCCGGCGGCGCGCGCGGCGGCGACCGCCTGGTCCGCGCCTCTGGTCCACGGCGGGCCGTGACCGACCAGGACGGTCTTGGCGCCGGTCGCCTCGAGCGCGTCGAGCGAAGCGAGCGCCCGCGGACTGTCAACCGTAGCCGCGCGCGCGACGATCTGCGGGCCACGGCGGCCCGTGTAGGGGTTCAGCGTGACGATGGCGTCGCCGGCGATGACGACATCGCGATCGGGCAGGTGGAGCGCGCAGTGCCCGAGCGTGTGGCCGGGCGTAGGGATCACGAGCGGCCGGCCGGGAACATCGAGGATCCCGTTCTCGTAACGCTGGACGTCGGCGATCGGCGCCGGCCACCACGCGCGGTTGCGCAGCAACGCGGCGACGATCGGAAACGCCCGGAACTGCGTGGCGAAGTAGTACGCCGGCGAACGCTCGTATCCGTACCGCCGCGGGTGGCGCGTGAGCGGCACGTCGTCGTCGTGCACATAGACCGGCACGCCAAGTGCTGCGCGGGCGCGCTCGGCGAACCCGAGATGGTCGAAATGGGCGTGCGTGAGGACGACGGCCGCGATGTCGTCCGTACTGCGCTTGAGCGAGCGCAGCGCGTCCAGCAGCGAGTCCCATGAGCGCGGGAGCCCGGCGTCGACGATCGTCAGACGGTCGCCGTCCTCGACGATGTACCAGTTCGTGTAGGCGTCTTCGACCCGGTGGACGCCGTCGGCCACGTTCGCCTGCAGCACGCTCAGGTGCTACCCATTCGAGCGTCCCTGGATCGGATCGGAGGTCTCGACCCGTGCCAAAACGGGCACCGACGTATTGAGTGTCCAAAGAGATCCAACGTCGTGCCAGCGATCGTCGAGATGCCGCGAGACAGCGTGAGAAGAACGCGCGCCGGCGCGCGCGTGTGAACGAGCGGCGCGGCGACCCGATGCTCGCGCGGCTTCACGACGAGTCCGCCGAGCGGCAGAGCGAGGCCGCGGCGTCGGCGGAGGCCGTGCGTCAGCTCGATGCTGCGGTCGAGGGCGACGAGCTCGAGGACGCGCGCAGCGGCGAGCGCGACTAGTGGTGGTGTCATGCCGGCGCTCCTCGCTCGACACTGCGTGTCTGAGCACCAGCGATGCCCGAGTAGTGGGAATGTCTGCGTAAGTCGGTAGGCGTTACGGACGTCCCCCGGAGTCCCGGGGGTCGCGGCCGTTCGGCGACCCCGGCGAGATGCTCGCCGCCGCGTCGCTGGTGTGCGCGCGATCGGATCTAGGTCGCCGAGGTGCGGACGCGCGGGTCGATCTGCTCGAGGACCACGTCGGCGATGAGCCCGAGGACGATCAGGAGCACCGTCGTCCACAGCGCGGCCGTGATGATGATCGGGAGGTCGATGGCGCTCTGGTCGTTGTGGCCGACCGCGGCCCACACCTGGTGGAAGAACCCGGGGACCGAGAACACCCGCTCGACGAGGATGACGTTGGTGAGGAACAGGGGGAGCGTGACGGGTGCGAAGGCGACCGTCGCGCCGACCGTCGGCCGGCCGACGTGGCGGCGCATGACCTGGCGGAGCGGCAGACCTTTCGCGACCGCGGTCCGGATGTAGTCCTCCTCGGTGACCTCACGGGCGAGTCCCAGCGTCAGGCGCAGGCACATGCCGGCGAGCGGCGCCGCGAGCACCAGCCATGGGACGAGCAGCGTCCGCAGCCACGTCCAGGGATCCGAGAGCGGTGAGGCCCAGTGCGGCTCGGCGTCGAAGAAGAACGGGACATGGACGAGCCCCACGTCGGGGCTGAAGAGGAGCAGCAGTCCCAGACCGACGACGTACACCGGCGTGCAGTAGGCCAGCGCGGCGGCCGCCTGCAGCGCGCGTGAGGCTCGCGCCCGCGGGTGTCCGGCGCACCACAGCCCGCCCAGCACGCCGGCGACGCCGCCGATGACGATCGACCCAACCAGCAGCCAGATGTCGGCCGCCAAGCCGCGCTGCCACAGGACCCGGACGGGCAGGCACTTACCGCTGGGCCTCGCGCCCGAGCCAGGTCCGCCGGGCGGCGCACAGCCGAGGTCGAGGTGCAGCAGCGCCCGATCGACGTCATGCACGATCCCGCTCACCAGCGGGTCGCCGGGATAGAGGTCCGGCCGGAGGATCCGCAGGCTGCCGTAGAGGAGGACGGCCACGGCGACGAGGACGACCGGCGCCAACACGATGCGTCGTGCGAGTCCGCTCACTGGGGCCTCATGGCCGAAACCTGGCAGATGTGTCGCCGCCGCGCCTCGTAGCCGTCATCGCCGCGCCCACCGTGCGCGCCGCGACCGGTACGCGCACGCGCGTCTCGGCGGTCTCGACACCCGTGCGCGCCGCCGGCGGCGCAGGGCGCGCGTGTAGCGCTCGGTCAGTGGGCCGGCACTGAGTCCGTGCAGGATGATCGAGGCGATCACGGTGAGCACGGTGGCGTCGACGATCGTGCTCGTGTGCGGGAGCCGATCGGCCCCATTTACACGCGCGCGGAGGCCGACGCGCTC
>DASSUW010000381.1:0-8482 GCA_035706585.1 Solirubrobacteraceae bacterium | reverse complement strand
CGGCTTCACCGAGAAGGGTGGCGGCGAGGAGCCGCTGGTCAACGCTTCGCTCGGGGACGCGGGCATCACGAACGACGTCAAGTTGTTGCCGATCGGCGCCGCCGGGCCGCAGAGCCAGGCCGCGATCGAGGACGGGACCGTCGATGCGTACGCGTCGGGCTACTCGGACATCGCGCCGCTCCAGGCCGCGGGGATCGAGTTCCGCGACATCACGCCGGAGAAGTTCAACGGCACGCCGGGCGACTGCTTCGTGACGCGTGAGGACGTGCTCCAGGACGAGGAGAAGCGCAAGGTCGTCGAGGGCATCGCCCGGGCGTGGGCGCGCGGCTCGAAGTTCACGATCGAGAACCCCGACAAGGCGCTCGAGATCGGCTGCAAGGTCGTCCCCGAGGAGTGCGAGGCGATGGACGCCGCGACGATCCTCATGGAGGACACGGCCAAGTACCTCCAGCCGGCCGAGGAGGGAGCCCCGATCGGGTCGCTCTACCAGGAGGGCTGGCAGACGACCGCGGACACGCTCGCGGAGGCGGGCACGCTCTCCGAACCGGTCGACGTGACCGATCTCGTGGCGAGTCCCGAGGCCCAGGAGATCGAGGAGGAGGTTCTCGCGCCGGTCAGCAGCGGGTGACCGCCGTCACAGCTCGCGCGCGTCGCCGGACTCGATCTCGGCGGCCTGCTCGAGCTTGACCTGGATCGCTGTCCTGGGGCGGCGCCGTTCCCAACCGGCGCCGCGCAGGACCTCGAGCAGCTTGGCGTGCTGGGGCGACCACTCGCTGAGGGCGGCGAACGCGCTGATCTCCCAGACCACCGGCGGGTCGAGCTGGCGCATGTTCTGGCGGAACTCCGCGGGCACCGCCTTGACCGGCATCAGCGCCGGGCCCACGCCGGCGGCGGCGAGTTGCGCGGCCGCCTCGACCTGCGCCGTGTAGGCCACGCCGCGGGGCCGGAAGCCGGCCTTCATGAACGCCCATCCGGCGATCCCGGCGAGCCCGTGGCCGGGCTCGAACAGCACCCAGTCGCGCCCGGCCAGTGACGCCAGCCGGACGGCCGTCTCGGTCAGCTGCGGATCCGAGTCGGGGAGCACGACGACGAGCTCGTCCCAGCCGAGCCGGGTCGCGACACCCGGCCAGGACGCCGGCCGCGGCGCGATGCCGAGCTCGCTCGTCCCGTCGAGCACCGACTCGGCGACGAGCGTGCGGTGGGCGTACTCCTTCAGGTGCACGGTCAGACCCGGATGGCTCGCCTGCCAGCGCTTGATCGCCGCCGGCAGCTGCGAGACGGCGAGCGAGCGCACCGTGGCCACGCGCAGCTCGCGCACGTCGAGGCCGATCGTTGCGCGCGCGGCATCGGCCGCGCGGCGCGCGGCGGTCAGCGCCGTGCGCCCCTCCGCGACGAACGCGCGGCCGGCGGCGGTGAGCTGAACGGGGCGCGGCGGCCGGTCGAGCAGCGGGCCCCCGAGCTCGGCCTCGAGCGCCCTGATCTGCTGCGACAGCGAGGGCTGCGACACGTGCATCCGGCGCGCGGCCGCCGTGAACGAGCCCATGTCGGCGACGGCGATCAGGTAGGCGAGCTGGCGCAGCGTCATAGATGGAGCCTATCCGCGGCCCGCGTGATTCGTCTTTGACTGGACCCCCGGAGCGCACCTAGCCTGCACCGCGCTCGCGTGGAGTCGAGTCAGTGTGCCCGTAGGGAGGATCGGATGGAGCTTGGATTCAACGGCGAGGTCGTGCTCATCACCGGCGGCAGCAAGGGCATCGGACTCGCGTCCGCCAAGCTGTTCGCCGCCGAGGGCTGCAACATCGCCATCGCCGCGCGCGACGGCGACGGCGTCGAGGCGGCGCTCGCGGAGATCGGCGCCGCCGGCGACGGCGAGACGTTCGGCACGACCGGCGACATGACCAGCACCGAGGACGTCGAGCGCGTGGTCGCCGAGACGCTCGACCGCTTCGGTCGCATCGACGTGCTCGTCACCTGCGCGGGCGCGTCGCCGGGCGGGTCCCTCGAGGACCTCGACGAGGAGCAGTGGTACTCGTCGCTGCACCTGAAGCTGATGGGCTACGTGCGGGCGTGCCGCGCGGTGCTTCCGCACATGCGCGAGCGCGGCAGCGGCAGCGTCGTGCTGGTCGTCGGCAACGACGGGCTCAAGCCGATCCACTTCGAGGTGACCGCCGGCGCGGCCAACGCCGCCGACCAGAACTTCGCCGCCGCGATCGCCGAGCAGTACGGCAAGCACGGGGTGCGCGTCAACACGGTGAACCCCGGCCCGGTCGACACCGACCGCTGGGACCTGCTCGAGAAGGCGATCGCCGCCGGCCGCGGCATCAGCCAGGGCGAGGCGCGCAAGCTCGTCGAGGCGTCGATCCCGCTGGGCCGGATCTGCACGGCCGAGGAGGTCGCCGACCTCGTCGTCTTCCTCGCCTCGTCGCGCGCGAGCTTCATCAACGGCGCCCACGTCCCGATCGACGGCGCGCAGCGCAAGGCGCTGATGGACCAGCCCTGACGGGTGGCCGGCGCGCGCACAGCCCCGCGCCCGCTCGACTTCCTCGAGGTCGACGCGGCGCTCGAGCCCGACGAGGTCGACATCCGCGACACCGTCCGGCGGTTCGTCGGCGACCGGCTGCTGCCGGAGGTCGGCGGCTGGTTCGATCGCGGCGAGCTGCCGTCGCGCGAGATCGCGCGCGAGCTCGGCTCGCTCGGGCTGCTCGGGATGCACCTGCGCGGCTACGGCTGCGCCGGCGCGAGCGCGGTCGCCTACGGCTTGGTGTGTCTGGAGCTCGAGGCGGCCGACAGCGGCCTGCGCAGCCTCGTGTCGGTCCAGGGCTCGCTCGCCATGTTCGCGATCTGGCGCTGGGGATCGGAGGAGCAGAAGGAGCGCTGGCTGCCGGCGATGGCCGAGGGCGAGCTGATCGGCTGCTTCGGCCTCACCGAGCCGGACTCCGGCAGCGACCCCGGCTCGATGCGCACGACGGCGCGCCGCGACGGCGCGGACTGGATCCTCAACGGCACCAAGATGTGGATCACGAACGGCTCCGTGGCCGACGTCGCGATCGTCTGGGCCGCGACCGACGAGGGCGTGCGCGGCTTCGTCGTGCCGACCGACACGCCCGGCTTCTCGACCCAGGACATCCACGGCAAGCTCTCGCTCCGCGCGTCGGTCACGTCCGAGCTGATCCTCGACGACTGCCGCCTGCCGGCGGACGCGATCCTGCCGCAGGCCGAGGGCCTGCGCGGCCCGCTGGCGTGCCTGAACGAGGCGCGCTACGGCATCGTCTGGGGCGCGATCGGCGCGGCCCGCGCCTGCTACCAGGCGGCGCTGGAGTACAGCACCACGCGCACCCAGTTCGGGCGGCCGATCGCCGGCTTCCAGCTCACGCAGGCCAAGCTCGCCGACATGGTCGTCGAGGTCGGCCGCGGCACCGTGCTGGCGCTCCACCTCGGGCGCATGAAAGACGACGGCCGCATCCGCCCCGAGCACGTCAGCCTCGGCAAGCTCGCCAACGTCAATGCGGCGCGCCGGGTGGCGGCCGAGGCGCGCACGGTGCTCGGCGCGAACGGGATCACGCTCGAGTACCCGGTGATGCGGCACATGAACAACCTCGAGTCGGTGCTCACGTACGAGGGCACCGCCGAGGTCCACGCGCTCTCGCTGGGCGCCGCCGTGACGGGGGTGAACGCGTTCCGATGACCACGCTGCAGAGTGTCCTGGACCGGATCGACGACGCCGAGGTCGTCGACCTCGCGCTCGCGCTGGCGAACATCGACAGCCCGACCGGCCAGGAGGAGGCGGTGGGGCGGGCGATCGAGGGCTGGCTGCGCGAGCACGCGTTCGAGCCGCGGCGCGTCGGGCTGCTTCCCGAGCGCGCCAACATCGCCGCGCGCGTGCGCGGCGCGGGCGGCGGCACGAGCCTGCTGCTCAACAGCCACATGGACACGAGCATCGCCGCCGACGACCTGCTCACGACGCCCAACGCCGCCGATCGCATCTACCACGAGGCGTGGCGGGAAGGCGACCGCCTGTACGGCAACGGCGTCGTGAACAACAAGGGCATGATGGCGAGCTGGATGATCGCCGCCAAGGCGATCAAGGAGGCGGGCGTCCGGCTTGCCGGCGACCTGCTGCTCACGATGGTCGTCGGCGAGATCAGCGTCGAGCCGGTCGACGAGTTCGCGGGGCCCGAGCACGTCAGCAAGGACATCGGTGCGCGCTTCCTCGTCGCGCGCGGCTACACGGCCGACTACGCGATCGTCGCCGAGGGGACCGGCTTCTCGCTGAACTGGGTCGAGGCCGGCAAGCTGTTCCTGAAGATCCGCGTGCTCGGCGCCGACCCGCCGGTGTACACGCCCTACGTCGCCAAGCCGGACGAGCTGACGGAGGCGCCGAGCGCCGTCGTGCGCGCGGCGGCCGTCACCGCGGCGCTCGAGCGCTGGAGCGCGCGCTACGAGCGCGAGCACACCTGGCGCGGGGACGGCGGCGTCGTCGTCCCGAAGGCGAGCATCAACGCGATCCGCGGCGGGCTGCCCCACAAGGTCACCAAGACCCCCGCCGCCTGCGACCTGTACCTCGACATCCGGCTCAACCCCGACCAGCGGCCGGGAGACGTCGAGCGCGAGGTGGCGGCGGTCGTCGCCGAGACCGGCGTCCCCGCCGTCGTCGAGCCGTTCCTGTACCGGCGCGGCCACCAGGCCACCGGGGTGGAGCCGCTCGTCGACGCGGTCACCGCCGCGCACCGCGAGATCCTCGGCTCCGAGCCGGCCGAGCCGATGGTTCCGCACACGAGCATGTGGCGTGACAGCAACGTCTTCATCGAGGCCGGCATCCCGACGATCATCTACGGCCCCGGCGCGAGCACGGCGGGCGGCAAGTTCGCGATCGACGTCGACGCCCTCACCTCCGCCGCGCGGATCTACGCCGCGACCGTGCTGCGCGTCTGCGGCGAACGCGCATAAGGAACGCCTATGCCACGCGTCGGCATTTCGTCTTGGACCCGCGCCCGCGGTCCGGTTTAGCCTGGCGTACGTATCACGATGGCCGTCCTGACCTCCCGACACACGCGGCATCGGATGGTGGCCGACGGGCTTGCGCTCGACGACGTCGAGCGCGCCGCCGAGGTCTCGCTCGACGACTGGTACGGCTACTGGATGGAGCGCTGCGACGACTACGAGCGGCGCGGCGAGGAGGCGCTCGGCGAGGGCAGCACGATCACCGGCGGCGGGCTCCTGTGGACGGCGTCGCTGTGCGCGCACTACGCGCAGTACATCTGGTGGAAGGAAGCCGACATCCGCCAGGCCGGCCAGAACCGCAAGGTCGACTTGTACCGGCGCGCGGCCGAGCATCTGGATCCGCCGGCCGAGCGCGTCGACATTCCGTTCGGCGATGTGACGATCCCGGCCTACCTCCGGCTCCCGGCCCGCGGCACGGCGCCGTTCCCGTGCGTCGTGCTGATCGGCGGCCTGGAGAGCACGAAGGAGGAGAGCCGGCTGTTCGAGGAGCTGTGCCTTGCCCGCGGCCTGGCGACGTTCGCGTTCGACGGCCCCGGCCAGGGCGAGCTGTTCCCGGCGATCGGGCTCGAGCCGCGCTTCGAGCGCTACACGAGCCGCGTCGTCGACTACCTCCAGGAGCGCGACGAGATCGACGGCGACCGGATCGGCGTGCTCGGCCGCAGCCTCGGCGGCTACTACGCGCCGCGGTCGGCGGCGGCCGACCCGCGCCTGCGCGCGGCGGTCGCATGGGGCGCGTGCTACGACCTCTCCGAGTTCGACCAGATGAAGCCCGAGCTGCAGGACGGGTTCGTGTACGTGACCGGCCTGGCCGACCACGACGCCGCGCGCCGGCTGCTCGACGAGGCGATCGACCTCTCGGACGTGATCGCCGACCTGCGCTGCCCGACGTACGTGCTGCACGGCGCGCACGACGACATCTTCTCGGTCGGCCATGTCGACCGGCTGCGAGCCGCGGCCGTGAACGCCGAGCTCGACATCAACGTCGAGCCCGACGGCGACCACTGCTGCCACGAGCTCGCCCATCGCGTCCGGCCGCGGATGGCGGACTGGCTCGCCCACCGCCTACAGGCTCGATGAAAACCCGCTGCCGCAGGTGGATCCCCCCTATCTCGGAGGACCGCGTGCCGGCCTCGCTTAACGTCGGAATCATCGCCGCGATCAGCGGCATCTGGGGAGAGGGCTCGTGAAAGGAGCGCATCGAAGTGACTAGACGCTCGAAGGCCTTGCGCCTGGCAGCGGTACTGGGAGCGTTCGCGCTGGCGCTCGGCGTCGTGGCCTGCGGCGACGACGACGACGGGGGCGGCGGGGGCGGCGCCGCCGGCGGCGGTGAGCTGCAGAAGGTCCAGTACCTGCTGCCCTACCAGGACTCGATCAGCTTCCTCGGGCTGCTGATCGCCAAGGACGGCTGCTTCGCCGACGAGGGGCTCGAGGTCGAGACGGTCCCGTCCAACGGCTCCGACTACGTCGTGCAGCAGCTGATCGCCGGCAACGTGAAGTTCGGCCAGACCGGCGCCGACAACATCCTGATCGCCAACGCGACGGGCCGGCCGGTGCGCGGCATCGCCCAGGTCGGCGGGCGCGGCATCTTCACGATCGTCGTGCCGGCGGACTCCGACGTCCAGACGGTCGCCGACCTGAAGGGCAAGAAGCTCGGCGTGACCGACCTCGGCGGCGGCGAGATCCCGCTCGTCAAGGCCTCGATCGCGGACGCCGGGCTCACGGAGGGCGATGACGTCGAGCTCGCGGTCGTCGGCGAGGGCGGTCCGGCGGCGCTGAACGCGCTCCAGTCCGGCAAGATCGCCGCCTACGCGGGCGCGAACAACGACATCGCGGGCATGATCGCCGCGGGCCTGGAGCCGCGCGAGATCGTCGCGGAGAAGTTCCAGACCGTCCCGACCACCGAGGTGGCGGTGATGGAGGACACGCTGCAGAACCCCGAGGACCGCGACGTCGCGATCAAGATCGCGCGCTGCTATCGCAAGGGCTCCGAGTTCGCGGTCGAGAACCCGGACGAGGCGCTCGACATCGCGTGCAAGCAGGTCCCGGAGGAGTGCGAGGACGAGAAGGTCCGCGACGCGTTCATGGAGTCGGTGCTCGACAGCTACGAGGTGCCCGAGGGCGCCGAGCACTACACCGACCACATCCCGCAGGAGAGCTACGACCTGGTCCAGACGAGCCTGGCGGCCGACGACATCGCCACGCCGCAGGATCTCGCGAAGGTGTTCCCGGACGAGTACAGGGACGAGATCAACCAGGACTGATCGGCCGCTGACTCGCGTCATGACGAACGCCGGCAACGCGACGAGCGCAGTGCCCCACCCGGGGCGCTGCCTCGTCGCGCTCGTCGACTTCCAGAACGACTTCTGCCACGAACAGGGGGCGATCGCGCGCCTCGGCCAGGACACGTCCGGCGCGCGCGCCGCGCTCCCGAACATCGAGCGGCTGCTCGCACTGGCACGCGCGGCCGGCGTCCCGCGCGTGCACGTGCACGTCGTGCACTCCGAGTGGACCGACGCGCCGGCCTGGAGCGCGCGTGGGCGCGGCGGTGAGATCCTCGACATCGCCCGGCTGCCGGTCGTCGCGCGCGGGAGCTGGGGCGCCGAGCCGTACGGCATCGAGCCGCAGGACGACGAGCTCGTGCTCGTCAAGCACCGCTACTCGGCGTTCGCGTACACCCCGCTGCGGCTGGTCATGCAGGCGCGCGGCGCCTCGCACCTGCTGCTGGCGGGCGTGCAGACGAACGTCTGCATCCACGCGACGTCCCGCGACGCCGTCCAGGACGGCTTCGTCCCTGTCGTCGTGGAGGACTGCGTGGCGGCCGCCACGCCGCTCGAGCACGAGACCGCGCTCGCGGACATCCGCCAGCGCATGGGACAGGTCATCAGCCTCTCCGACCTGCGGGCGGCGTGGGGCGCCCGCGCGACGAGCACGGTCTGATGAAGCCCTCGAGCTTCCGCTACGAGCGTCCGGCCACCGTCGCCGAGACGCTGGACCTGCTGGGTCACCACGGCGACGACGCGAAGGTCCTGGCCGGCGGCCAGAGCCTCGTCCCGATGATGAGCTTCCGGCTCGCCCGGCCCGACGTGCTGGTCGACGTCAACCGCGTGCGCGGCCTCGCCGGCATCACCGTCGCCGACGGGGAGCTGCGAGTCGGGACGCTGGTCCGCCACGCGGCGCTCGCGCGCCCGGTCGTCGACGACCCGGTCGGCACGCTGCTGGCGCGTGCGGCCCGCCACGTCGGCCACCTGCCGATCCGCGAGCGCGGCACGTTCGGCGGCAGCCTCGCGCACGCCGACCCGGCCGCCGAGTGGTGCCTGCTGGCGGTGACGCTGTCGGCGCAGATGGTGCTCGACAGCGCGCGTGGCGACCGCATCGTCGGCGCCGAGGACTTCCTCCAGTACTCGTTCGTGACCGCGCTGGCGGCCGACGAGCTGCTGCGCGAGGTCCGCCTGCCGCTGCTCGGCGCCGGCGCCCGCGTCGG
>DASSUW010000380.1:0-4535 GCA_035706585.1 Solirubrobacteraceae bacterium | reverse complement strand
GCGCGACAGGAGGCTGACCATGGACGAGACCGACCTGCGGCTGGACGGCAACGCGGCCGCCGGCGTGCTGGCCGAGGTGTTCGCGCTGGAGGCGACCACGGCGCTCGTGCGCTGCTCGAGCTGCGGCCACGAGGATCCGCTCGCCGCCGCGACCGTCTACGCGAACGGCCCCGGCGTCGTCGTGCGCTGCCGCGGCTGCACGGGGGTGCTGATGCGCTTCGCGGAGATCCGCGATCGCGTGGTCGCGGACCTGCGCGGCGTCGCGACGCTCACGCTGCACGCCTGAAGAGGCTTCCCCGCAGCCCGTCATGGCTCTGACCGTGGCCAGTGGGTAGTACCCATCCATGACCGCGGACACGATCGAAGAGCAGATCACCAAGTACCTCACCGACGTCCACTCGATCGAGGAGCAGGCGCTCGCTCAGCTGAAGCTGGCGCCGCGAGTGGCGGCCGATCCCGAGCTCCAGCGCATCTTCGCCGAGCACCAGGCGGAAACCGAGCAGCACGAGCGGCTCGTGCGCGCGCAGCTGGAGACGCGCGGCGCGAAGCCGTCGACGGTCAAGGACGTGGCGGGCCGCGTCGGCGGCTGGGGCATGATCCTGTTCGCCAGGGTCAACCCGGACACGCCGGGCAAGCTGGCGATGCACGCGTACTCGTACGAGCACATGGAGCTCGCCGCCTACGAGCTGTTGCGGCGGATCGCGACCCGCGGGCACGACGAGCCGGTGCGGGCGATGGCCGAGGAGATCGGCGCCCAGGAGCGCGCGATGGCCGACCGGATCGCCGCGATGTGGGATCGCGCGGTGGAGGCGTCGCTGCGCGAGAAGGGCGCCGAGGCGATCGAGAAGGACCTCGTCAAGTACCTGCGCGACGCGCACGCGCTGGAGGGGCAGGCGATCCAGCTGCTCGAGAGCGGGCCGCAGATCGCGGGGCTCGACGCGCTCGCCGGCGTCTTCCGCGAGCACCTGGAGCAGACGCGCGAGCACCAGCGGCTGATCGACGAGCGGCTCGCCGCGCACGGCGCCGGGCCGTCCCGGTTCCAGGCGGGCGCCATGCGCGCCGGCGCGTTGAACATCGGCACGTTCTTCAAGGCCCAGCCCGACACGCCGGCCAAGCTCGCCGGCTTCGCGTACGCGTTCGAGGCGCTGGAGACCGGCGCCTACGAGCTGCTCATGCGCACCGCGCGGCGGGCGAACGACGCCGACACGGCCGCCGTCGCCGAGCGCATCCTCGGCGAGGAGAAGCTGGCGGCGGAGCGCGTCGCCGCGACGTGGGACGCGGCCGCCGAGGCGGGCCTCACCGCGACCGTCGGCGGCCGCTAGGCCGCCAGCGGGACCGGTCCGGCGTCACCGGCCGCGACGACGCGGTTGCGGCCGGCGCGCTTGGCGTCGTAGAGCGCGGTGTCGGCAGCGCGGAACAGCGGCTCGAACGCGACCGCGTGGCCGTTGGCGCTCGCCACGCCGAGCGACATCGTCACCGCCAGGCCGCCGGGGCGCGCGTCCTCGAGGCCGCCGCGGACCCGCTCGGCGATCGCGCGGCCCTCGACGAGACCGACGCCCGGCAGCACGATCAGAAACTCCTCGCCGCCCAGCCGGTAGATCAGCTCGAACGACCGCAGGTGCTTGCGCAGGATGTACGCGGAGTCCTTGAGGACGGCGTCGCCGCGGTCGTGGCCGTACTCGTCGTTGACGCGCTTGAAGTGGTCCAGGTCGGCCGCGATCAGGCAGATCGGCGCGCCGGTGAGCGCGGCCTGCTGGGCGATCTCCTCGAACCGCGGGCCGAGCGCCTTGCGGTTGAGCAGGCCGGTCAGCGGATCGAGCACGGCCTCCGAGCGCTGCTCCATCTCGGCGCGCATCAGCGTCTCCGCGAACGCGGCGAGGCCGGCGCAGCAGGCGAGGCCGACGACCGTGTAGGTCGGGTCGTCGACGAACCCCTGCGGGTCGACGCCGATGGTCGTGGCCAGCAGGATCACGACCGTGATGGCGAGCCCGGCGTGCACGCCGCGCGGCGAGAAGCGCGCGGGGAGCGTGACGATCGGCAGCAGCAACATGGTGATCGTCGGGCTGTGCGGGCCGCCGCTGAGCGCGATGCCGATGCCGATCAGCACCTGGGCGTTGACGACGGTCGCCGCCACCACGTACTCGGGCTTGTCGCTGGTCGCGATCCGCGGCCGCAGCAGCGAGTAGGCGATCATCGACGCCGCGAGCGGAATCAGCGTCCAGGCCCCGATCCACGGGATGCCGATCAGGAACGCGATCGCGAGCGAGCCGTACATGATCGCTCGCGCGCGCTTGATCCTGTCCTCCATCTCGAGCAGCCGCTCGCGATGCAGAGGAGTGGGACACAGCCAGGTTCCGCTTGAAGCCATTTCCCCCAATATCGGCACATGGCCGCTCGAGGGAGAGGTATTGCTCAGACGGTCGACGTCGGCTCGGCGGGCGAGCGCTGGTCGGGCGTGTTGATCTCGGCCCCGGGCGGCGGCGCGACCGGGCCGTCGAGCAGCGGATCGCCGGTCTCGCGCATCCAGCGCTCGAGCCGGTCGGTCAGGTCCCGGCGCACGCCGGCGTACGCGGGATCGTCGATCAGGTTGTGCGCCTCGCTCGGATCCAGCGACACGTCGTAGAGCTGCTCGAACGCGATCGGCCGCTCGCCCCAGCCGCGCGCCAGCAGCAGGTCCTTGCTCGGGCCGTCGTCGGTGTTCGCGAGCACCGGCAGGGCGCGGTCGCCGAAGCGCCGGATGTACTTGTGGCGCTGCGTGCGGACCGCGCGCTGCGGCTCGTAGGCGGCGTGGAACGTCGCCTCCGCGAACAGGTGGTCGCGGATCTCGCCCGCCTGCCGGTTGGCCAGCGGCAGGAGCGACTCGCCCTGCAGGAACGCCGGGCGGTCGATCCCGGCGAGGTCGCACAGCGTCGGGTAGATGTCCAGGTGCGAGACCAGGGCGTCGACCACGCGGCCGCCGTCGAAGCCGCCCGGGCCGCGGATGATCAGCGTGACGCCGATCCCGCGGTCGAACAGCGTCGCCTTCGCGCCCGGGAACGCGAGCCCGTGGTCGGTCGTGAAGACGACGAGCGTGGTGTCGACGAGCCCGTACTGGTCGAGCGCCTGCAAGACCGCGCCCACGCCCTGGTCCAGCGACCGAGCGCTCGCCTTGTACGCCGCCATGTCGCGGCGCGTGTCCGGATGGTCGGGGATGTTGTCGGGCGGCCGCGAGTACAGGACGTCGCCGACCGACGACGGCGCGAAGAACTCGCGGTGGGTCTCGAAGAAGCCGACCGACAAGAACCACGGCTCCGGCGGGCCACCGGCGATCAGCTCGATCGCGATCGGCGCGACCGACTCGACGTGCGTCGTCTCCACCTTGACGACGCGGTCGTAGCCGATCACGTCCGGCCGCTTGGCGATGTGCTGCTCGCCGATCATGGCCGACCAGTAGCCGGCGTCCCGCAGCGTGTGCACCACGTGCTGCCCGTAGTCGTTGAGGACCCAGCCGCGGTGGGCCAGGCCGAGCATGCCGTTGTTGTGGCCGTACTGGCCCGTGAGCAGCGCGGCCCGGCTCCCCGAGCACGTGGGGACGGCGCAGAACGCCTCGCGGAACACGATCCCCTGGTTCGCGAGCTGCACGATGTTGGGCGTCGGCACCGGGTAGCCGTAGGGCTCCAGGTAGCGCCCGGTGTCGTGCGAATGCAGGTACAGGATGTTCGGCGGGCGGTCCGTCATCGCCGGGCACGCTATCGCTGCCCGGCGAGCTCGGCCGTGAGCTGATCGGCGCTCACCACCTTCACGGGGCCGTCGCCGCGCTGCACCGTGAACGTCGGCGTCCCGTCGATCTTCAGCCGCGCCGCGTCCTCGTTGGCCTTCACGAGCGGGCGCTCGGCGGCGGCGGTGTCGGCGTACGCGAGCGCCGCATCGCCGTCCACGCCGGCGTCGGCGGCGACGTCGCGCAGGAAGTCGTCGGTCACGTAGCCCGAGTTCTCGGTGCCCTGCTTGGCGTAGAACGCCTCCAGGAACGGCCACAGGGCGCCCTGCTGCGCGGCGCCGGCGGCCACGCGCGCGGCGCGCACCGAGTCCGCGCCGATGAAGTGAAGCGTGCGGGCCTGCAGCTTGACCTTGCCGGTCCGCACGTAGTTGTCGACGACGTCCGGCAGCACGGTGCGCGAGGCGTTCGCGCAGATCGGGCACTGCAGGTCCAGGTACTCGGTCACGGTCACGGGAGCGTCGGCCTGGCCGAGCACGCCGTTGCTCTCGGGGATGCCGCGGAACAGGCCGGGCTGCGCGCTCGGCGTGCTGCTGCCGCCCGAGACCGCGATCACGACGACCAGGACGACGGCGGCCAGCCCGGCGACGCCGCCGAGCTGGAGCAACCGCCGCTTGCGCGCCGCGCGCGCCTTCTCGGCCGCCTCGGCGGCCTGACGCGCGGCACGCCGCTGCTCGCGCAGCTGCCGCTTGGTGATGGCATGGGACATAGCTGTTCAAACTCCACGTTTCGCGATCGACAATGCATGAAGGGGTGAGACCCCTTTCGGTGGGCGCGGGCG
>DASSUW010000379.1:0-12952 GCA_035706585.1 Solirubrobacteraceae bacterium | reverse complement strand
GTTCAACGGCGCGCTCTGACGGCTCTTCAAGCCGCCAGCGCGGCGCGCAGGGCCTGCGCATGGCCGCGGCGCGACGCGGGCCGCGTCACCGAGCTCATCACGTGGGTGGCCTCGCTGAGCGCGACGCCGAGCCCCTCGAGCCGGGCCGGGACCGGGCGCAGGTGCTTGGCGGCGTACAGCACGCGGCTGCGGGCGGCGATCGCCTGCGTCTCGCCCACGGCCGAGGAGGCGCCGCCGACGTGCCGGACCTCGGCGGCCGGCTCGAAGCGGACGGCGTAGCCGGCGTCCCAGAGGCGCGCGCACAGGTCCGTGTCCTCGCAATAGAGGAAGAAGCGCTCGTCCCAGCCGCCGATCGCGGCGAGCGCCGACCGGCGGACGAGCATGCAGGCGCCGGAGACCCATTCGGGCGTGCCGGGGCGCTCGTACGCGGCGTGGTCGCGGACCAGCTCGTCGGTCCACGCGGCGAGCGGCCACAGGCGGTGCAGGAAGAGGGCCTGGGCGTACGTCGACCGCAGCCGCGGGAACCGGCGCAGGCTGTATGAGAGCGAGCCGTCCTCGTCGAGGATCCGCGGCGCCGCGAGTGCGGCCGTGCGATCGTCGCGCAGGACGGCGACGAGCCGGCCCAGCGCCGCCTCGTCGATGCGTGCGTCGGGGTTGAGGAACAGCACGTACGGCGCGGACCCGCGGGCGGCGCCGACGTTGCAGCCGTACGAGAACCCGCCGTTGCGCCCCGAGCGCACGATCTCGACGCCGAGGTCGGAGACCGCCTTCGTCGAGTCCTCGGGACATGCGTTGTCGACCACCGTCACACGGATGTGCGGCAGCGCCGCGAGCGGCTCGACGCAGCCGCGCAGCGTGTCGCCACTGCGGTACGCGACGACGACTACATCAATCTCGACTTGAGCCTGAGGGTGCTGCTGTGCCTTGCTCACCTGGCGCAAGGTAGCTCAGCGGACCGCCCGCGAGGCTAGCCATCCGGGGAGGTACCGGACGCGCCAGCCGCGCGAAGATGCTCGCAATGCGAAGGACCGCCGTCACGCTGCTCGTCGCGCTCGCCCTCGCGTGCGCCGCGCTGTTCTCGATGTCCGACACGCTGAGCGATCCGGTGCGCTGGACGCCCGACGGCCTCTTCTACCAGGCCCGCTCGCTCGAGCTGCAGGGGACGCCGCGCGCCGAGGCGCTGCAGGAGACGTTCCAGGGCCCGCTGGCGGCCGAGCTGCGCCGGATCGACCCCGAGCGGACGGGCGACCCGGCGTGGGTCACGTACAACGCCCAGTTCTACGAGCGCCGCGTCGCAGTGCCGGCCGCCGCGGCCGTGCTCGACCCGGTTGCCGGCGATCGCGCGATCCTCGACCTGTCCGTGGCCGGATACGTCGCCGCGGTCCTCGCGATCTTCGGGTTCCTGCTCCTGCGCTTCCGGCTGCCGATCGCCGCGGCCGTTGCCTTCGCCACCGTCCTGTTGCCGGCGCTGACCAAGCATTCGAGCTTCCCGCTCACGGACAGTTGGGGCCTCGCGCTCGAGACCGCGGCGTTCGCGGCCGGCATCCTGGCGCTGGAGCGCGGCCGCCGGTGGGTGCTCGCCTGGGCCGCAGCAGTGCTGCTGCTGGCGTTCACGCGCGACAGCGCGCTCGTGCTCGTGGCGGCCGCCGGCTGGCTGGCCGTCACGCAGCGGTCGAAGATCTCGGCCTGGATGCTCGGCACCGGCCTGGCCGCCTCGCTCGCGGTCCTGGCGCTGTTCCCGATGCCGATGCGCGAGCTGCTGGCGATGATGCTCAACGGCGCGCAGCCCGACCCCGACGCCTCGTGGGGCTCGGTGCTCAGCCAGTATCCGGGCGCGATCGTCGACATGCTGCAGGCGGATGGCGGCGCGGTCCGCGACGGCGCGTGGTTCACGGCCGCGTACCTGCTCCTCGGCGTCGGGCTCCTGTTCGTGCTCGGCCGCGGCGCCCGCGGCTCCGCGGTGACGACGCTGCTCAAGGCCGGCGCGGTCGCCGGCGCCGCCTATGTCGTGGCCGTCCCGGTCTTCAGCGCGTTCCGGCTCGAGCTCGTGCTCGTGCCGATGGCGGCGTTCGGGCTCGCGCTCGGCATCGAGTGGATCGCGGCCCGCGTCAGCGTCCCGAAGCGCGTCAGCGCGCCAATTCCGGCGCCCGGGCGGGCAGGCACCTAACCCACAAGGACTAGCCGAAGGGCGGGCGCGGATTTCCCGGGCCGACCGTAGCCTTGGCTGATCTAATGCCCCTCGCGCGCCTGCTCCCTATCGCGACGGTCCTGGCGCTGGTCTTCCTGCTGCCGGGCGTCGCCCAGGCCCAGTCCCCGCCGTGCCCGTGCACGGTGTTCTCGGCCAGCGACGCTCCGGCCGATTCGAACGCCGCCGACGACCAGCCGCTCGAGCTCGGCATGAAGTTCGTCCCGTCCGAGGACGGCTACATCACCGCGCTGCGGTTCTACAAGCAGGCCAACAACACGGGCACGCACGTCGGCCACCTGTGGACGAGCACCGGGACCCAGCTCGCCGAGCTCGAGTTCACGAACGAGACGGCGTCGGGCTGGCAGGAGGCCGCGCTCGCCGACGCGATCCCCGTGACCGCCGGCACGACGTACGTCGTCTCCTACTACTCGAGCCAGGGCCACTACGCGCGCACCGCCCACGGGTTCGACGCGGCCGTCGGCAGCGCGCCGCTCATCGCGCCCAGCGATGCGAGCTCGGGAGGCAACGGCGTCTACCGCTACGGCTCGACGAGCGGGTTCCCCACCTCGACGTGGCAGGCGACGAACTACTGGGTCGACGCGAAGTTCGAGCGCACGCCGCCTCCGGACACGCGCCCGCCGCGGGTCAGCGACGTCACGCCGGCCGACGGCGCGACCGACGTCCCGGTCTCGACCGCGGTCACCGCCACGTTCGACGAGGCGATGGACCCCGCCAGCATCACCGCCTCGAACTTCACGCTGAGCTACGGCTCGGGCACGCCGGTGCCGGCGACCGTCGCCTACAGCGCCTCCAGCAAGACCGCGACGCTGACGCCGACGGCGAATCCGCCGTACGGGCAGACGCTGACCGCGACCGTCAAGGGCGGCACCTCCGGCGTCAACGACGCGGCGGGCAATCCGCTGGCCGCCGACAAGACGTGGTCGTACACCGGCCCGCGCGCCTGCCCGTGCACCGTCTTCGGGCCGACCGAGGGCCCGCTCGGCGACGCGATCTCGGACAACCCGATCGAGGTCGGCATGAAGTTCACGGCCTCCGAGGACGGGTTCATCACCGCGCTGCGCTTCTACAAGCAGCCCAACAACACCGGCCGCCACGTCGGCCATCTGTGGACCGCCGACGGCCAGCAGCTCGCCGAGATCGAGTTCACGAACGAGACGGCCTCGGGCTGGCAGTCGGAGGAGCTGCCGATCCCGATCGCGATCACCAAGGACACCGTCTACGTCACGTCGTACCACGCCGCTGACGGGCGCTTCGCGTTCAGCCCCGGCTACTTCGGCATGCCTGCCGGTCAGGCGCCGCTGACCGCCCCGGGCCTGACCAACGGCGTCTACAAGTACGGCAGCGCGAGCGCGTTCCCGACGGACACGTTCAACGCGACCAACTACTGGGTCGACGCCACGTTCGAGCGCACCAAGCCGCCGGACACGCGCCCGCCGCGAGTGGCCTCGACGAGCCCGGCGGCGAACGGCACCGGCGTCGCGCCGAACAGCAAGGTCTCGGTCACGTTCGACGAGCCGATCGACCCGCTGACCGTCAACACCGGTGCGATCGTGCTCAAGGACGACGCCGGCAACGCGGTCGCGGGCACGGTCGCGTTCGACGCCGACGCACGCAAGGCGACGCTGACGCCGACCGCCAATCTCGCGTACGGCAAGACGTACACGGCGACGGTCAAGAGCGGCACGGCGGGCGTCACCGACCTCGTCGGCAACCAGCTCCCAGCCGACTACAGCTGGTCGTTCAGCACGCCCGCCGCCTGCCCGTGCACGATCTTCGGCTCGACCGCGCCGGCGAGCACGCAGGCCGTCAAGGACCAGGCGCTCGAGCTCGGCGTCAAGTTCCGCTCCAGCGAGGACGGCTACATCACCGCGCTGCGCTTCTACAAGCACTCGAACAACACGGGCACCCACGTCGGCCACCTGTGGGCGGCCGACGGAACGCTGCTCGCCAGCGCGCCGTACCTCAACGAGACCAGCTCCGGCTGGCAGACCGCCGAGCTCGCCAACCCGGTCGCCGTCACCAAGGACACGACGTACGTGGCGTCCTACCACTCGAGCCTCGGCTACTTCGCGTTCGAGCCCGCGAGCCTGAACAACGGGGTCGACCGCGCCCCGATGCGCGCGCTCGCCAACGGCGTCGACGGCGGCAACGGCGTCTACAAGTACGGTGCCAGCGCGTTCCCGGACGAGACCTACAACGCGACCAACTACTGGGTCGACGCCACGTTCGATCGCACGATCCCGCCGGACACGCGCGGGCCGAACGTCATCGAGACGAACCCCGACGCGAACGCGATCGACGTGCCGCGCACCGCGACCGTCAAGGCGACGTTCGACGAGCCGCTCGACCCGGCTTCGGTCACGCCCAGCGCGTTCACGCTGACCAACGAGCAGGGACAGACGGTCGCGGCCACGGCCTCCTACGACGCGCAGACGAAGACCGCGGAGCTGCATCCGACCGGGACGCTCGCGTACTCGACCGCTTACACGGCGACGCTGCACGGCGGCGCCGGCGGCGTCACGGATGCGGCGGGGAATCCGCTCGCGGCCGACAAGGCGTGGACGTTCACGTCGGCCGCCCAGCCGCTGTCCGAAGGTCCGGGCGGTCCGATCCTGGTCGTCACCGACCCGGGCAACAAGTTCTCCGACTACTACGCGGAGATCCTGCGCTCGGAGGGCCTGAACGCGTTCGCGACCGTGGAGGGACCGGTCACCGCGACGAACCTCACCGGTCACACGACCGTGATCCTCGCCACCACGACGGTGTCGGACGCCGAGGTCACGCTGCTCACGAACTGGGTGCAGGCCGGGGGCAACCTGATCGCGATGAAGCCCGACAAGAAGCTCGCCGGGCTTCTCGGCCTGACCGACGCAGCGGCGACGCTTCCCGAGGGCTACATCAAGGTCGACACGGGCAGCGCGGCCGGCGCCGGCATCGAGTCGATGACGATGCAGTACCACGGCACCGCCGACCGCTATGCGCTCAACGGCGCGACCTCGATCGCGACGCTCTACTCGAGCGCGTCGACCGCCACGGCGAACCCGGCCGTGTCGCTGCGCGGCGTCGGCACCGGCGGCGGCCAGGCCGCCGCGTTCACGTACGACCTCGCGCGCTCGGTCGTGCTGACGCGCCAGGGCAACCCGGCGTGGGCGGGCCAGAAGCGCGACGGGCTGCCGATCGCGATCCGCACCGACGACCTCTTCTACGGCGCCAAGGCCGACGACCCGCAGCCGGACTGGGTGGATCCGAACCGCTTCGACGTGCCGCAGGCCGACGAGCAGCAGCGACTGCTGGCGAATCTGATCACCCAGATGAACCTCGACAAGGCGCCGCTTCCGCGGTTCTGGTACCTGCCACGCGGCGAGAAGGCGGCGCTCGTGCTGACCGGCGACGACCACGCGACCGGCCATACGCCGCAGTACCTCGACCGGCTCAAGACCTTCGACAAGCCCGGCTGCTCGGTGGCGGACTGGGAATGCGTGCGCGCGACGTCGTACATGTACCCCGACACGCCGATGAGCGACGCCCAGGTCGCCGCGTACCAGAACGACGGCTTCGAGCTCGCGCTGCACTTCGGCACCGGCTGCCAGAACTACACGCCCACGTCGATCGCCGCCGACTACACGACGCAGCTGAACGCGTTCGCCGCGGCGTGGCCGAGCGCACGGGCGCCGGTGAGCAACCGCACGCACTGCACCGTGTGGAGCGACTGGGCGTCGCAGCCGAAGGTCGAGCGGGCGCACGGCATCCGCTTCGACACGAACTACTACTACATCGGCCCGCCGGCCTGGATGACCGCGCGCGGCGCCGGCCTGATGACGGGCTCCGGCTTCCCGCAGCGGTTCGCCGACCTCGACGGGACGATGATCGACGTCTACCAGGCGATGACGCAGGTCACGGACGAGGCCGAGGAGTTCCTGCCGACCACGAGTCAGATGCACTCGCTGCTCGACGGCGCGCTCGACAACGCGCTCGGGCCGAACGGCTACTACGGCGTCTTCACCGCGATCCTGCACTCCGACCTCGGCGACCACACCGAGCTCAACGACATGGTCTCCGAGGCGCTGGACCGCGGCGTGCCGATCGTCAGCTCGGCGCAGATGCTCGACTGGATCGACGGCCGCAACGGCTCCTCGTTCAGCAACATCGCCTACGACGGCAGCCACCTGACGTTCTCGGTCGTGACGAACGACAAGGCGCGCGGCATCGAGGCGATGCTGCCGGCGCAGTCGGCCGACGGACCGCTGTCGGGCCTCACGCGCGGCGGGCAGCCGGTGTCGTGGAAGCACCGCAACGTCAAGGGCGTCGACTACGCGGTGTTCAAGGCGGCCGCCGGCTCCTACCAGGCCACGTACGCGGCCGACACGAGCGCGCCCGCGATCACCCAGGTCGCCGCGGCGCCCGACGGCCAGGGCCGCGCGACGGTGACGTGGAGCACCGACGAGCCGTCGACCTCGCTGGTGTCCTACGGCCGGACGTCCACGCTCGGCACGGACGTGAGCGAGAGCGCCCCGGTCAGCGACCACAGCGTCGAGCTGTCGGACCTGAGCCCCGGCACGACGTACTCGTACCGCGTCTCCTCCACCGACGCGGCGGGCAACGCCGGGCAGTCCGCGATCCTCACGTTCTCGACGCCGCCCGGCGCGCTCGTCGACAGCCGCACGAGCGACTTCGGCGCCGGCACGGCCTCGAGCACGCTCGCGGGCGGCACGCTCGACGCCGCCGACGGCGAGGTGCAGCTGCAGCCGACGATCGGCGAGGAGTTCGAGGGCTCCGGTCTGCCTGCGGGGTGGTCGTCGCAGGCGTGGGCGCTCGGCGGCACGACGTCCACGTCGCTCGGCTCGCTGTGGGCCGACTCGGCGGTCGCGTATCCGACGGAGTTCTTCGAGGGGACGCGGACGCTCGAGTTCAGCGCCACGTTCCGTCCGGTCAACGGCGAGGGCGTCGGCTTCTCCAACGACTTCAGCGACTACCCGCTGGCCGCGTTCACGACCGGCGACCCGGGCGACGCGTTCGCCGTCTACGCCGCCAGCGGCGCCAACCCGGCGACCGCGGTCGAGACGCCGCTGCCGGGCGTGACGCTGAACGCCCCCCACCGCTTCCGCATCGTGTGGCGGACGAACCAGATCGAGTACTACGTCGACGGCAGCGCGGTGGCGACCCATCCGGTGACGATCGAGCAGCCGATGCGGCCGATCGTGAGCGACTACGGGCTGTTCGGCGCCTCGGTGCGGGTGCACTGGCTGCGCCAGGGCTCATACGCGCCGCTCGGCACATTCACGTCGCGCGTGCTCGACAGCGGGCCCGGCTCGGCCATCTGGGGCGCGCTGACCGCCGACCGCACGCTGCCCGGCGGCAGCGGCGTCACGTTCTCGACCCGCAGCGGCGCGACAAAGACGCCTGACGGCACGTGGTCGGCCTGGCAGCCGATCGGCGCCGGCGGCGCGATCGCCAGCCCGGCCGCTCGTTTCATCCAGTACCGCGCGCAGCTCACCGGCGACGGCGTGTCGACCCCGACGCTGCAGCGCGTGAACGTCACCTACAGCGCCGGCACGAACGCCCCGCCGCAGGGCGGCAGCGTCGCCGTGACGCCGGCGTCGCCGCGCACCGACCAGACCGTGACGGCGACCGTGAGCGGCTTCAGCGACGCCGACGGCGACCCGCTCACGTATCACTACCAGTGGCTGCGCAACGGCACGCCGATCGCCGGCGCCACCTCGAACACGCTCAACCTCGCCCTGGCCGGGAACGGCGACCGCGCCGACACGATCCGCCTCGAGGTCTACGCGACCGACGGCAAGGGCGCCGCCAGCGACAGCGTCGTGAAGACGCTGACGGTCGCCGACACGAACCCGACGAGCGGCACCGTCACGATCGCGCCGTCGCCGCCCGCCACCAACGACGTGGTGCGCGCGCTGCCGAGCGGGTTCGCCGACATCGACGGCGACCAGCTCACGTACGCCTACCAGTGGTTCCGCAACGGCACCGCGCTCGCCGGCGCCACGAGCCGCACGCTCGACCTGTCGGTCGCCGGCAACGGCGACAACGGCGACCAGATCGACGTCGAGGTCCGCGCGCTCGACGGCCACGGCGGAACGAGCCCGGTCGTGCGCGTCAGCCGCACGATCACCGGCACGAACTCGGCGCCGGTGCCCGGCACCGTGAACGTCGCGCCCTCCCCCGCCCGCACCGATCAGACGCTGACGGCGACGCCGAGCGGCTTCGTGGAGCGCGACGGCCAGGCGATCACCTACACGTACCGCTGGCTGAAGAACGGCACCGCGATCAGCGGCGCGACCGCGAGCACGCTGAACCTCGCGACCGCGGGGAACGGCGACCGCGGCGACACGATCCGCGCCGAGGTGACCGCGCACGACCCGCTCGGCGCCAGCAGTGAGGAAGTCACCGCCGACACGTCGATCGTCAACAGCGTGCCGGTCCAGGGCAGCGTGTCGGTCAAGCCCGCCGCGCCCGCGACCAACGACATCATGTCCGCCACGCCCTCGGGCTTCTCCGACGCCGACAGCGATGCGATCACCTACCAGTACCAGTGGTTCAAGAACGGCACGGCGATCGCGGGCGCGACGGGCCGCAACCTCGATCTGTCACAGCCCGGCAACGGCGATGCCGGCGACCTGATCGAGGTCGAGGTCAGCGCGCTCGACGGCCACGGCGGCACCAGCTCGGCCGCCCGCAGCGGCCGGACGGTCACGTCCGGCAGCTCGAACCCGGTCGCCTCGTTCGGCTTCGAGGAAGCCGCCGGCACGGTCGCCGCCAACGAGACCGGCGGCACCGACGGCACGCTCAGCGGCGCCACGCGCGACAACGCCGGGCGCTTCGGCCGCGCGCTCTCGCTCGACGGCGACGACGACGTCGTGACGGTCCCCGACGACAGCGCGCTGGCGCTGACGAACGGCATGACGCTCGAGGCCTGGGTCAAGCCCGACAAGACCACCGACTGGCGCACCGTGCTGCTCAAGGAGGCCAACGGCGGGCTGGCGTACGCGCTGTACGCGAACACCGACTCCGATCACGCGAGCGTGCGCGCCGGACTGAACGGCGACGTCGGCATCGAGAACGCCGAGGAGCTCGACCCGAACGAGTGGATGCACCTCGCCGCGACCTACGACGGCCACATCCTGCGCTTCTTCGTCAACGGCGTGCAGGTCTCGTCGGCCGCCTTCACGGACGCCGAGCTGCCCGCCGGCAGCGGCCCGCTGACGATCGGCGGCAACAACCTGTGGGGCGAGCACTTCTCCGGGCTCATCGACGAGGTGCGCGTCTACAACCGCCGCCTGACGACCGACGAGATCGTCGACGACATGGATCGCCCCGTCGTCGCCGGGACGCCGAAGCCGCCGGCCGACAACTCGCCCGACGCCGTCGGCAAGTTCGCCGCACCGCAGGAGTGGCCGCTCACGCCGGTCCACCTGGCGCTCACGAACAACGGCAAGATCGCCGCCTGGGACGGCTTCGACGCGGCCGTCAACTCCGAGCATCTGTGGGATCCCTGGACCGGCCAGTTCGACGACATCCCGACCGGTCGCAACCTGTTCTGCGCGGGCCATATCCAGCTGACCGACGGGCGCCTGCTCGTCGCCGGCGGCCACATCCAGGCCTACGAGGGCACCAAGGACACGAACCTGTTCAACCCGCAGACCGAGACGTGGCAGCGCGGCGCCGACATGGCCCAGGCGCGCTGGTACCCGACGGTCACCGGCCTTCCCGACGGCCGTGTGTTCGTCATCTCCGGTGACGCCGCGAACTTCACCAACCAGCACAACGAGAACGTCGAGGTGCCGCTGCGGATCGCGTCCGACACGGTGCCGGAGATCTACAACCCGGCGAACGACACGTGGACGTCGATGCCGAGCGCGGGCCGGACGATGCCGCTGTACCCGTTCATGTTCGTGCTGCCGGACGGCCGCCTGTTCGACGCCGGGCCCGAGCGCATGACGCGGACGCTGAACCTCAGCACGGGCCAGTGGACCAACGTCGGCATGAGCCCGATCGACGGCCACAGCGCCGTCCAGTACCGGCCGGGCAAGATCCTCAAGGCCGGCACGTGGTCCGATCCCGAGTTCGCCGGGCGCCAGGCGACCGACCAGACCGCCACGATCGACATGAACGTGGCGAACCCGGCGTGGCAGTCGGCAGCGCCGATGAAGTACCGGCGGTCGTTCGAGACGCTCACCGTGCTGCCCGACGGCAAGGTCCTCGCCACCGGCGGTCAGACCACGACGGACGGCATCGACGAGACCACCGGCGTGCTCCCGGCCGAGATGTGGGATCCCGACACGAACACGTGGAAGACGATGGCCTCGAGCCGGCGTCCGCGCCTGTACCACTCGTCGGCGATCCTGCTGCCCGACGCCCGCGTGCTGCTGGCCGGCGGCGGCGCCTTCGGCAACGCCAAGAACGAGGAGAGCGGCGAGATCTACTCACCGCCGTACCTGTTCAAGGGCGCGCGGCCGACCGTGACGAGCGCCCCCAAGACGCTGCACTACGGCCAGTCGTTCAGCGTCGACACCCCGGACGCCGCGTCGATCTCCAAGGTCACGCTCGTCCGCATGGGGTCGGTGACGCACAACCTCGACATGGACCAGCGCTACATGGAGCTCGGCAAGAGCGTCGCCGGCGACGGACTCACGATCAGCGGGCCGGCCAACGCGAACGTGGCTCCGCCCGGCTGGTACATGGTCTTCCTCGTCAACGGCAACGGCGTGCCGTCGACGGGCCAGATCGTCAAGCTCGATGCGGCCGGCGACACCGCAGCGCCGTCCGCCCCCAGCGGCCTCGCCGCCACGGCGCGCACCGACGGCGCCGCACTCAACTGGACGGCGGCGACCGACAACGTCGGCGTCGACGAGTACCGCGTCTACCGCTCCACGACGGCGGGCTTCACGCCGAGCGCCGCGAACCGCGTGGCGCGCGTGCCGAGCGGCACGTCGTGGACCGACACGGGCCGCGCCGCCGGGACCTACTACTACCGCGTGAAGGCGATCGACAAGGCGGGCAACCTCGGCCCGGCCTCGAACCAGGCCACGGCCGTGGTGACCGGTGACACGACGGCTCCGACGGTGTCGCTGACCGCGCCCGCCGGCGGCGCGTCGCTGGTCGGGCCGGCCACGCTGACGGCCAACGCCGCCGACGCGGTCGGCGTGACGAGCATCCAGTTCAAGCTCGACGGCGCCGACCTCGGCAGCCCTGACACCGCGGCGCCGTACTCCGCCTCCTGGGACACGACGACGGCCCGTGACGGGCAGCATTCGCTGACGGCGGTGGCGCGGGACGCGAGCGGCAACGCGACGACGTCGTCCGCGGTCGCCGTCGAGGTCCACAACACCGGCGTCGTGGCGGCGTACGGGTTCGACGAGCCGTCCGGCGCCACGGCGACGGATGCGATCGACGGTCATGACGGCACGGTCAGCGGCGCCGCGCGCGTGACCGGCGGCCGCTTCGGCGGCGCCCTGTCGTTCGACGGCGTCGACGACTGGGTCAGCGTGCCCAGCGACGCCGCGCTGAACCTCTCCGCCGGGATGACGATCGAGGCGTGGGTCAAGCCCACGATCCTGTCGAGCTGGCGCAGCGTCGTGATGAAGGAACAGGCATCGGCCCTCCCGTACGCGCTGTACGCGAACAGCGCGACCGACACGCCCGCGGCTCAGGTGGTCACGAGCGCGCTTCACAGCGCCTCCGGCCCGCCGGCCCTCGGCGTGAACACCTGGACGCATCTCGCCATGACGTGGGACGGCAGCACGGTGCGACTGTTCGTGGACGGCGCCGAGGTCGCCAACGGCCCGGCTGCGGGCACGCTGCTGACCAGCACGGGCCAGCTGCGGATCGGCGGCAACAGCCTCCGTGGCGAGTTCTTCGCCGGCCTGATCGACGAGGTCCGCGTCTACGACCGGGCACTCTCTCCGTCCCGCATCGGCGCTGACATGAACGCGCCGGTCTCTCCTTGACGGCACGCTGATGCACCCTTTGTCGGCCGGCTGACGCGCCCTTAATCGGCGCGCACTGGACGGCTGTTGATACGACGTTTGTTTGTCCAGGTCAACATGGGGTAAATAGGCGCCGCGGACGGGCCGAGACAGGGGCCAGGGAAGCCGACCCGTCCGAGTAACAAGACCTCCGCGCGGCGGCGGGCATGCCGCGGAGCAACCCAAGCTCTCAGGGAGATTCATCCATGCCCAACGCGCTCGCGCGCCTGCGTGCGGCTGTCTTGCCGTGCGCTGTCTTCATCCTGCTCGTACTGCCTGCGTCGGCCTTCGCCGACGTGATGAAGGGCACCGCGAAGAACGACCGGCTGATCGGTTCATCGGCCGCCGACACGATCCGTGCCCGCGCGGGCAAGGACGTCCTCGACGGCCGCGGCGGTGCCGACCGCCTCTTCGGCGGAGCGGGCGCCGATCGCATCACTGCCGACAGCGTCGACCGGGTCAAGGCCGGGCGTGGCGCGGACCGCGTGACCGTCCAGGCGGACAGCCTGGACTTCACGATCAAGTGTGGTCCCGGCAAGGACCGTGTGACGGCCACCGCCGCGGCTGGGCTCAGCAAGCGCGCGGTGCGCAAGCGGACGAGCGGCTGCGAGCAGATCAAGCTCGTGGCGGCCGCATCGACGGACAAGACCAGCGGGACCGGCAGCACGCCGGGGATCACGGGCCTGCTCGATCCGCCGCTGCCGCTGCCGCCGCTCCCGCTGCCGCCGCTGCCGCTCCCCACGCCGGAGCCGACCCCGAC
>DASSUW010000378.1:0-4036 GCA_035706585.1 Solirubrobacteraceae bacterium | reverse complement strand
ATCTCCACCAAGGCCGGCTACTACATGTGGGACGGCCCGTACGGCGAGTGGGGGTCCCGCAAATACCTGATCAGCTCGCTCGACCAGTCGCTGCGCCGGATGGGCCTGGACTACGTCGACATCTTCTACTCGCACCGGCCGGACCCGACGACGCCGCTCGAGGAGACGATGGGGGCGCTGGACACCGCCGTCCGCTCGGGCAAGGCACTCTACGTCGGCATCTCCTCCTACTCGCCGGAGGACACCGCGAAGGCCGCGGACATCCTGGCCGACCTCGGGACGCCGCTGCTGATCCACCAGCCGTCCTACTCGATGCTCAACCGCTGGATCGAGGGCGATGGGCTGCTGGACGCCCTCGCCGAAGTTGGTGCCGGGTGCATCACGTTCTCACCGCTGGCTCAGGGGATGCTGACCGACCGCTACCTGGACGGCATCCCCGAGGGCTCGCGCATCGCGACCGGCGGGGCGCTCAGCGAGGACATGCTCACCGACGAGGCGCTCGACCACGTGCGCGCGCTCAACGCCATCGCGCGCGAGCGCGGGCAGACGCTGGCCCAGATGGCGATCGCGTGGACGCTGCGCGACCCGCGCGTGACGTCGTCGCTGATCGGCGCCAGCAGCGTCAAGCAACTCGAGGACAGCCTCGGCGCGATCGCCAACCTCGACTTCACCGACGACGAGCTCGCGACGATCGACCGCCACGCCGTCGAGGCCGGCATCAACCTGTGGAAGGCGTCGAGCGACGCCTAGTCGGGGCCGGCGAGCTCGAGCGCTGGACGCGCGCCCTGCTGGAGGCCGCAGGGCTCGAGGCTGAACCGGCGGCGACCGTCGCCGCCACGCTCGTGTGGACGAGCCTGCGCGGCACCGACTCGCACGGCGTCGCGCGCGTGCCGCTGTACGTCGAGCGGCTGCGCACCGGCGTGCTCAACGGCCGCCCGCGGCCCAGCGTGGTGCACCGCGACGGCGCGATCGCCGTCGTCGACGGCGACCACGGGCCGGGGCAGGTGGCGGCCGTGCTCGCCACCGATCTGTCGATCGCGCTCGCGCGCGAGCACGGCGTCGGCGTGGCGGTCGTGCGGCGCAGCGGCCACTACGGCGCCGCGGCGTTCTACGCGGTGCGGGCCGCCGAGGCGGGCCTCGTCGGCATGTCGCTGACCAACGCCGAGCCGGGCGTGATCCCGTACGGCGGGATCGAGCGGGCGCTCGGGACCAACCCGATCGCGCTGGCGGCGCCGGCCGGCGCCGGCGCGATCTTCGACCTCGACATGGCGACCAGCCAGGTCGCGCTCAACCGCATCAACAACGCGCGCGACGAGGGACGGCCGATCCCGCACGGCTGGGGCGTGGACGCGCACGGCGAGTCGACGACCGATCCGGCGCAGGTGACGGCCGGCGTGCCGCTCGGCGGCTACAAGGGCTACGCGCTGGCGCTGATGGTCGAGGTGCTGTGCGGCGTGCTGGCGGGCGCCGGCGCGCGCGCGGACGACGGCATCCGCAACATCGGCCACTTCCATCTCGCGATCGACCCGGAGCGCACCGTCGGGCGCGACGCGTTCGCGGGCGCGCTCGGCGGTCTGCTCGACGAGCTGCGCGCGGTCCGGCCCGCGCGCGGCTTCGACGAGGTGCTCGTGGCCGGCGATCCCGAGCACCGCTCGCGCGCGCGGCGCGAGCGCGACGGCATCCCGGTCGAGCCGGCCCTGTGGGCGAAGCTGACCGCGCTGGGCCGCGAGCTCGGCGTCAGCCCTCCGGCGGCCAGCTGAAGCGGTCGGCGCGGCTCTGCGGGAACCCGGCGTACGGCTCCTCCGGGTCGGTCGCCGCCGCGCCGTAGCGGGCCGCGACGTCGGACCGCGGGTACTCGGCGTCGGACGGCCGCGCACCGACCATGAGGATCGCGCACGGTCCGTCGCCGGCGCCGACGAACGTGTGGCGGGTGCCGCGCGGGCAGTGCACGAAGTCCCACGTGCGCAGCCGGTGCTCGGTGTCCTCGATGATCGCGATGCACTCGCCGTGCAGCACGAGGAAGTCCTCCTGGCGGTTCTCGGCGTGGTACATCGCGTTCGCCTGGCCCGGCTGGATGACGTGGACGTTGATGCCGTAGTCCTCGAACTGCGCGTCCTGCTCGAGGTCGGTCCAGAGGCCGGAGCGGTCGTTGCGCGCTGCCGGTGCGCCGTCGAGATTGCAGATGAACATGCGTGGAATATCGCGCGTGCGACGGCGTCTGGTCAGGTGATGATCAAGCACACTCTCACACTCGGCCTCGTCCTCGTGGCCCTCGCCGCCGGCCTCGCCGCGTGCGGGAGCTCCGGCGGCGACGGCGCCGCCGCTCAGGCGAGCAAGGCGACCGGCCCCGCTGTGTCCGCCCAGGACAACACCTTCTCCCCAGGGACCCTCAAGGTCCACGTGGGCGACACCGTCACGTTCACGAACGACGGCGGCGTCGACCACACAGTCACTGCAACCAGCGGCGCGAAGTTCGACTCCGGCTCGCTGGCGCCGGGAGCGACGTTCAAGTTCACCGCCGAGAAGGCCGGCACCGTGAGCTACGTCTGCACCTTCCATCCCGGCATGCAGGGCACGATCGAGGTCGGCTAGACCCTCGCGACCTCGCCCGTGCGGCAGACGAACCCGGACCGCGGGGTACAGGCGAGCCCCGCGGTCCCGGGTTTCACCGCCGTTCGTGAGCGTTCTCATGCAGACTGCCGGGCTATGGAATACCGCCCGCTCGGCTCCTCCGGCCTGAGGGTCTCCGCGCTCACCCTCGGCACCATGACCTTCGGCGGCCGCGACAACTTCGCCGCCGTCGGCTCGACCGACGTCGCCGCCGCCACGCGCCAGGTCGACCTCTGCCTCGACCGCGGCGTCAACTTCATCGACACCGCGAACGTCTACTCGGGCGGCCTGTCCGAGGACATCGTCGGCCAGGCGATCAAAGGCCGCCGCGACCGCGTCGTGCTCGCCACCAAGGCGCGCATGCCGATGGGCGACGGCCCGAACGACGCGGGCCTCTCCCGCCACCACCTGATCGCCGAGTGCGAGGCCAGCCTGCGTCGCCTGCAGGTCGACCACATCGACCTCTACCAGGTCCACGAGTGGGACGGCGAGACGCCGCTCGAAGAGACGCTGGCCGCCCTCGACGCGCTCGTGCAGTCCGGCAAGGTCCGCTATGTCGGCATCTCCAACTACGCCGGCTGGCAGCTGATGAAGGCGCTGGCGATCGCCGACTCCTACGGCTTCGTGCGCCCGGTCACCCAGCAGATCTTCTATTCGCTGCAGGCGCGCGACGCGGAGTACGAGCTCGTCCCGATCGCGGTCGACCAGGGCATCGGCATCCTCGTCTGGAGCCCGCTGGCCGGCGGCCTGATGTCGGGCAAGTACCGCCGCGGCGTCGACCCGCCCGCCGGGTCGCGGCATCTGACCGACTGGAACGAGCCGCCGGTCCGCAACGAGGAGCAGGTCTACGACGTGATCGACGCGCTCGTCGAGATCGGCGAGGGCCACGGCGTCTCGGCCGCCCAGGTCGCGCTCGCGTGGCTGCTCGACCGGCCGGGCGTCGTGTCGGTGATCGTCGGGGCCCGCACCGAGGAGCAGCTCGCCGACAACCTCGGCGCCGCGGATCTCGAGCTCTCCGACGGCGAGCGCGACCGGCTCGAGGAGCTGAGCCGGCCGCCGCTGCTGTATCCGTACTGGCATCAGGCCAAGACCGCGCGCGACCGGCTGTCCGAGGCCGACCTCACGCTGCTCGGCCCCTACATCTGAGCCGGCCCGGCGGCGGCGCGTGAAAGATCGTGCGACCCGCTGGGTAGCCTCACCGCGATGCCCCAGCCACGCCGCCGCCTTCCTGCCGCCCGCGAGATCCCGTGGGCCGAGCTGCGCCGGCACGCGACGGTCGTGTTCCTGATGCTGCGCGCCGGCTGGACCGCCCTTGACGCCGCCGAGCGCGCCGAAGCCCGCCGCCTGGTGACGAAGTCGCGCGGCCGCCCGCGCAACCTGAGCCGCGAGGAGGCGCGCCGCCTCGGCGCGCTCGCCGGCCGCGCGG
>DASSUW010000377.1:0-7571 GCA_035706585.1 Solirubrobacteraceae bacterium | reverse complement strand
CCCCCCGCACCGCCGTCAGGATGGCGCTGGCGACGCTCTACGAGGTCCGCGGCCGGCCCACGCCGGCGCTCGCGACGGTCGCTGGCGAGGGCGGCGCCGCCGAGGGCGTGCAGGGCGCCGAGCTGCTCGCCTGCGCGCTGTTCCACCAGGGCGCGTTCACGCGCGCGCTCGAGCAGGCGGACCACGGGGTGGCGAGCGCCGACGCCGACGCCGGTGGCCACTACGACACGTTCCCGGCGACGTTCGGCGACAACGCGACGGTCGCCTGCCATGACTGGGCGGCGCTGTCGCTGTGGTTCCTGGGGCGGCCGGCGGAGTCCCTCGCGCGTGCGCGCCACGCGCTCTCGCTGTCAGAGCAGCCGGACCGCGCGTACAGCGCGGCCACCGCCCGCGCCCAGCTGGCGGCGCTCCACGCCTGCCGCGGCGAGCCGGACGAGACGCTCCGGTGGGCGCAGGCGACCGTGGATGCGGCGCGCGAGCGCGGGTACGCGTACCGCCTCGCCATGGGCCGCGTGCTGCGCGGGTGGGCGCAGGCCGCCGCCGGGAGCGTCGACGGCGTGCAGGAGATCGCCTGCGGCCTGCGGGCGTCGCGCGCGACCGGCGCGCACCTGGAAGATCCGTTCTACCTCGGCCTCCTCGCCGACGCGCACCTGCGAACCGGCGCGGCCGGGGCCGGCCTCGCGGCCGTCGACGAGGCGCTCGAGATCGCGGAGCGCGAGCGCGCGCACTACTACGATGCCGAGCTGCTGCGCCTGCGCGCCGAGCTCTGCCTGGCGGCGGGCAGACCGCCCGCGGACGCCGAGGCGGCCGTCCGCGACGCGCTGGCGATCGCGCGCACGCAGCAGGCGCGGCCGCTGGAGCTGCGGGCCGCCGTCACGCTCGCGCGGGTGCTCGCCGACGACGGCCGGGCCGCCGAAGCCAGGACGACGGTCGCGCTCGCGCTCGAACCGTTGCGCGACGCGGAGACGCCGGACGTGCGCGCGGCCGCCGCGCTGCTCGCGGGCGCCGGCGGGCAGCCGGCGCAGGGGTTCGAGCGGCGGCGGATCACCGTGCTCGCGTGGGAGATCGACGGCGTCGGCCGGCTCGCGCACGAGCTCGACCCGGAGCGCCTCGCCGCCCTTGTTCGCGCCTGGCATGCGGCGGCGCGCGCCGCGGCCGAGGCCGAGGGCGGTCATGTCGCCACCGAGGACGAATCGGGCGGCCTCCTCTACTTCGGATATCCGCAGGCGCTCGAGGACGGACCGCTGCGCGCGGTGCGCGCCGGGCGCCGGCTCGCCGCGACGACCGACGTCGACGGCGTGCCGATGGCCGTGCGCGTGGGCGTCGACACCGGACCGGCCGTCGTGGGGCCGGTCGCCGGCTCCGCGCTGGCGATCGGCCAGACGCCGCAGTCGGCGTGGCGGCTCGCGCTGCAGGCAGGGGCGGGCGACGTCCTGCTCAGCGCCGAGACGCGAGCGGCGTGCGAGGGCTACTTCCGCTTTGCCGCAACCGATGCCGGCCATCGCGTCATCGCGGCGACCGGCGCCCGCAGCCGGCTCGAGGCGCGCGGTGACGTGCTGTCGCCGCTGGTCGGCCGGCGCCGCGAGCTGGATCTGCTCGCCGGACGGTGGGAGCAGGCGACGCATGGGCTCGGCGAAGCCGTCTTCGTGACGGGCGAGGCGGGGATCGGCAAGTCGCGGCTGATCCGCGAGCTGCTGGCCGCCATCGAGCCCGACGACGCCACGATCCTCGAATTCCAGTGCTCGGACGCGCGGGCCGCCAGCGCCCTTCACCCAGTGGCCGAGCACTTCCGCAGACGCGTCGCCGAGTCGTCGCGCAGCGCGGAGGCGCTGCTCGCCGAGGCGGGCGTGCCGGTCGCCGAGGCCGGGCCGGTCGTGGCCGCGCTGCTCGCGCCGGGCGCCGCCGAGCTCGGGCCCGAGACGCTCAAGCGGCGCACGGCCGACGTCGTCGTCAGCTACGTGCTCGCGCACGCCGAGCGGCGACCCGTGGTGGCGGTCGTGGAAGATCTCCACTGGGCCGATCCGTCGACGCTCGACCTCGTCGAGGAGCTGCTCGACGCGGTCCAGGACGCGCGCGTCCTGCTGATCGCCACCTACCGCCCGTCGCTGCGCCTTCCGTGGGAGCCGCGGAGCCACGTGAGCCACCTCGGGCTCAGTCCCTTCACGCCGGCCGAGGCCGAGGAGCTCGTCGGCCACGCGGCGCGTGCGCCGCTGCCGCCGGCCGCCGCCCGGACGGTGGTCGACCGCAGCGACGGCGTGCCGCTCTTCATCGAGGAGCTCGCGCGCGCCGCCGCCGCGGACGCCGCCCGGATCCCCGCGACGCTCGACGACCTGATCATGGCCCGGTTGGACGAGCTCGACCCGGCGGCCAAGGCGGTGGCCCAGGTCGGCGCACTGATCGGTCGCGAGTTCCCGCGCGACCTGATGGGCGTCGCGGCCGACCTGCCGCCGGACGACCTCGATCGCGGGCTCGAGCAGCTGCTCAGCGTGGAGATCATCCGGCGCCGCGGGCGGGCCCCGTTGCGGTACGCGTTCCGGCACGCGCTGGTCCAGGAGGCCGTGCGGCATTCGCTGCCGGATCGCCGCCGGCGGTCGCTCCACCTGCGGATCGCGCGCGCGCTCGAGCGCGCCGCGCCGGACGTCGCGCGCGCCGAGCCCGACAGGATCGCGCACCACCTGGAGCGGGCCGGCGAGCTGGGGCGCGCGGTCTCCTATCGCCTCGACGCCGGCCGCCTCGCGCTGAGCCGATCGGCAAATGTCGAGGCCGCCGATCAGCTCACGCGCGCGCTCGCCGATCTCGACGACTGGCCCGACCACGACGCGCGCGCCGATCTCGAGCTGGATCTGCGCATCCTGCTCGGCAACGCGCTGATCTCGGTGCGCGGCTATGCGGCGCCCGAGGTCGAGGACTGCTACGCACGCGCCCGGGAGCTGTGCCGGCGCACCGGCGAAGACGCGCGGCTGCTGCCGGTGCTGTACGGACTGTGGGTGAACGCGTTCGTGCGCGCTCGTCACGAGCGCGTGCTGGAGCTCGGCCGCGAGTTGCGCGACCTCGCCGAGCGGCGCGATCCCGGAGTGTTGATCGTGGCCGAGCGCTCGGTCGGCTGGCCGCTCGTGTGCCTGGGGCGCTTTGCCGAGGCACGCGAGCACCTGGACCGGATCCCGGCGCTCCAGCAGCCCGGTGAGCAGCGGCCGCTGCGCTTCCTGTACGGGCAGGACCCCGCGGTCGCGGGCCTGGTGACGGGCGCGTGGGCGCTGTGGGGCTGCGGGGAGGACGAGGCGGCCGAGCAGCGTGCCGCCGGGGCGATCGCGCTCGCGCGCGACACCGAGCATCCGCTCACGCTGTGCTACGCGCTGGGGGCGGCCGCCCTGGTGTCGGCGTTCAGCGGCGACGCCGCCGCCGCACGCCGGCGTGCGCTGGAGGCGGTGGCGGTGGCCGACGAGTATCGCTTCCCGCTGTGGCGCGCGTGGAGCCAGTACGCGTTGGGCTGGGCCGAGCTTGCCGACGGCGATCCCGAGCGTGCCGTAGCGACGCTGCGCGGCGCCCTGGCGGTGGCTCGCGGCACCGGCGCGGCCCTGTTCGAGCCGTTCGCGCTGACCGTCCTCGCCGAGGCGGAAGCGTCCGCGGGTCGTCCTGAGGACGCGCTCAGGGCGCTGGCCGAGGCGCAGGCGGTGGTGAGCCGGACCGGCGAGCGGTTCTGGGAGCCGCGCACCCGCGAGCTGCAGGGTCGCCTCGCGGCACCGGCGCCCTGACGTTTACCGGGCGCCTACCGGCCGTTGCCCGGCATGGCGTGTGCTGTACGCATGCCCCGGCTGCGCTCGCTCGTGAATCCCAGTCCCGTCCTGTTCGTCTGCCTGTTCGCCTCGCAGGCCGGGATGCTCGTGCTGTCGCCGATCCTCCCCGAGATCGCGCGCGAGTTCGGCGTCGCGACCGCGACCGCGGGCCAGCTGCGCTCGGTCTCCGGCGCCGCCGGGGGCGTCACCGCCGTGTTGCTGGCGCTGGCGCCGCGACGGCCGGGTCCACGCGATCTCCTGACGGCCGGAGCGGCGCTCGTCGTCGCCGGTTCGGGACTGAGCGCGGTGGCACCGGCGTTCGCCGTGCTCGCCGCCGCGCAGGTCGTCCTCGGCATCGGCATCGGCCTGCTCGTCGCCGTCGGCATCGCCGCCGCCGGCGAGTGGCCCGATCCGGCGCGGCGCCCGCACGTGCTCGCGTGGGCGATCGCCGGCATGCCGGCGGCCTGGATCGCCGGGATGCCCGTCGTGGGCGCGGTCGCGAGCATCGACTGGCGGCTCGCCTGGCTCGCCGTCCCGACCTCGGTCGCGCTGCTCGCGCTCGTCCTCGTCCGGCTGCGACCCGGCGACGGCCCGTCGCGGCGCGCGGCCGGCGGCCGCCGCCTGTGGCAGAGTCCGGACGTCGCGCGGTTCGCCGCCGGCGAGCTGCTCGCCAACGCGGCGTGGGCGAGCGTGCTCACGTACGGCGGCGCGCTGCTGTTGAGCAGCTACGCGATCTCGCCGCCGGTCGTCGCGCTCGGTCTCGGCGGCACCGCCGTCGCGATGCTCCCCGGCACGTTCATCGCCCGCCGCCAGGCGGCGCGGCCGACGCCGGCGGTGCTGGCGGCGCTCACCGCGTTCCAGGGCGGCGCAGTGCTCGTCCTCGGCACGGTACGGCCGGCGGCGGCGCTCACGCTGGCCGTGCTCGCGGTCATGGCCTTCGTCAACGGCTGGCGCTCGATGGTGGCGAGCGCGCTCGGCATGGACAGGGCGCCCGACGACCGGATCGCCGTGATGGCCGTGCGTGCCGCCGCGAACCAGTTCGGCTACCTCCTCGGCGCCGCCGCCGGCGGCCTCGCGCTCGCGCTCGCGGGGTTCAGCGGCCTCGGCGTCGCGCTGTCGGGCATGTTCGCCGCCGCCGTCGTGATCCACGGCCTGGGCGCCCTGCCGCGCCGCCAGCCGGTGCCACAGCCGGCCGGCGCCTAGCGCGTTTACCCGCCCTGGCACCGGACTGCAACCGCTCCGCGATTCGCTCCCCTTGCCAACGCCATCACTCCCGAAAGGACCTCCCCGATGATGTTCTCCGCCACCACGTACACGATCCGCCTCGCCACGCCCGCCGACGACGCCGCACTGCGCTGGCTCGCCGAGATCGACGATCAGGATCCGCTCGGCACGGGCCCGGTGCTGCTGGGCGAGATCGACGGCAAGCCGCAGGCCGCGATCTCGATGGCCGACGGCCGTGTCGTCGCGAATCCGTTCCGGCCGACCGCGTCGCTGCTGGCGCACATCCGCATGCGGGCCGCTGCGCTCGGCGCCTACGAGCGCACGCCGTCGCTGCCGGCGCGCCTGCGCGCGGCGCTCGCGGGCGCCGTGCTGGCCCGGCCGGTCACGGCCTGATGCACGACCTCCGGCTGCACGAGCTGCTCCGGTCCGCTTCCCGCGACCGGAGCAGGCCCGCCCGGCGCGACGCGATCGTCGTCGAGGAGCTCGGCAAGCGCTTCCCGAACGGGACCGAGGCCGTGCGCGGCATCTCGTTCCGCGTCAGGACCGGCGAGGTGTTCGGCATCCTCGGCCCCAACGGCGCGGGCAAGTCGACGACGATCGGGATGCTGGCGACGCTCGTGCGGCCGACCGGCGGCTTTGCCGAGGTCGCCGGATTCGACGTGACCGACCATCCGCGCGGCGTCCGCCGGCGGATCGGCTTCGCGATGCAGGAGGTCGGGGTCGACGAGCTGGCCACCGGCACGGAGCTGCTGATGCTGCACGGCCGCCTGCACGGCCTCTCCCGGAGCGAGGCCGCCCGGCGCGCCGCGCTGCTGCTCGACCTCTTCGGCATGACCGACGCGGCGGCGCGCCGGATGGGGGAGTACTCGGGCGGCATGAAGCGCAGGGTCGATCTCGCGTCGGCGCTCATCCACCTCCCGGCGGTCCTGTTCCTCGACGAGCCGACCGAGGGCCTGGACCCGCACGCTCGCAGCGCGATCTGGGAGACGCTCGCGCGCCTCAACGAGGCGCTCGGCATGACGGTCGTGCTCACCACGCACTACATGGAAGAGGCCGAGCGCCTGTGCGACCGGGTCGCGATCGTCGACCGCGGCCGCATCGTCGCGGAGGGGACCCCGGCCGCGCTGAAGGTCGCGGCCGACGCGGCGACGCTCGAGGCCGCGTACCTGCACACGACGCGCCACGCGGTCGAGGCGGCGGCATGAGCTGGCCCACCTGGCTGCTCATGCGGCGCACGCTCACGCAGTTGCCGCGCAACCCGATGCTGCTGGCGTTCTCGCTGGCGCCGGTGCTGATGATGTTCCTCGTCTTCGGCGGGCTGTTCGAAGGCGTGACGCGGCTGCCCGGGTTCCCGACCGACAACTACTTCGCCTATCTCGCGCCCGCCGCGGTCCTGATGACCACGGTGCCGGGGATCGCGAACGCGGCCGTCGGCCTGGCGACCGACTTCCAGAGCCGCTACCTGCATAAGCTGCTCACCATGCCCGTCTCGATCGGCGCGATCGTGGCCGGACGGCTGGTCGCCGACGGCGCGCGGCTGTTCGTCCAGGCCGGCGCGATCCTGCTGCTCGCGCTCCTGCTCGGCGCCGAGATCGCGACCGGCGTCGCCGGTGCGTTGCTGATGCTGCTGATCGCGACGCTGTTCGGCATCGTCACGTTCGGCGTGCTGACGGCGAACCTCGCGCTCAAGAAGCAGGATCCGGCGGTCGTGCAGGCGATCTTCCCGATGGCCTTCCTGATGATCTTCCTGACGAGCGCGTATCAGCCCGCGGACCAGGTCCCGAGCTCGCTGCTGCGGACCGTGATCGACGTCAACCCGACCGAGTACGTCCTGCGGGCGATGCGGGAGCTGATGCTGACCGGCTACGACGCCGAGGCGATCGGCGTGAGCCTGATCGTGATTCTCGGCCTCGCGATCATCGGACTGCCGCTCACGGTGCGCAACTACCGGTCCGTCTACCGGTAGCGGCCGGCTTCGTCAGTCGACGGACGAGGTTTCCGCGCGCCCCCGGCTCGCCGGGGAGTAGTTCCGTCGTGCGGCTCGCCATCGTCATCTTCGTCGTCGGCCTGCCGCTCATGCTCGCGGCGATCGGCGCGGGGTCGATCGCCGCGATCCGAGCGGCCGGCGCCACTCACGATCCGGTGATTCCGGCCGGCGCGCGCGTCGCGGGCCTGGACGTCGGTGGCCGCACGCTGTCCGAGGCCGCCGACCTGATCGAGGCGGAGTTCGCCGTCCGCCTGCGCCGGCCGATCCACGTGCGCGTGGCCGGGCGCCGGCGCATGCTCACCGCTCGGGCCGTCGGCCTGCGCTTCGACGCGCTGCGCTCGGCGCGGCGCGCGAACATCGCGGCGCGCCGTGCGGTGCGGCGCGGCGACGATCCCGCAGCCGTCGACGTCACGCCCTGGGTGCGGTTCAGTCGCCTGCGCGTCAACCGGTTCGTGCGGCGTGTGGCAGCGGTCGTGCACCGCCCGGCGCGCGACGCGCGGCTTCGCTTCACGGTCACGAAGCTGCGCATCCGCAAGGCACGGACGGGACGCGACATCAAGCGCGGCCGGCTGCGGGCCCAGATCGTG
>DASSUW010000376.1:0-7795 GCA_035706585.1 Solirubrobacteraceae bacterium | reverse complement strand
CAGCGAGCGCGTCCCGGCGCCGCGGCCGGCGGGCCTGACCGAGCGCGAGGCCGAGGTGCTGCGGCTGCTCGCGCGCGGGAGCACGAACCGCGCGATCGCGCGCGCCCTGGCGATCTCCGTCAAGACCGCGGGCCATCACGTCGAGCACATCTACGAGAAGACCGGGTGCACGACGCGGGCGGCGGCGGCGCTGTTCGCCGCCGAGCACGATCTGCTCTGACCAGGGGGCATCTGCCCCATTCCCGAGCCCGCGGCGAGCGCCTAGCGTCAGGCCCATGCACACCGTCAACGGCCTGCGTCTGGACGTCGAGTGCTCGGGCGACGGCGAGCCGGTCGTGCTCGTCCACGGCTCCTGGAGCGACCTGCGCGCCTGGGACGCGCTCGCGTTCCCCGACACGCTGCGCGTGATCCGCTACTCGCGGCGCGGCCACAGCGCCAGCGAGTGCCCGCCCGGCCAGGGCACGATCGCCGACGACGTCGCCGATCTGGCGGCGCTGGTCCAGACCGTCGGGCCGGCGCATCTCGTCGGCAACTCGCTCGGTGCCGAGATCGCGCTGCGGCTGGCGGTCGACCGTCCCGAGCTCGTGCGCTCGCTGGCGCTCCACGAACCCGGGTTCTGGAGCCTTGCGCCCGACGATCCCGCCGTGATCGCGATGCGGGCGCGGCTGGCGCCGGCGGTCGAGCGGCTCGCGGCGGGCGGCCGCGAGGCAGGCACGCGCGCGTTCGCCGACGCGCTGTTCGGTCCCGGCGCCTGGGACGGCGCGATGCCGGATGCGCTCAAGCGGGTGATGCTCGCCAACGCGATGACGTTCGTCGACGAGGAGCGCGCGCCCGACTACGGCGCGCTCGACACCGCTCGCCTGCCGGTGGTTCCGACGCTGCTCACGCTCGGCGAGGAGACCGACGCCGCGTTCGTGGTCGTCACGGAGCGGCTCGCCGCGCTGCTGCCGCACGCCGAGCGCGTGACGATCGCGGGCGCCGGCCACATCCCGCACCGCACGCACCCGGACGTCTACGCCGAGCTCGTCACCCGGTTCGTCACCACGGCTCGCGCGCGGCGGTAGCCCAGCGCGGCGCGAGCCACAGCGCGGGTGCGGCGACGAGCGCGGTCGCGCCGACGGCGAGCGCGGCGACGCCGATCGAGTCGAGCGCGTAGCCGCCGAGCAGCGCGAGCGACGCGCCGAGCAGCGCCGACAGCTGATCGTTGAAGCCGAGGATCTTGCCGCGCTCGGCCGGCGCGGTGGCGTCGACGAGCTGCGCGGTGGCGGCGACGAACGACACGTTCCAGCCGATCCCGAGCCCGAACAGCAGCACCGCGGTGGCGATGACGCTGTCGATCCACAGCAGGCCGATCGTCGACAGCGCCATCACGAGCAGGCCGGCGGACAGCGCCGGGCCGCGGCCGATCCGGTCGATCAGCGTCCCCACCACGAGCACGAGCGCGTACATCCCCATCACGTGCGCGCCGATGATCGGGAACACGTCGCTCTGCGCGTGGTGGTGGTGCTCGACGACGACGTAGCCGCTCAGGTTCATCACCGACACCATCACGCCGAAGCTGGCGAGCGCGGCCAGCATCGCCGGACGCACGCCCGGGCGCACGATGATCTCGCGCAGCGGCGCCGCCGGCCCGGCGTCGGTGGTGCCGCCGATCCGCTCGGCGATCACCTTCGGGTCGGGCCGCACCATCAGCACGAGCCCGAGCGCGATCAGGCTGATCCCGCCGGCCGCCAGCCACGGCACGGTCAGCGCGTCGGCGTCGAGCTCGCGGCCCGCGAACAGCGGCCCGAACACGGCCGGGCCGAGGATCGCGCCGAACACCGAGCCGAACAGCACGTAGGAGATCCCGCGCGCCCGGTGCTCGGGCGGGTACATGTCGCCGGCGGCGGTGCGGATCAGCAGCGCGATCCCGCTGGCCGCGCCGGTGAGCAGGAAGCCGAGGATGAGCAGCGGCGTCGAGTCGACGTTCGTCGCCAGCGCCGTCAGCCCGCAGCCGGCGGTGGCGAACAGGTACCCGCTCGCGATCACGGGCTTGCGGCCGACGCGGTCCATCATCCGCCCCGCCGGCAGCGCGGTCAGCGCGCTCGCCACCAGGAAGATCGCCGGCCCGAGCCCGAGCAGGCCGCGCACGCCGGTCACGAGCACGAACGTCAGCGAGGACACGGCGGCGACGAGCTGCAGCACGGCCGAGTACACGGCCATCGTCGCCGCCAGGATCAGCGTGTTGCGGGCGACGTTGAGGTCGGGTTCAGTCGCAGTCGACATTCACGTAGCCCGACCGGAATGCCGCGGCCTCCCCCGAGGCCTCGTCGTACGCGTGGCGCCAGACGCAGCCGGTGTCGTTCGTGAGCAGGTGGATCGACACCGATGTCTCCGCCGAGGTGGTGCGGACGCGGTGGATGTCGTCACGCGGCGGCAGGAGCACGTAGAAGTCGCCGGGCTGCAGTGCGCGCTGCTCGATCCGCTCGACGCGCTCGTTGTAGATCTCCTCGTCCTGCGTGCCGCGGTACAGCCCGACGAGACCCCACGCCAGGTGGTCGTGGATCGGGGTCGCCGAGCCCGGCGGGACGATCAGCGCGAACAGCGTGAGCTCGCGGTCGGCGCCGCGAAACAGGAGCCACTGGCCGATGCCGCCGCCCATGCCGCTGTCCGGGTTCGGCTGCTGGAAGCGCGGCGGGAGCCAGTCGTCATCGGCGAGCAGCGCGGCGAACCGCGGCCGGATCGCGTCGCACGCGGCGGCCGGCGAGTCCGCGTCCGCGATCGCGGCGCGCACGTCGCGGACGAAGTCGCGCACCGTCGGCGTGTCGAGCAGATATTCGTCGCCCATCTGAACCGAACCGTACAGTTCGGCGGATGAGGAGAACTTCCGCCGCCGTGCTGGCGCTTGCGATCGTGTTGATCCCGACGGCGGCGGCGCCGGGCAAGGTGAGGGTGCACGGCAGCGTCGAGCAGGCGTACGTGACCGGCGCCAAGCGCGGCGCCGAGCTCACGCTCATCCGCCACGGCCGGCACGTGGCGCGCAAGCGCGCCGGGCGGCTGGGCGCGGCGGTGTTCCGGCATCTCGAGCCGGGCCGCTACCGGCTGCGCGGCAAGCGGATCCGGGTCCAGCCCAACCGCTCCAAGCCGCCGCGCCGCGCGCTCTACCGGCAGCGGATCCCGAAGTCGGGCTATGGCTACCTGACCACGCGCGACGGCACGCAGCTCGCCGTCAACGTCCATCTCCCCAGCGGCCCCGGGCCGTACCCGACGCTCATCGAGTACTCCGGCTACGGCTATGCCAACCCCGCGGGCGCGGAGAGCTCGATCAGCGCGGTCGCGAACCTGCTCGGGTTCGCGGTCGTCGACGTCAACATGCGCGGCACCGGATGCTCGGGCGGCGCGTTCGACTACTTCGAGGCGCTGCAGGGGCTCGACGGCTACGACGTGATCGAGACCGTCGCGCGCCAGCCGTGGGTGCTGCACCACAAGGTCGGGATGGTCGGCGTCTCCTACGGCGGGATCAGCCAGCTGTTCGTGGCCGCGCGGCGCCCGCCGCGCCTGGCCGCGATCACGCCGCTGTCGGTGATCGACAACACGCAGACGACGCTGTATCCCGGCGGCATCCTCAACACCGGCTTCGCCCTGAGCTGGGCGAAGGACCGCGTGCACGACGCCAGGCCGGCGTCCAGGCGCGGCGGCCAGAAGTGGGCGCTCGACCGCATCAAGGCCGGCGACCGCACGTGCAAGCGCAACCAGGCGCTGCACGCCGAGGCGGTCGACCTGCTCGCCAAGGTGCGGGCCAACAACTACTACCGGCCGAAGGTCGCCGACCCGCTGTCGCCGGCCACGTTCGTGCACCGGATCAAGGTGCCGGTGTTCCTCGCCTGCCAGTGGACCGACGAGCAGACCGGCGGGCACTGCCCGAACCTCGCCGGCCGCTTCCGCGGGACGGACCGCAAGTGGTTCACGTTCACCAACGGCGTGCACACCGACTCGCTCGATCCGGCGACGTTCAACCGCTGGTACGACTTCATGCAGATCTACGTCGCGCGCCGGCCGCCGAGGATCCCGGACGGCGTCAAGGACCTGGCCCCGGCGATCTACAAGGCGCTCGTCGGGATCGACGGCGTGACGCTGCCGGACGACCCGATCCAGTCGCAGCCGACGCTGGCCGCGGCGCGGGCCGCGTTCGAGGCCCAGCCGCCGGTGCGGATCCTGTTCGACAACGGCGCGGGCGGAGCGCCGGGCGTGCCCTACGCCGGCTTCGAGCGGTCGTTCGCGGGCTGGCCGGTGCCGGGGACGAGCGCCCGCTCGTGGTACCTCGGCGCGGCCGGCACGCTGACCGACGCCGCACCGACGGCCCCCGGCGCCGACAGCTTCACGTGGGACCGGACGGCGCGGCCCGCGACCGACTTCACCGGCGACACCGGCTCCGGCGGCCTGTGGACCTCCATGCCCGCGTACGACTGGCGGCCCAATCCGCCCGGCACGGCGCTCAGCTACACGAGCGGCCCGCTGGCGGCGACCACGGCCGTCGTCGGCAGCGGTGCGCTGTACGGGTGGATCCAGTCGTCCACGCGCGACGTCGACCTGCAGGTCACGGTCACGGAGGTCCGGCCGGACGGGCACGAGACGTTCGTGCAGAGCGGCTGGTTGCGCGCCGGCCTGCGCCGGCTCGACGCGCGCGCGAGCACCGAGCTGCAGCCGGTGCTGAGCCTGCGCCGCAAGCACGCCAAGCCGCTGCCGCGGGGCCGGTTCGCCGCGATCGCCGTGCCGCTCTACTACCAGGGCCACGTCTACCGGGCCGGCAGCCGGATCCGCGTCACGATCGCGGCGCCGGGTGGCGACCAGCCGGTGTGGGCGTTCGCCGACACGCGCCCGAAGGGGACGGCGACCGTCACGTTCGCGCACTCGCCGGGGCAGCCGTCGCGGCTCGTGCTGCCGGTGGTCGCCGGCGTCGCGGTGCCGACCGGCTACCCGCCCTGCCCCGGCCTGCGCGGGGAGCCGTGCCGCTGAGCGCTTGATCGATCCGCCGCAACGGCCGATATCCCATGCAGGATGGATCTCGAAGCCCTCCGCGCCGAGCTCAAGGCCCTCATGGCCACGTGGGAGTACGCGTTCGCGATGGGGCACGGCTGCAGCGTCGGCGACCATCCGCAGTACCGGGCGATCCGCCGGCAGGTCGAGGACCTCAAGGCGCTGATCGCCGAGCACTCGGTTCAATAGACGCATGACAGATCAGCTGCGCGAGGAGCTCGCGGCGGCACGCCGCGAGCTGAAGGCGCACATGGCCAGCTGGGAGTACGCGTACGCGCACGCGGCGGGCCCCAACGGCGGCGCCGACCACCCCGTGCACGAGCGGACGCGCGCCCGCACCGCAGAGCTCCGGAATCGGGTGCGCGACCTGCGCGCGCGGCTGGCCGAGCACGAACTCTGATGCCTCAGTCACGGCTCTGACGACGGCCCGTCGCATGACGGATGCCCGTCCCCGCAACCGGAAAGGGGGACGTATGAGAGCGAGAGGAAGGAGTCAGCACATGGCTGACAACCGCGGTGTCGCTTACATGGGACCCGGGACGGTCGAGGTACAGGACATCGACTACCCCACGTTCGAGCTCAAGGACGGTCCCGGGGTCAACCCAGCCAACGTGGGGCGCCCGCTGCCGCACGCGGCGATCCTCAAGGTCGTCTCGACCAACATCTGCGGCTCCGACCAGCACATGGTCCGCGGCCGCACGACCGCCCCCGCGGGACTGATCCTCGGGCATGAGATCACCGGCGAGGTGATCGAGACCGGGCCCGGAGTCGAGTTCATCAAGGAAGGCGACCTGGTCAGCGTGCCGTTCAACATCGCCTGCGGCCGCTGCCGCAACTGCAAGGAGGGCCACACCGGCGTCTGCGAGCACGTGAACCCGGACCGGCCCGGCTCGGCGTACGGCTACGTCGACATGGGCGGCTGGGTCGGCGGCCAGGCCGAGTACGCGCTCGTCCCGTACGCCGACTGGAACCTGCTCAAGTTCCCCGACAAGGATCAGGCGATGGAGAAGATCCTCGACCTGACGATGCTGTCGGACATCTTCCCGACCGGCTTCCATGGCGCCTACACGGCGGGCGTGAAGTCGGGCTCGACCGTGTACATCGCCGGCGCCGGCCCGGTCGGTCTCGCGGCGGCCCACTCGGCGCAGCTGCTCGGCGCGTCGGTCGTCTTCGTCGGCGACCTGATCCCGGAGCGGCTCGAGCAGGCCAAGAGCTTCGGCTGCGAGCCGATCGACGTCTCCAAGGGCGACCCGAAGGACCAGATCGAGCAGTTCCTGGGCGTCCCGGAGGTCGACGCGGCGGTCGACGCCGTCGGCTTCGAGGCGCGCGGCCACGGGTCCGACGCCGACCACGAGGCGCCGGCGACGGTCCTGAACTCGGTCATGGACGTCACGCGTGCCGCCGGCCAGCTCGGCATCCCGGGCCTGTACGTGACCGGCGATCCGGGCGCGCCGGACGAGGCGGCGAAGGAGGGCTCGCTGTCGATCCGCATCGGGCTCGGCTGGTCCAAGTCGCACTCGTTCACGACCGGCCAGTGCCCGGTGATGCGCTACCACCGCGGGCTCATGCAGATGATCCTGCACGACAAGGCGCAGATCGCGAAGGCGGTCAACGCGACGGTGATCTCGCTCGACGAGGCGCCGCAGGGCTACAAGGACTTCGACTCCGGCGTGGCCAAGAAGTTCGTCCTGAACCCGCACGGGCTGATCAAGCAGTGAGGGCTGGCGGGTGGCCGGGGGGAGCTCCGGCCACCCGCGCCAACCCCTAGGTCTGCGGCGACAGGTCCATCGTGACCTGCGTCAGGCGGAACGAGTTGCCCGACGGGTCACGGAAACCCGAGTCGATGCCGTACGGGCGCTGCTCAGGCGCCTCGGTGAACTCGACGCCGCGCGCCTTGAGCTCCTCGTAGTCCGAGTGCACGTCCTCGGTCGTGAGGAACACGGTGCCGGCGAACCCCTTGCCCATGAGGTCGCGGACCTGTCCGGCGGTCTCGGCGTCCATCACGGGCGCGCCCGGGATCGCCATCAGGACGACCGAGAAGTCCTCCTGGCCGGCCGGCCCGACGGCGAGCCAGCGGAAGTCGCCGAGTTCCGGGACCGTGACGTCCGAGCGGACCTCCCAGCCGAGCTTGTCGGTGTAGAAGGCGAGCGCCTCGTCCTGGTCGTGGACCCACAGTTGTGCGTTGGAGACCTTGATCATGCGACCACGCTAGACGCGGACCGCCGACCTGTCTTCTTCAAACGTGCTGCGTTGCGGACGGCCGTAGGCGCGCAGCACGCAGGCCGGGATCCTCGCCATGTGCGAGGCGGGCGGGAACTCGGCCCGGTACACCGTCGGCGACTTGCCGAACGTGCGCGTGAAGCTCGTCGTGAACGAGCCGACGCTGGTCAGCCCCACGTCCAGGCAGATCTCGGCGACCGAGCGGTCGGTCGTCCGCAGCAGCGCCGCGGCGCGCTCGAGCCGGCGGGTGAGCAGGTACTGGTGCGGCGACTCGCCGAACGCGTGGCGGAACTCGCGGCTGAAGTGGGCGCGGCTGAGACCTGCGGCGCGCGCCATGTCGTCGACCTCGAGCTGCTCGAAGTAGCGGGCGTCGGCCAGGTCCTTCGCGCGGAGCAGATGGCGGGCGGGCGGCACGAACGCCATGGCATGAGTAATACCGTGTCGCGCCCCGATGAAGGTCATCTACACGTACACGGACGAGGCTCCGGCCCTCGCGACTCACTCGCTCCTTCCCATCATCCGCGCGTTCGCCGGCCAGGCGGGCGTGGACGTCGAGCTG
>DASSUW010000375.1:0-2351 GCA_035706585.1 Solirubrobacteraceae bacterium | reverse complement strand
GCTCGCGCGCGGCGGACGCAGCGGGGAGAAAGCGCTGGCACACGGCGAGCGGCGGGCGATCGCGACGGCGGCGGCGCTCGCGCGGCTCGCGGCGCTCGACCGCCGCCGTCGCGACCTCGACCGCCTGGCCGTCGCGCTCGCCGCCCACGATCCGCAGCGCACGCTCGAGCGCGGCTACGCGCTCGTCGAGGACCCGGCCGGCGAGCCGGTCACGTCCGCAGCGGCCACGCGCCGGCAGCCGCGTCTGACGCTCCGCCTGCACGACGGCCGCGTCCCGGTGCGTCCGGAACCGCCCGTACCCTGATCCGACTCATGGCCGAGGCCGACACGCTCACCTACGAGGCCGCCTGCGAGCGCATGGAGGCGATCATCGCCCGGCTCGACTCCGGCGAGGCCGGCCTGCGCGAGACGCTCGAGCTGTGCCAGGAGGGCCGCCGCCTGGTCGAGTTCTGCGCCGCCGAGCTCGAGGCCGTCGGCCGCGGCCTCGAGGAGCTGCGGCTCGACGAGCTGGTTGCTCGCCTCGAGGCGCGCCCTGACGCCGCGTAGCTACCGGCGAACTTCGCCGGCAGCATTGACGGAGATCAATGCCGCAGTTGACGTTCGCCCGACGGCCTCACCAACGCTGCGCAGGCCGTCGCGCGCCACCAGCGCGGCAAGCCCCTCGGTGATGCGCCGCACGACGCCCGGGCCCTCGTAGACCAGCGCCGTGTAGACCTGCACGAGCGAGGCGCCGAGGCCGATCATGCGGTACGCGTCGTCGGCCGTGAAGACGCCGCCGGAGCCGATCACCGCGTGCCGCTCACGGTCGATCCGCGCGTACAGGTCGGCGACCGTTCGCTCGGCGGCGGCGCGCGCCGGCAGGCCCGAGATCGCGCCGCGCACGTCGGGCCGCGTGCCCGGCGGGAGGTTGACCGAGAAGCCGGCGACGAACGGCGCGCCGTCGACCGCCGCCAGCAGCGAGTCGATCTCGCGCTCGTCGGCGAACGGGGCGACCTTGATGAACAGCGGCCGCCGCAGGCCGGTCTCCGCCAGCCGGTCGAGCAGCGCGCGCAGGCGGCTGCGGTCGGCGAAGAAGCCGCGGCCGTCGCGCGTGTTCGGGCAGCTGAGGTTCAGGCACACGTAGTCGCCGCGGTCCTGCAGCCGCGCGACCGTTGCGACGTAGTCGCCGATCACCGCCTCGTCGGGCTCGGCGGCCGACGCCGCGCCGCGGTTGGTGCTCACCACGTTGATGCCGAGCGGGACCGGGCCGCGCCGGCCCGCCAGGCGTTCCGCCACGCGCTCGGCGCCGTCGTTCGGCACGCCGTAGGCGACCGCGATCGCCCGCTCGGCCGGCAGGCGCGCGAGCCGCGGCCGCGGGTTGCCGGCCGACGGATCGGCCGACACCGAGCCGATCTCGACGTGCCCGAAGCCGAGCACCGACAGCAGCGGCACCGCCCGCGCGCTCTTGTCGAAGCCGGCGGCCAGCCCGATCGGCGTCGGGAACCGCAGCCCGGCGACCTCGACCGCCAGCCGCGGGTCGGCGTCGAGCGCCGCGACGGCCCGGCACAGGCGCGGCGACCGGCTCGCAAGCTCCGCCGCGCGCACGGCCAGGTCGTGCGCCCGCTCCGCGTCCAGCCGGAACAGCGCCGGGCGGACGAGACGCCGGTACACGTCAGGACTCGTCCGTGACCAGCCCGCTGCGCATCGCCAGCAGCGCGATCTCCGCTCGCTGGTCGGGCTGCGGCATCGCCTCGAGCCCGAGCGCGCGGCCGAGGTGGTCGAGCTCGGCGACGACCGCCTCCAGGGGAATCGCCGTCTCCGCCGCGACCTCCTCGTCGGACGCCGGGTTGATCCCCTCGCCGTCGATGAACAGCGGGCGGCAGAGCGCGCGCAGGATGCGCTGCTGCTGCTCGGAGAAGCGCGGCGTGGCGCTGAGCTCCCCCGGCACGAGCGTCGGACCGGTGCCGACCGGCACCGGGTCGCAGTAGGCGAAGACCGTCCGCCCGACGCGCACGAGGTCGCCGTCGTTGAGCCGGCGGCGGCCGGCCAGCCGCAGGCCGTTCACCCACGTGCCGTTCTGCGACAGCCCGTCGTCGCTGATCGTCCACTCCCCCGCGCGCTGCTCGAGCTCGGCGTGCAGGCGCGACATCTCCGGATCCCACGGGACCGAGATGTCCGCCTCGTCACGACGACCGATCGTCACCGCCCCGGCCGCGAGCGTATGGATGACCTGGTTGCCCTCCTCGTCGCGATAGACGAGGAACCGCTCGCCGAGCTGCTCCGCGGCGCGCCGGGCCGCGAGCTCCTCCTCGGACGGATTGCGCGCGGTGAGCGGTGACTCCATTCGGGCGAGCCTACCGCACCCCTCAGCG
>DASSUW010000374.1:0-9949 GCA_035706585.1 Solirubrobacteraceae bacterium | reverse complement strand
GACCTGCTGACCGACGTCTTCGCCGCCTGGGCCGAGGAGCTCGACGTCGAGCTGCCGCTGAGCCCGCGCGCGCTCGCGACCGTCACCGCGAACATCTTCCAGGGCATCGAGGTCGAGATGCTCGCCGGCGTGGGCGCAGACGACGCGCCGCACCGCGAGGTGCTCGACGCCATCGGCGCGCTGATCGCGCGCGCGGAGAGCGATTAACCCAGCGCGCGGGTTTCGCCCCCGGGGCGAACACCCGCAATGGAACCCGGCCCTCTGGGCCGGTGTTCCTCTAGCCCTTCACCGCGCCACTGGTCAGGCCGGCGACGATGTGGCGCTCGGCGAATGCGTACAGGATCAGCGCCGGCGCCATCGACAGCGTCGCGAACGCGAGGATCCGCGCGAGGTCGGCCGTGTACTGCGTCGAGTAGTTCGTCACGCCGAGCGGCAGCGTCCACGTGTCGGCGTCGGTGAGCACGACGAGCGGCAGCAGGAACGCGTTCCAGGACCCCACGACCGCCAGCACCGACACGGTCGCCAGCACCGGCCGCGACAGCGGCAGCAGGATCTGCCAGAAGAACCGGAACGGCCCGCAGCCGTCGATCGCCGCCGCGTCCTGCAGCTCGTTCGGGAAGCTGTGGAAGAACGGCCGCAGGATGACGATCGTCATCGGCAGCCCGAACGCTGCCTGCGGCAGCGCGACGCCGAGCGGGTTGTCGAGCAGCCCGAGGTTCCGGACCATGACGAAGATCGGCAGGATCGCCACCGCGATCGGGAACAGCAGCCCGAGCGTGAAGACCGTGTAGAAGACCTCGCGGCCGCGGAACGCGAAGCGCGCGAACACGAACGCCGCCATCGCGGCCAGCGGCACGACCAGCAGCGTGGAGACGACGGCGATCAGCAGGCTGTTGAACACCTGCCGCCAGAACGTGCCCGAGCCGAGGATCTCCGTGTAGTTGGTGAACACCCAGGGGTCCGGCAAGCCGACCGGACTGCCGGCGATCTGCCCGGTGGTGCGGAAGCCGCCGAGCACGGCGTAGACGACCGGGACGAGGATCGCCGCGGCCACGAGCCACGCGACCGCGTACAGCAGCGAGCGCGAGACGATCCTCATCGGCCCATCGTGGTCAGGGCGCCGTCGATGTCGCGCCGGAGGACGAAGCGCTGCCACAGCAGCGCGAACAGCAGCGAGATCACGAGCATGATCACGGCGACCGCGCTGGCGTAGCCGAACTGGAAGCGCTTGAAGCTCCAGTCGATCAGGTACGTGGCCATCGTGTTCGACGCGTTCACGGGGCCGCCGCCGGTCATCACCCAGATCAGGTCGAACAGCTGCAGCGCGCCGATGACCGACAGGAACGCGGAGATCCGGATCGTCGGCCCCAGCAGCGGCAGCGTGACGTAGCGCAGCACCTGCAGCCGGTTGGCGCCGTCGATCATCGCGGCCTCCTCGAGCTCGCGCGGGATCTGCTGCAGCCCGGCGAGGTAGAGGATCATGTGGAAGCCGAAGTACTTCCACGAGATCACGACGAACAGCGACCACAGGACGATCCCCGGCTCGGCCAACCACTGGTGGATCAGCGGGTCGAGCCCCGCGCGGTCGAGCGATTGGTCGACGAGGCCGTCCGGCTGCAGCATCAGCGTCCAGATCACGCCGGTGACGACCTCCGCCAGCACGAACGGCGCGAAGTAGAGGATCCGCAGCAGCGCGCGCCCCCGCAGCCGCGCCTGCAGCAGCAGCGCCATCGCGAGCGCGAACGGCAGCTGCACGAGCAGCGACAGCGCGATGAAGAAGCCGTTGTGCTTGAGCGCGCCGGTGAAGACCTCGTCCGAGAACGCGCGCCGGAAGTTCTCCAGCCCGACGAACTCGTCGAGCGAGCCGAGCCCGTTCCAGTCGAAGGCGGAGTAGTAGATCGCCTGCACGACCGGCGCGATCACCAGCAGCCCGTACAGGACGAGGGCCGGGAGCAGGAACAGCGCGATCGTCACCCAGCGGGAGCGGCCGCGCGACCGGCGGGTCGGGCGCGAGAGGGCCCGGCCCGCCGGCATCACGATGCGCGCGCTATCCGGCCTTGGCGGCATCCGCGATGTTCTTGGCGACGTCCTCGGGCGAGGACTTGCCCGCGAACAGCCCCTGCACCGCGTCGTTGACCGCCTGGCCCACCGCCGGCGCGTACGCCTGGTCGAGGTAGAGCTGCACGAACGCCGCCTCGCCCCGCGTGTCGAGCACGGCCTTCATGTTCGGATCCTCGACCGAGCTCTCGGTCCCCTTGTAGACCGGCAGGATGGCGCCGCTGGCGCCGGCCTTGTTGGCCACGTCCGGGCTCACGAGATACTTGGCGAAGTCGATCGCCTCGGGCGGCGCGTCCTTGCCGAACGCGAACCCGTCGCCGCCGCCGAACTGCTCGTCGGCCGAGCCGGCACCGCCGTCGACGGTCGGGAACGGGAACCAGCCGACATCGGGGCCCTTCTTGTCCTTCGCGTTGGCGGCGAACGTCGACGGCGCCCACTGGCCCATCAGGTCCATCGCCGCGCGGCCGTTGCCCATCGTCGCGGCCTCGCCGCCGGCGCCGTCCCACGGCGCGGCCAGGAAGCCGTCCTGGAACGGCTCCATGTCGATCAGCCGCTTGAGCTCCTCACCGGCCTTCACGAAGCCCTCGCTGTCGAACGACCCGTCCTCGCCGGCCTGCGCCATCGCGTCCTTGCCGGCGACGCGCAGCGAGAGGTTGGCCCACCAGAACATGCCGGGCCACTTGTCCTTCTCCCCCACCGCCAGCGGCGTGATGCCGGCGGCCTTGAGCTTGCCGACGTCATCGAGGAACTCGTCCCAGGTCTGCGGAGGCGCGTCGATGCCGGCCTTCTCGAAGAGCGCCTTGTTGTACCAGACCCCCACCATGCCCAGATTGAACGGCACGCCGTACTGCTTGCCGTCGATCTGGTAGAGCCCGACGGCCGCCTCGTTGAGGTCGCCGATCCAGGACGACGTGGCGTCGGTGACGTCCTGGACGAGCCCTGCGTCGGCCTGCTCGGAGAGCGTGCCTCCGCCCCACGACTGGAAGATGTCTGGCACGTTGCCCGACTGCATGTTCGTGGTCAGCTTCGTCTTGAACGCCTCGTTCTCGAGCACCGTGATCTTGATCTTCACGTTCGGGTGGTCGGTCTCGTACTGCTTGGCCGCATCCGCCCAGATCGTCTTCATCGGGTCGTTGTTCTGGATGTGCCACCACTCGATGGTCACCGGACCACCGGACTTGCTCGCGCTCCCGTCGCCGTCGTCGTCATCGCCGCCGCACCCGGCCGCCACCAGCGCCGTCGCGGCGAGCACCCCCACCATCCACCGAACCGACCGGAACATCGTCCCTCTCCTCCTTCGTCAGGTGTCAGCCGGGTTTCGCCCCCTGGGCGAAACCCGCAAGGGAGCCCCGCCCTCTGGGCGGGTGTTCCCCGTGCTCTGGCGCACGACCAGTGACGTCGCCAGCTCGATGCGCTCCTCGCCGCCCTGACCGAGCACGAGCCGGGCGGCCGCCGCCGCCATCTCCGTGAGCGGCTGGCGGATCGTGGTCAGCGGCGGCCCGACCCAGCGGGCCATCGGCAGGTCGTCGAAGCCGATGACGCTCAGCTGGGTGGGAATCTCCAGCCCGAGGACACGGGCCGCTTCGTACACGCCGAACGCCTGCAGGTCGCTGCCCGCGAAGATCGCGGTCGGCGGATCCGGCAGCGACAGCAGCGCGTGCCCGTGCTCGTAGCCGGCCTCCAGGTGGAACGTCCCCCAGCGGATGAGCTCCGGATCGACCGGCAGCTCCGCGGTCTCCAGCGCGGCGCGGTACCCGTCCACGCGCGCGCGGCTGCACAGCATCGTCGGCGGGCCGCCGATCATCCCGATGCGCCGGTGCCCGAGCTCGAGCAGGTGCCGCGTCGCGGTGAGCCCGCCGTTCCAGTTCGTGGCGCCGACCGCCGGCACGCCCTCGGCCGGCTCGCCGGCCGGGTCGACGACGACGAACGGGATGTTGCGCGCGGTCAGCCGCGCGACCTGCTCGGACGTGAGCTCGGAGACGACGAGGATCAGACCGGCGCTGCGCCGCGCGGCCACGGCGTCGACCCACGTGCGGCCGATCGCGCCGGGACCTTCCTGGGCCGAGAGCACGACGCCGAGCCCGTTCTCGCGCGCGACCTCCTCGACGCCCTTGATGATCTCCATCGCCCACGGGCTCTCGAGCTCGTTGAAGACGACGTCGAGCAGTGCGGCGCGCGCGTCACGGCTGGGCGTGCGGCGCTTGTAGCCCTGCTCGCGCAGCACGCGCTCGACGCGCTCGCGGGTGTCGGGCGCCACGTCGGCACGGCCGTTGACGACCTTCGAGACGGTCGGCACCGACACACCGGCGGCGTCGGCCACGCTCGCGATCGTGACTCGCGCTCCGTTCCCCATGCGACCACGCTACCAGAATTTCGCAACTCTTTCGACAATTCATGATAGGATTCTCGAAACTTTCGAGGGAGAGCGATGCTGCGAGTTCAGGGTGATGCGGTGGTCGACGCCGACGGCGCACGCGTGCACCTGCGCGGCGCCGGGCTCGGCGGCTGGATGAACATGGAGAACTTCATCACCGGCTATCCGGCCAACGAGACGGCGATGCGCGAGGCGGTGGCGGGGGTGCTCGGGCCCGCCCGCGCGCAACGGTTCTTCGATCGCCTGCTCGACCGCTTCTTCACCGACGACGACGCACGGCTGCTCGCCGAGCTCGGCGTCACATGCGTGCGGCTGCCCGTCAACCACGCCCACTTCGAGCGCGACGACGAGCCGTTCGTCCTGCGCGAGGAGGGCTTCGCCCGGCTCGACGGCGCGATCCGCGCGTGCGGCGATCACGGCATCCACACGGTGATCGACTTGCACGCGGTGCCCGGCTCGCAGAACCAGCACTGGCACTCGGACAACCCGACGCACGTGGCCGCGTTCTGGCGCCACCCCCACTTCCAGGACCGGGTGGTGAACCTGTGGGAGGCGCTCGCGCGCCGCTACCGCGACGAGGAGTGGGTAGCCGGCTACAACGTGCTCAACGAGCCCGGCGATCCGAGCGGCACGGTCGTGGGCCCGTTCCAGGAGCGGCTGGTGGCGGCGATCCGCGAGATCGACCCCGAGCACATCCTGTTCCTCGACGGCAACACGTACTCGACCGACTTCTCGATCTTCGGCGAGCCGTACGCGAACGTCATCTACGCCTGCCACGACTACGCGGCGGCGGGCATGTCGTTCGGCGACGGCTACCCCGGGCCGGAGGCGCTCGAGGAGGTCTTCCTCAAGCGCACCCGCTATCAGCGGGAGACCGGCACGCCGATCTGGGTCGGCGAGTTCGGCCCCGTCTACACCGGCGATCCCGAGCGCGACGAGATCCGCTACCGGATCCTGATGGACCAGCTCGAGATCTACGAGCGCTACGGCGCGGGATGGTCGATCTGGACGTACAAGGACGTGGGCCTGCACGGGCTCGTCCACGTCGACCCCGACAGCCCGTACATGCAGCGCTTCGGCGACCTGATCGCCAAGAAGAAGCGGCTGGGCGTCGACGCCTGGGGCTCGACGCACGCCGAGGTCCCCGAGGTGCTGGAGCCGGTGCACGAGCTGATCGCGCGCGAGTTCGCGGACTGGCAGCCGTATCCGTGGGGGCCGCGCGAGACGACCGACCTGTTCGTGCGCTGGCTGCTGTTCGCGCAGGCGATGCTGCCCGAGTACGCCGAGCGCTTCCGCGGGCTCGGTGACGCCGAGCTCGACGCGCTGGCGGACTCGTTCGGCCTCGCGAGCTGCGTGCGCCGTACGCGGCTGTGCGAGATCCTCGCGTCGAGCACGGGCGCCGCGGCGGGTACAACAGGCTGATCATGCCCAAGACCCCAGTTCCCCGGGAGCTCGCCGAGTTCCTCGCCCAGCCCAACCCGTCGGCGATCGGGACGATCGATCCCGACGGCGCGCCGCACACCGCCGCCACCTGGTACCTGTGGGAGGACGGTCGCGTGCTCGTGAACATGGCCGACACGCGCAAGCGGCTCGACCACATGCGCCAGGACCCGCGCGTGTCGCTCACGATCATGGGCAACGACTCCTGGTACTACCAGGTGACGCTGCGCGGTCGCGTCGCGGAGATCGCCGACGACGACGACTTCTCCGGGATCGACCGGCTCTCCACGCACTACATGGGCAACCCCTACTCGGCCCGGCACCAGAAGCGCGTGAACGCCTGGATCGAGATCGAGTCCTGGTACGGCTGGTCGGGCGGCGCGCCCTGGGCCGGCGAGAAGCCCTGATCGGCTCTCGCACGCGGGGCGAGTTGTCGACTTTCGGGCGCCATGCGACCGTAACTCGACAACCGCGGCGGGGAGACCGCCGCGCGGACGCCGCGGAGGCGTCTCAGGCGCCGCCGAGCGCCGCCGACAGCACCTCGCGCGCGACCGGCGCCGCCGCGGTGCCGCCGAACCCGGCGCCCACGAGCATCACCGCGACCGCGTAGCGCGGGTTGTCGACCGGATAGGCGACGAACCACGCGTCGGCGTCCTTCGGGTCGCTCGAGTTGGGCCGCAGCTCGGCCGTGCCGGTCTTGCCCGCCACGGTGACGCCGGGGATCGCGGCGGCCGTGCCGGTGCCGCCGCGGACGACCTCGACCATCATCGCCTGGACCTGGCGCGCGACCCGAGCGGGCACGGCGCGCCGCCGGTGGATCTTCTGCAGCGTCGTGATGCGCGGCTCGGCATAGCGGCCGCCCATGGCGATCGTCGCGCCGACGGCGGCCATCCCGAGCGGTGTGGCGAGGTCGCGGTCCTGGCCGATCGCGGCAGCGCCGACCGCGAGATCGTCCTTGAGCTTGGCGGCGGGCCCGATCGTGTTCTCCTTGGCGGCCGGGATCCGCGGCTTGTGGTTGAACCCGAACGCCTCGGCCGCGCGCACCAGCCGCCGCGCCCCCACCTTGGCGCCGAGCGGCGCGAACACCGAGTTGCACGACTCGGCGAACGCGACGTGGAGCGAGCCGCCGCACGCCTCTCCCCCCGCGTTGCGCAGCTGCACGCCGGACAGCGTGGCCGCGGTCCGCACCGGATACGTGCTGTCGGGCGTCGCGACGCCGGCGTCCAGCGCCGCCGCCGTGGTGATGATCTTGAACGTCGATCCGGGCGGCTGGGTCGCCGACACGCCGAGGCCGGCGGTCGCCAGCACGGCCCCGTCGCGCGGGCGGATCACCGCCACGCCGCCGAGCTTGCCGCCCAGCGCGTCGGCGGCGGCGGCCATCAGCCCCGGCCGGATCGTCGTCCGCACCGGCCGCCCGCGGACCGCCTTGGTCCGCGCGACCAGCCGGTCGCCGAACATCAGCCGCGCCGACGGGTGGCCGCCGAGCCGCGCGTCGTACATGCGCTCGAGCCCGGTCGGCTTGTCGCCCGCGCGCCCGGCGATCGCGGCGCCCGCGGGCGTGGCGTCCAAGCGTGAGCCGTCGGCGGCGAGGATCGCGGCCCGCCGCGGCTGGGGGCCCGACCGGCGGACGACTGCCTCGTCACGCCGCAGGCCGGGCAGGCGCAGCGCGAAGCTCCAATCGATCCCCGCGTCGTCGCCCGCGCCCGACACCGGCATCTCCATCGTGCCGCGCAGCGGCCCGAACAGCTCGGTCGTGACCACGACCGGCACGGCGATCTTCCCGTCGCGCTCCTCGCCGAGCCGCCCGATCTTCACCGACTTCACGCCGGCGGCGCGATCGGCGTTCGCGTAGGCCGTCGCGAAGCGGCGCTGCGGGGTCGTCCGCTGCGCCGCCGGGGTCAGCTCGCGCCACATCGCCGCCCGATCGCCCTTCGCCCACGCCGCCGTGAAGCGCGCGACCGCGTCGTGGCGCGTCTCGATCGCGTTCTCGCGCGAGCGCCACACCCACGCCGCGCCGCCGATCGCGGCCAGCACCAGCAGCACGAACAGCCACCGGAACAGCCGATCCCAGCCGAAGCCACCACCACCGCGGCCGCCGTAGCCGCGCCGCCGGCGCCGACGGCGCCGGCGCACGCCACGGGTGTCGAGCAGCACGGACCCGGCGCGAGGACCGGGGGTGGCGTAACGCGAACGGCCGCGAGGCATCCCTCACTGTTCTACCCGAGTGGGGCCAGACCCTGGTGCGGCGGAGCGTCCACGCGCCGCGCCGGGCACTGCAGAATCCCCGCAAGCCGCGGGGCCACGCCTACCCCTGCAGACGGTCGCCGAGCTGGCCGCGCAGGACGGCGATCTCGGTCACGGCGAGGCCGATGTACAGCGCGCGCGAAGCCGCGATGTCGTTGTGCAGGTCGGTCATGTAGAGCGTGTTGCCGCCCAGGCCGGCCTCGACGGCGTCGAGTCGCTCGGCCTCGAGGCGGTGGAGCTGGGTGCGGGCCTCTGTGGCGGTCATGATGAAGGCAGAGTCGCACCGGCGGCGACGGCCTCCAATGCGGGCCTGCATGAGTCCTGCGGTGGGCGAGCGCGAACCCCAGGGTGTGGCTTGCCGTACACCCGCCGCGGCGCGCGATGGTTGCCGTCGGGCGATCGGTCCCGTGACGGTTCCCCGACAGGAGTACGATCGGTGTAAGGACTCGCTGGGCCGATGAACGCCCTGATCGTCGCACTCGTGGTGATCGGCGCCTCGTTGTTGATCGTCGAGGCGCACGTGGCTTCGTACGGCGTGCTCGGCGTGCTCGGCGTCGCCGCGCTGTCCGGCGCCGCCGTGCTGGCGGCGGAGGCGGCCGGCGGCAGCGCGCTGCTCGCGCTGGCGCTGGTCCTGCCCGCCGCGATCCTGATGAGCGTGTTCAGCCTCGTCGCCGCCCGCAAGGCGCTCGCGCTGCGGCGCCGGCGTCCGCACGCCGGGCCGGAGGCCCTGATCGGCCGGATCGGCGTGATGCGGCACGGCGACGTGGTGGTGTCCGGCGAGCGCTGGCGCGCGCGCCGGTCGTGGGACGAGGACGGAAGCGCGCTCGAGGAGGGCGACCAGGTGGTCGTCGAGCAGGTTCAGGGCCTGACGCTGGCGGTGCGCCGGGCCGAGGAATGGGAGGTGCTGTGATGTGGACGGCCGTGCTGTTCGCGGTAATCGCCGTGGTCGCCGTGGTGGCGATCCTCGCGGGAGCGTCGATCCGGATCCTGCGCGAGTACGAGCGCGCGGTGGTGTTCCGGCTCGGGCGCCTGCTGGGCGTCAAGGGCCCCGGGCTCGTGCTGCTGATCCCCGCGGTCGACCGGATGGTGCGCGTGGACCTGCGCACGGTGACGCTCGACATCCCGCCGCAGAACCTGATCACGCGCGACAACGTGCCGGCCAAGGTCAACGCCGTCTGCTACTTCCGGGTCGTCGACGCCGGCCGCGCGATCGTCGCCGTCGAGCGCTACCTGGCGGCCACCTCGCAGATCGCGCAGACGACGTTGCGCTCGGTGCTGGGCAAAGCCGAGCTCGACATGCTGCTGTCCGAGCGGGAACAGCTCAACGAGGCGCTCCAGCACATCATCGACGAGCACACCGACCCGTGGGGGATCAAGGTCACGACGGTCGAGATCAAGGACGTCGAGATCCCGACCGCGATGCAGCACGCGATGGCGCTCGGCGCGCAGGCCGAGCGCGAGCGGCGCGCGAAGATCATCCACGCCGAGGGCGAGTACCAGGCGTCCCAGCGCCTGCGTGACGCCGCCGACGTGATCGCCGGCAACCCGGCCTCGCTGCAGCTGCGCTACCTGCAGACGCTGACCGAGATCGGCGCGCAGCAGAACTCGACCGTCGTGTTCCCGCTCCCGATGGACATGGTCAAGCCGTTCGTGGAGGCGCTTCAGTCGTCCGACCAGCGCGCCGTCAAGCGGTCCGGCCCGACCGAGACGATCTCCAGCTCGCGGTCGCCGACCCTCACGCGCCCCTCCCCGGCCGGCGACCAGCGGCCGGTCGTGGCCTCCGGCTTGTCCGACGGCCCGGGCCCGTAGAGCACGAGCTCGCCGTCGGGATCT
>DASSUW010000373.1:0-10879 GCA_035706585.1 Solirubrobacteraceae bacterium | reverse complement strand
GCGATCGCCGGCACGCTCGGACGCGCCGCGCTCGCGGTCGACGATCTCGCACAGGCGCTCACGTTCGCGACCCGCGCCGCCGGCCACAGCCTGCTCGGCGGCGACGCCGCGCGGCCGCGCGCTCAGCTGGCCGCGCTCCGGCGCGCCCGCTGGGGCCAGCCACACCGGCGGTCTCCGGGCCCGCCGTAGCGGCGACGCGCCGCGCTCGCACTAGGGTGCGCAGCGTGAGCGGCTGGCCGTCTCGGGTCATCGGAGTGGTGGCGAAGGGCCAGACGTGGCTCAACGCGGCGTACCTGCTGCTCGCGTTCCCGCTCGGCCTCGCCTACTTCGTCATCCTCGTCGTCGGCGTTGCCGTCGGCGTCGCGCTGGCGGTGCTCGTGATCGGGCTGGGGATCCTGCTCGCCACGCTCGCCGCCTGGCGCGCGTTCGCCGCCGTCGAGCGCGGGCTCGCGCGCGGGCTGCTCGGCGTACCGATCCCGCACCCGCCGCGCGACAGCCGCGACCTGCCCGTCGTGGACCGCGTGCGGCGCTGGCTGCGCGACCCGGTGACGTGGAAGAGCCTCGTGTTCGTCGCGCTCAAGTTCCCGCTCGGCGTCGCGACGTTCGCCGCCGTCGTGTGCCTCGGCGGCTTCGCGCTGATCCTGGTGTGCTCGCCGGTGATCGTGATCTGGACGCCGGTCACGGTGTTCGGCTGGATCGTCACGTCGCCGGTCGAGGCGCTGCCGCTGTTCGCCGCCGGCGTGCCCGCGGTGCTGCTCGTGCTGCACCTGTGCAACGGGCTCGCGTGGCTGTGGGCGCTGTTCGCCCGCGTGATGCTCGGGCCGAGCACCGTGCAGCTGCACGAGCGGGTCGACAGCCTGCGCGACGCGCGCGCCCGCATCATCGCGGCCGCCGACGCCGAGCGGCGCCGGATCGAGCGCGATCTGCACGACGGCGCCCAGCAGCGCCTCGTGGCGCTGTCACTCACGCTCGGGATGGCCGAGTCGCGGCTCGCGAGCGACCCCGAGGCCGCCGCTCCGCTGATCGCCCAGGCACGCGAGGAGGCAGCGCTGGCGGTCAAGGAGCTGCGCGAGCTGGCGAGCGGCATCCACCCGGCGCTGCTGACCGAGCGCGGCCTCGGACCCGCGCTCGAGGCACTGGCGGCCCGCTCGCCGGTGCCGACGACGGTCGACGGCGTGCCGGCGTTCCGGCTGCCCGCGCCGGTCGAGTCCACGGTCTACTTCGTCACCGCCGAGGCGCTGACGAACGTGGCCAAGTACGCGGGCGCCACGACGGCGAACGTCACGCTCGCGGTCGAGCACGGCCGGTTGCTGCTGCTGATCCGCGACGACGGCGGGGGCGGCGCCGACCTGGCGGCCGGGAGCGGGCTGCGCGGCCTGCGCGACCGCGTCGAGGCGCTCGACGGCCAGCTGCACGTCGACTCTCCCCACGGCCTGGGAACGACGCTGATCGCCGAGATCCCGATCGGAGGCCAACCATGAGGCGGCTCGCGCTGCTCCCGCTCGTCGCGCTCGCCCTGGCCGGCTGCGGCGGCGGCCCGACGGTCACCCAGACGCGCGACGTGCCGCCCTACCGCGCGCTCGACGTCAACGGCGGGGTCGACGTCGCGGTCGTCCCCGGAGACGCCGAGGGCGTCGTGGTGACCGGCGGCGAGGACGTCATCGACCGCGTACGGACCGTGGTCGAGGGCGGCCGCCTCACGGTCTCGATCAAGGACCACGGGATCGTCATCGGCGCCGACCCGTTCGACGACGTGCGCGTCGAGGTCGCCGCCGCGGCGCTCGACACGATCCGCGTGCAGGGCAGCGCCGACCTCGACCTCGGCCGCATCGACCGCGACACGCTGACGATCCTCGTCCAGGGCGGCGCCGACATCGACGCCAGCGGCACCGTCGACGACCTGACGCTGCAGATCGAGGGCGCCGGCGACGCGAACCTCGAGGAGCTCGAGGCCCGCACCGCGAGGGTGACGGTCGAGGGCGCGGGCGATGCCGAGCTGAACGTGTCCGACGAGCTCGACGTGGTCGTGCAGGGCGCCGGCGACGTGACGTACCGCGGCAACCCGAGCGTGCGCCAGCGCGTCGAGGGTGCGGGCGAGGTGCGGCCGGCGGGCTGATCTCCGCGGTCCGCGGCCGTGGCCTGTCCAACTGCGGCTGGGTAGGGCGGCGAGGGTGCCGGCCGCGCCGCGCGCCCGCCGCCCCGCGCCGCGGGGCCGCCGGCGCGTCGAAAACCCGCCGCTGGCGCAAACACGTCGCTATGCGACGCAAACGCGCCAGGGGCCGACAGCGGCGGCCGATCCCGTTCCCTCAATGCGGCGGTTAAACGCCGCGGCCCGGGTCAGAGAGACCCGGGCCGCGGTGCGAACTTGGGGTTGCGGGGCCTACGCGGCCTCGCGCAGCGCCATCACGTCGGTGCGCTGGCTCAGGCGCTTGAGCGCCCGCTCCTCGATCTGCCGCGCGCGCTCGGTCGAGACGCCGAGCTTGCGCCCGGCCTGACTGAGCGTCTGCGGCTCCTGATCGCCGGCACCGAAGCGCATCTCGATGACGTTGCGCTCCTGCTCGGGAAGCTCTGCGATTGCGCTGAGCAGCGTCTCCGAACGGAGCTTCTCGCCGACCTCCTCGTGAACGGGGGCCGTCTCGATCGCCAGCAGGTCGCCGAACGACGTGTCGCCATCGTCGCCGACCGGCTTGTCGAGGCTGACCACCGCGCGATCCGCCTTGCGGATCTCGATCACGTCCTCGAGCGGGAGGTCCGCCGCGTCGGCGATCTCCTCGTCCGTCGGCTCGTGCCCGAGCTTGGTCGTGAGCTCACGTTCGATACGCCCGACCTTGCGGGACCGCTGGGCCACGTGGACCGGGAGCCGGATGGTCCGGCTCGTGTTCTCCAGTCCGCGCTGGATGGCCTGGCGGATCCACAGCGTCGCGTAAGTCGAGAACCGGAACCCCTTGCGCCAGTCGAACTTCTCCACGGCACGGATGAGGCCGAGCATGCCCTCCTGGATGAGGTCGCCGAGCGCGAGCCCCTGGCCCTGGTAGCGGCGCGCGTTCGCCACGACCAGACGCAGGTTGGAGTTGATCATGCGGTCCTTGGCAGCGAGATCGCCCTTCTCGATGCGCTTGGCCAGCTCGATCTCCTCGCTCGGCTTGAGCAGCGGGTAGCGACCCGCCTCACGCAGAAGCAGCTGGAGAGAGTCCAGGGTCGGATCCGGCTCGTGCTCGAGCTCGGTCCGGGGACGCGGGATATCGGTGAACGTGCTCGTTGTCTTTCCTTTCGATGTTGTGGAAGCCACGGAGGATTACCAACTCTTCCAGTAGGAATTATAGTCAGATTCAGTTGCCGACGCAACCATCACCGCGCGCCGTCACCGGCCGCTCGTCGCGTCCTGCGACGACCGTCTGGGTCGGCCCGCCCGGGGGAGGTCGGACGGCGGCCCTTTCGAAGGCAATTCCCTGCACAGAGCTACGCTGAGGACCCGTGCTCGGTTCAGGGGGCCGGGCTCACGGAGACGCCCGGGCACAACAGACAACCCTCGGCGCCGCCGCAAGTTACGCGGTTTTCTGCCCGCTGGGCGCGGGTTTTAGGCACCACATATGAAGTCAAGCGGATTTCGCGCCGAAATGCGGCGCGGTCACGCTCGCGTGTGACGTACTGCACACTTCGTTGCAGTCGCGCTACCCCGCGGCAGCACGCCGCTGTAGCAAGCCGGTGATGACGGTAGGTCGCTCCTCCGGCCTCGGTGCCCGCTCGGCGGCCACCGCATCCTCCACGATAGCGCGCAGCGCCGACTGGAACCGGGGGATGCCGAACCGCTGCGCCGCGGCGACGCAGACGGCGGGATCGAACGCGAACGGGTCGAAATCGGCGATCACCTCGGCGAGGGCCTCGGGATTGCTGGCGCGGTAGTAGGCGCCGGTGGCTCCCTCGCGCACGCTCTCGAGCACGCCGCCGGCGCCGAGGGCGATCACCGGGCGCCCGGACGCGAGCGCTTCGACCGCGGCGATGCCGAACTCCTCGGCCGCCGTCACGACGAGCGCGCGGGCCGAGCGCATGAGCTCGGCGACCCGGTCGTCCGGGAGCCGCCCGGTGAACCGCACGGTCGGCCCGGCGAGCCGGCGCAGCCGCCGCAGCTCGGGCCCGTCGCCGACCACCGTGAGCGGCATCCGCAGCCGGTTGAACGCGCTCACGGCGACGTCGATCTGCTTGTGGGCCATCAGCTCGGCGACTACGAGGTAATGCTCGCCGACCTCGCCGGGACGGAAGCGCTCGAGCTCGACCGGCGGGTGCAGGACGTCGGCGTCGCGCCCGAAGTAGCGCGCGATCCGCTGCGCGGTCACCTGCGAGTTGGCCACGTAGCGGTCGACGCGCTGGGCGACGACCCAGTCCCACTGGCGCCAGCGCGAGAGCAGGATGCGGAGCGGCAGCCGGACCGGCGCCGGGCGGGCCGCCACGGTCGCCTCCCGCTCCGTCCAGGCGTAGCGGAACGGGTTGTGGCAGTAGCAGACGTGGACCGCCCCGGGGTCGGCGAGGACGCCGTGCGCCCATGCGCTCGAGGACGAGATCACGATGTCGTAGCCGCGCAGGTCGAGCGACTCGATCGCGTGCGGGTACAGCGGCAGCAGCGGCCGGAACGTGCGCGCCGTCGGCCGCAGGTTCTGCAGGAACGACGTCCGTGGCCGGCGGGCCGCGAACCGGCCCTCCGTGCCCTTCTCGTCATAGACGGCGGTGTAGACGTCGGCCCCCGGCCAGGCGTCGCAGATCGCCGCGAACACGCGCTCCGCGCCGCGCAGGTCTAGGAGGAAGTCGTGGACGAGCGCGACACGTGGGCCATCCATGTTGGGCGAATGTAATCATCGCGTGGTGATCGCCGCACTCGGAGACCGCAACCCGGCGTATGTCACCCATCGGGAGATCGACGCGACGATCGCGCTGGCGCCGCAGATCCGCTGGGTCGGCACCGAGGACGCGCGGATCGACGGCTACGACGGCGTCTGGGTCGTGCCCGGCACGCCGTACCGCGACGAGGCCGCGGTGCTCGAGGCGATCCGCTTCGCGCGCGAGTCGGGCATGCCGATCCTCGGCACCTGCGGCGGCTTCCAGCACATGGCCGTCGAGTACGCGCGCAGCGTCCTGGGCATCGCGGGTGCCGCCCACGCGGAGTCCGATCCCGAGGCCGAGACGATCGTCGTCGGCGCGCTCGCCTGCAGCCTCGTGGGCGAGGTTCGGACCGTGAGCCCGGTGCCGGACACGCGCCTGGCGGCGATCTGCGGCAGCGACCCGTTCCCGGGATTCCACTTCTGCAGCTACGGGCTCGCCGCCGACCTCCCGGGCGTCGTCGTCTCGGCATACGCGGACGACGCGGGGGTCGAGGCGTTCGAGCTCCCCGACCACCCGTTCTACCTGGCGACGCTGTTCCAGCCGCAGGTCGGGACGTCCGAGCGCGGGTGGCTGCACCCGGTGCTCGCTGCGCTGCTCGCCGCGGTCAGCGACGCAGCCGCTTCGCGACCCGTCTGAACGCCTTCATCGCCGGCTTGTCCTTCAGGCGCTTGCCGCGCGCCTGTCGCAGGCCGGCGTAGCGGAACGCGTCGTCGGTGCCCTTGTAGGCCGACGCCCACTGGAACCAGTCGACCCCGGAGATCCTGAGCCGCTTGCGGTTGGCGGCCAGGCGCAGCACGCCCTTGAACAGCCGCTTCGCCATGCCCTTGTTGGTGGTGGCGGCGAAGAAGTCGCGCTTCTTGCCGTCGGCGTCGCGCAGGCGGCCCTTCGCGGCCGGCCAGGCGAGCTCGGTCACGCGGATCGGGCGAGTGCCGTCGCCGTGGCGCTGCATGACCGCACGCGTCTCCTCGACCACCTTGACCGCGTCCGGCACGCGGCGCGTGTAGACGTGCGTCGCGACCTCGTCGAACGGCCGCCCGAGGCCCTGCGCGTCGAGCTGGTCGTAGAGGACGTCCTGCGCGTACCAGGAGCTTCCCGCGCCACCGCTGTTGAGCCCGGCCTGCACGACCCGCGCCCGCGGATCGGCGGCCTTGATCGCGTCGTAGGCGCTGCGCAGCAGCGGCGGGTAGGTCGTCGCCCAGCGCGCGTCCCAGTAGTGCGAGTTTGAGACCTCGTTCCAGACCTGCCAGACGCGGATCGGGCGGTACCGGACGCGCGGATGCTCGGTCCAGAACGTCCCGGCCGGCCCGTAGCGGCGCACGAGCGTGTCCATGAACCGGGCGTAGTCAGCCGGGTCGCGCGGGACGGCGATCTGGCGATCGCCGTCGTCTGTCGCCCACCGCGGCGCCCCGAGCACGACGGGCATCAGCGGCAGCCGCTTGCGGGCAGCGGTGCGAACCAGCCGGTCGAGGAACCGGAAGTCCGTGGGGATGCCGCCGACGCTGCGGTAGTGGCGGCGCTCGCCGGCCGGCACGGCGGCCATCGTCGGATGCGGCTGCACGCGGAACCAGTAGAGCGCGAACCGCGCGCTGCCGACGCCCGAGCGCCGCATGCGGGCGAGCTCGGCGCCGAGGCTCGGCTTGGCCTTGCGCGCGACGTACTCGGGCCCGAAGCTGACGCCCAGCCAGCCCTTCGGGGCGGCCGCCGACGCGCCGGGCACGAGCGCCAGCAGCGCGACGACGGTGAGGGCGGGGAGCAGTCGGCGCATCGGGGCAGTCTATGGGTGGGGAACACCGGCGCCGCCGAGAAGGAGCGCATCGACGGCGCGCGCGGTCGCGTCCCACGAGAACGCGGCGGCGCGGGCCAGGCCGGCGGACCGCAGGCGGGCGCGCTCGGCGTCGTCGGCGACGAGGCGCGTCAGCGCGGCCGCGAACGCCTCGCCGTCCGGCTCGGCGAGCACGGCGGCGGCGCCGCACGTCTCGGGCAGCGCCGTTGTGGCCGCGGCCACGACCGGCGTGCCGGACGCCATCGCCTCGAGCACGGGCAGGCCGAAGCCCTCGTAGAGCGACGGGAGCGCGAACGCCTCGGCGCCGGCGTACAGGCCGGGCAGCAGCGGCTCGTCGACGTGGCCGAGCATCCGCAGTCCGGCGAGGCCGCGCTCGGCCGCGAACTGCGGCCGGTGTCCGCCGGCGACGACGATCTCGATGCCATCGGCCGCGAGCGCACGGGCGGCCGGCACGAGCGCGGCGAGGTTCTTGTGGGCGGTCTGGCTCGCGACCGTGAGCACGTACGGGCGGTCGAAGCCGGGCGGGCGCGGCGCGTCGGGGCGGAAGCGCGCGTCGACGCCGCCCGGCACGACCGCGGGCTCGACGCCGAGCAGCTCGCGCAGCTCGACGCGGGAGAACTCGGACACGGTGATCACGCGCGCCGCCCGGCGCGCGATCGCGGGCAGCAGCGCGCGCTGGGCCCGCGCGTAGGCCGGCGAGTACCAGCCGGGATGCCGCAGCGGCGCCGCGTCGTGGATCACCACCACCGCGCGCGGATACGCGAGTGGCGCGAGGTTCGCCGGGCACAGCAGCGCGCGCATCCGCCGTGCCCGGACCGGCAGCACGACCTGCTCCCAGGCGTGCCCGGCGCGGTGGACCAGCGCGCGCGGCGGCGAGAGCACCGCGTAGCCGCCGGGCCGCAGCCGGGGAAGGCGGTGCGCGAGCTCGCGGGCCCAGCGCTCGACGCCGCCGAGCTCCGGCCGCGCCGCCGCCCGCGCGTCGATGCCGATCACGACGCCTCCGCGACAGCGACGCCCACGGGCGCGCGCCAGGTTGCCGCGACCGCGCACCGATCCGCGCCGCGTTCGTGCGAGTTCACGACCAACTCGCGCCGGTCCGTCATCATTCGCTGATCGTGATCTCCCGTGTCCGACGCCCGATGCTCCGCCGCCGGCCGCTGGCCGCCGTCGCGGGGCTCGGCCTGCGCCCCGCCGAGATCGACCCGCAGGCCGCGCCGGCGGACGCGCGCGTGCAGCTGCGGGTGCTCGAGCGCGGCGACCGCGACGAGTTCCTGGCGCTCGCGCGCGAGAGCCGGGAGCTGCACCGGCCGTGGACGTATCCGCCCGAGCGCGCCGACCAGTTCGACGACCTGTTCGCCCGCTCGCGGCGCGACGATTTCGTCTGCCTGGTGGCGTCGCTCAAGGCCGACGGGGCGATCGCGGGCGTGTTCACGATCTCGCAGATCGTGCGCGGCGCGTTCCAGTCCGCCTACCTCGGCTACTACGCGCACGGCCGCTACGCCCGCCAGGGACTGATGCGCGAGGCGATGGAGCAGGTGCTCGACCACGCGTTCGGGCCGCTGGCGCTGCACCGGCTGGAGGCGAACATCCAGCCCGGCAACCAGCCGTCGATCGCGCTCGCCCGCGGCTCCGGCTTCCGGCTGGAGGGCTTCTCGCCGCGGTACCTGCTGATCGGCGGCCAGTGGCGCGACCACGAGCGCTACGCGATCACGGTCGACGAGCGGGCCGCTCAGAAGAGCCCGAGCTGAGCCGCGGGCTCCGGCTCCGGCTCGGACTCCGCTTCCACGGCGAGCTCCGGTTCCGGCACGACGAGCTCGGGCTCCGGCTCGGGCTGCTCCGGCGGCTCGAGCGCGAGCAGCGCCGGCAAGCCCCGGAAGTCCTCCCGCAGCACCTCGAGCATCTTCGGCGTGTACAGCGCCGCCGCGGGGTGGTAGATCGGGTACAGCCGCACGCGCCGCGGCCCGATCCGCCGCACCTCCGCGCGCCCGTGCAGCCGCGTGATGCCGGTCGGATCCGCGCGCAGCAGCTTCGTCGAGAAGTTGCCCAGCGTGCAGATCACCCGCGGCTCGATCAGCTCGATCTGCCGGAACAGGTAGTCCTGGCACGCGTCGATCTCCTGCGGCAGCGGGTCGCGGTTGCCGGGAGGCCGGCAGTTGTGGACGACCCCGCCGCTGGTGACGAAGTTGTGCGTGTGCTCGACATCGAGGCAGAAGAACGTCTTGTCCGCACCCATGCGATCGGTCACGTCCTCGACCTCGACCGTGTCGTATGCGACGCGCGCAGGCCCTGGGCGCGACAAGGAATCGTCGAACGGCACCGCAGCCTCGACTTCGGGCACGAGCTTGTAGCGCATCGAGTGCGGCACGTAGGGCGCGATGATCTCCGAGAGCTTCCGCGTCGTTTCGACGTCGAAGTAGATGCGCCCTCGGGTCGCCTTGGCGGGCAGACCGAGGCGGTCGAGAGCGTGAAGCAGGATCTGGCGGTCCCTATCCGAGAACCCCACGGAGGCGATCTCGGCCAGCGGCCGGCGTCCACCGCCGCGAATGCGGCAGTAGCCGTCGTCCATGAACCAGAACGCGAGCATCCGCGGATTGAGCTGTTCCGCAACCCACTCCGGCACGACCTTGTGCGGGCGGTAGTAGTCGGCGCGGATGAGCCGAAGTGCGCGCGAGGCTCGGGTACGGGCGAGCACGACGTTGTGGTGCTCGCCGCCAGCGACCGCCGCGACTTTCCGCATCTCCATCGATGGCTTGAGCTCGCTGAGGAGCAGCGCCTTGAAATATGCGTAGTCGCGCTGGTTCGTCGAGTGCGAGAACGTGAATGACGCCGACGTCGCTCGAATCGAGCCGTCGCCGAGGAGCGATCCGCACACGAGATCGTGAGCGACCTCGCTGAGCCCCTGTCCTGTCGCCACCCGATCCGTCGAGCTCAGCTCGTCGGCACGAACGTATCCGCGCTCGGTGAGAACCGGATGATCGCCGGTCAGTTCAACGCTGACCTTCGCGCGTGGACCGGCGCCTTTCGCGTTGCGGTACGTCAGCCGAAACACCCGACGGTCGCCGAGTGGCGTCGTGTGCCACCCGATCACCCGCCGGGGTACCAGGTGCCCGTCGTCGTCGACGGACATCACGGTTCCGGCGTATCCGGTGCGCACGAGCCGGCCGATGCGCTCCCACGACCCGTCGCCGAGCTGGACCATCGATCGATATCGCAAGCATTTCAACGTGTTAGCTATGAACACGTCACTGCGCTGCATGCCGATCTCGGAGAGCAGCGTGTCGAGCAGCCGGCCGGCCTGGCCGACGAACGGCAGGCCCTGCTTGTCCTCGTTCGCGCCCGGCGCCTCGCCGACGAACATCAGGTCGGCGTCGGCGTTCCCGGAGCCGAAGACCACGGTCTGGCGCGTTGACGCGAGCTGCGGGCACTTGGTGCACGCCTGCGCCTGCCGCCAGACGGCCTTGAGCTCCTCGCGGCGCTCGGCAGCGGTTCCCATCGCTCGCTGACTCTAATTGCCCGGACGGCGGACTAGACTTCATCTCGACGCCGGAAGCCGGTATCTCCGTGAGGGAACTGGACTTGATCGCCATCGTCGGTGCGGGCCGGCTCGGTACCGCACTTGCCGCCGCGCTCTCCGCGGCCGGACACCACGTACTCGGACCGCTCGTGCGCGGCGCGGACCCGCACGACGCGACGGCGGTGCTGCTGTGCGTCCCGGACGGCGAGATCGCCGATGCCGCCGCCGTGCTGACGCCGGGGCCGCTCGTCGGGCACTGCTCCGGCGCGACCGGGCTCGCCGTGCTGGCGCCGCACGAGGCGTTCTCGCTGCACCCGCTGATGACCGTGCCCGCCGGCGCCGACCCCGCCGTGTTCGCCGGCGCCGGCTGTGCGATCGACGGCAGCACGGCGCGCGCGCTCAGCGTCGCCGAGGCGCTGGGGACCGCGCTCCGCATGCGCCCGGCGCGGGTCGCCGGCGAGGACCGCGCCGCCTACCACGCCGCCGCCGCGATCGCGTCGAACTTCCTCGTGACGATCGAGGGCGCGGCCGAGCGGCTCGCTGCGACCGCCGGCGTGGACCGTGACCTGCTCGCGCCGCTGGTGCGCGCCGCCGTCGAGAACTGGGCCGAGCGCGGCGCCGAGGACGCGCTCACCGGCCCGATCGCGCGCGGTGACGAGGCGACCGTCGCGCGCCAGCGGGCCGCGGTGGCCGAGCGGGCGCCCGAC
>DASSUW010000372.1:0-4884 GCA_035706585.1 Solirubrobacteraceae bacterium | reverse complement strand
ACGCTGCTGTCGGCGCTGACGCGCGCCTGGCGCGCGGCCGGGCGGACCGTCGCCGTGCTGGCGGTCGACCCGACGTCCAAGCGCTCGGGCGGCGCGCTGCTCGGCGACCGCGCGCGAATCGAGGCCGATCCGGGCGACCGGGGCCTGTTCGTCCGCTCGACGGCCGCCGGCGAGCGGCTCGGCGGCCTCGCGCCGGCGACCCGCGCCGCCGCCCAGGCGCTCGCCGCCGCGTTCGACGTCGTCGTGATCGAGACCGTCGGCGTCGGCCAGTCCGAGACCGAAGTCGCCGAGGCGGCCGACACCGTGGCGGTCGTGGTCCAGCCCGGCTCCGGCGACGTGCTGCAGTTCCTGAAGGCCGGGATCATGGAGGTGCCCGACGTGCTCGTGGTCACCAAGGCCGACCTCGGCACCGTCGCCACGCGCGCGCAGCGCGACCTCGCGGCCGCGCTGCGGTCGCTCGGCGAGAGCCGCGTGCCGGTGGTCGCGGTCTCGTCGGTGCCGCCGGTCGCCGGCTTCGACGAGCTCGTCGCGGCGCTGGACGCGCACCGCGCCGGCCTCGACGTGACCGCCACGCGGGTCCGCGCCCGGCGGCTCGGCGCCCTGGCCGACTTCGTCTCCGAGCACGGGGAGCGCGGCCTGCGTGCGCTCGGCGGCCGGCGAGCAGCGGAGCGCTGGCTCGCCGAGCAGGATCCGGGGTTGGCGGAGCCCCTGTTGCTGCGTGCGCTCGAGGCTCGGGCCGATTTGTGACTCGGGCCGCGTTCCACTGCGGCATTTAGGGAGCGGGATCGGCCGGGATTCAAAGTCGAGCGAACAAGTGGGGTTTATCTAGGCGCGCATAGCGATACCAGATAAACCCCACCAGTTCGATGAACATGCCGAGCGACCGATCCCGCCTCCCTCAATGCCCGAAGTTCGCAGAATCACGACGGTTCGTCGCGAATCGCGCGCGACAACGCGACAAACCGAAGCGCAAACGCCGCGTGGCCCGTGGCACCATGCGGGACATGAGCACGACCGCGAGCGAGACCCTGCTGAATCACTGGATCGGCGGACGGCGCGACGAGCGCCCCGCCGAGCGTCATGGCGAGGTGACCGATCCGGCGACCGGCGAGGTCGTCGCGCGCGTCCCGTTCGCGACGGCGCAGGACGTCGACCGCGCGGTGCAGGCGGCCGCCGCGGCCGCCGCGCAATGGGGCGCCGCGTCGCTCACCAAGCGCGCCCAGGTGATGTTCGCGTTCCGCGAGCTCGTCAACGCCCACAAGGACGAGCTCGCCGCCCTCATCACCCGCGAGCACGGCAAGGTTCTCGCCGACGCCCGCGGCGAGGTCACCCGCGGCCTCGAGGTGATCGAGTTCGCGTGCGGGCTCGGGCACCTGCTCAAGGGTGAGAACACGCCGCAGGTGTCCGGCGGCGTCGACTCCCACAGCCTGCGGATGCCGCTCGGGGTCGTCGCCGGCATCACGCCGTTCAACTTCCCCGTCATGGTGCCGCTGTGGATGGCGCCGGTGGCGCTCGCCTGCGGCAACGCGTTCATCCTCAAGCCGTCCGAGCAGGACCCGTCGCCGAGCATGCGGCTCGCCGAGCTGCTCGCCGAGGCCGGGCTGCCCGACGGCGTGTTCAGCGTCGTCCACGGCGACAAGGCGGCGGTCGACGCGATCCTCGCCCACCCGGGCATCGCCGGCGTCTCGTTCGTCGGCTCCACCCCGGTCGCCCGGTACATCTACGAGACCGGCACGGCCAACGGCAAGCGCGTCCAGGCGCTCGGCGGGGCCAAGAACCACGCCGTGATCCTGCCCGACGCCGATCTCGACCTCGCCGCCGACGGCCTCGTCTCGGCCGCCTACGGCTCGGCGGGTCAGCGCTGCATGGCGGTCTCGGTCGCCGTCACGGTCGGCGACGTGGCCGAGCCGCTGCTCGACAAGGTCAAGGAGCGGATCGCGAAGCTGACGATCGGACCCGGCACCGACGCGAGCTCGGACATGGGCCCGCTCGTCTCCGAGCGCCACCACGAGAAGGTGACGGGGCTCGTCGACGCCGGTGTCGCGGAGGGCGCCGCGCTGGTCGTGGACGGGCGCGACCTGGTGGTCGACGGCCACGAGGGCGGCTACTTCCTCGGCCCGTGCGTGTTCGACCACGTCAAGCCCGGCATGCGCGTCTACGACGAGGAGATCTTCGGGCCGGTGCTCGTGGTGGTGCGCGCGGACAGCTACCCCGAGGCGCTCGAGCTCGTGAACTCCAACCCGTACGGCAACGGCGCGGCGATCTTCACCTGCGACGGCGGCGCGGCCCGCCTGTTCGAGCAGCAGGCGAGCGCCGGGATGATCGGCGTCAACGTCCCGATCCCGGTGCCGATGGCCTACCACTCGTTCGGCGGCTGGAAGTCGTCGCTGTTCGGCGACCTGCACGTCCATGGCCCGGACGGCGTGAGGTTCTACACACGCGGCAAGGTGGTCACGAGCCGCTGGCCCGACCCGGCGACGCACGCCGGCGTCAACCTCGGGTTCCCGACGCAGACGTAGGGGACACCGGCCCAGAGGGCCAGGTCCCTTGCGGGTATTCGCCCGGAGGGCGAAGCCCGCGTCTATGAGCCAAGGGACGCGATCTTCCACGTCCCGTTGACGTTCACCAGCTTCAGCGTGTCCTTGGAGGGCTCCTCGCCCGCTGCCGACGTGCGGACCTCGGCGGTCGCGCTGTCGCCGTCGATCTTCACCGCGCCGATCGTCAACCGCGGCTCGCGGACCTGGTCGAGGCCCTGCTTGAGCGCCCGCTCGCACGGCAGGCCGATCTGCTCGACGTCCTCGACGAGAGCGGGTGCGAGCAGGCGGCCGCACATCGTCTTGTAGTCCTTGGCGGCCGTGGCCTTGCCGAACTCGCTGACGGTCGTGCGCACCTGCTCCTCCGGCGTGGGACCCGCGTCGCCGCACCCGACGAGAACCAGCAGCACGAGCGCCGGAGCCAGGAACCGCACGGGTCGGAGCATAGAATGGGCATGTATGGAGGGTTCTGACGTAGGGCCGATCGGGGCCTGGCTGCGGTGCTACCGCTGCTGGTCCCAGGAGCTCGAAGTACAGGTTCATTACGAGGGCATCCACCGGATCGATCCCGTGACGGGCGAGCGCGCCGAGGTGGTCGACGAGCTGCAGGAGGCCGTGGTCCAGTGCCTTGACTGCATGCACGATCAGCCGCACCTGGGCTTCCACAACGGGCGCATCGAGCCGATCGAGGATCGCTGGGAACGGATGGTCGCGGGCACGCCGTGGGTGGCGTCCTGCACCGTGACGGTCGACGCCGACGCGGTCGAGACCTGCTCCGGTCCCGAGGCCGCCGACTCGCTCGCCTACGCGGCGTTCGGCGACCACGGGACGCGCGAGTTCTTCACGCACGTGCGCTTCCACAAGCACGACGAGGACCAGATCGTGGTCCACCTGCTGGTCGAACTGTACGCGCGCTCGTCCGAGGAGGCGACGGGCGTGCTCGAGGAGGCCGCCCGCGGCAACCTCACGATCACCTCGCTGGCCGAGGAATCACGCCCACCCGCCGCCACGGGCGAGCACCCGCACTGAGCGAACCGACGAACGGCCGCGGCGAGCGCCTCCGCGGAACCACCGCGTGGGCGCGCAACCTCGGCGCGCCGCTGCGCGACTTCCTCGCCACCGAGACCGGCGGCGCCGTCGCGCTGCTCACCGCCGCCGTCGCCGCGCTGCTGTGGGCGAACTCGCCGTGGCCGGATTCCTACGAGTCCGTGTGGTCGACCGAGCTGGCGATCCGGCTCGGCGATCACGTGCTGGCACTCGACCTGCGCGGGTGGGTCAACGAGGGGCTGATGACGCTGTTCTTCCTCGTCGTCGGGCTCGAGGCGAGGCGCGAGCTGGACATCGGGCAGCTGCGCGAGCGCACCCGGATCGTCGTCCCGCTCGTGGCGGCGCTGAGCGGCATGATCGTCGCCGCACTGCTGTTCGTGGCGATCAACGGCGGCGGCAACGGCTGGGGCGCGGCGATCTCGACCGACACGGCGTTCGCGCTCGGCGTGCTCGCGCTCGTGGCGCCCGGCGGGACGCGGCTGCGCGTACGGCTGCTGACGCTGGCGGTCGTCGACGACCTGGCGGCGCTCGTCGTGATCGCGACCGTATACACGGAGCACGTCGACCTGGCGGCGCTCGCCGTCGCCGCGGCGCTGCTCGCGGCGGTGATCGCGCTGCGCGCGGCGCCGCCGACCTGGCGCCGGCCCGCCGTCCTGCTGGCCGGGGCCGGCGTGTGGGTGGCGCTGCACGAGTCGGGCATCGATCCGCTCCTCGCCGGCCTCGCGATCGGCCTCGTCACGACCGCCTACCAGCCGGCGCGCTCGGACCTCGAGCAGGTCACAGAGCTCGCGCGCGCGTTCCGCGAGCAGCCGACGCCGGCGCTCGCCCGCTCGGCCGAGCTCGGGATGTCGTCGGCGATCTCGCCCAACGAGCGGCTCCAGTACCGCCTGCATCCGTGGACGAGCTACGTGATCGTGCCGCTGTTCGCGCTCGCCAACACCGGGATCGAGATCGACGGGGACCTCCTGGAGGCGGCCGCCACGTCGCCGATCACGCTCGGCATCCTCGCCGGCTACGTGGTCGGCAAGCCGGTCGGCATCATCGGCGGCACCTGGCTCGTGACCCGGTTGTGGCCCGGCGATCTGCAGCTCGCGCTGAGCTGGCCGGTGCGGCTCGGCGGCGCGGCCGTCTCGGGGATCGGCTTCACGGTCTCGATCCTCATCGCCAGCATCGCGTTCGACGGCCAGGAGCTCGCGGAGGCCAAGCTCGGCGTGCTGGCCGCGGCGATCTGCGCGTCGCTGCTCGCCTGGATCGTCTTCCGGGTCATCGCCCGGCTGCCGGAGAGCGTGCGCGCGCGGCAGAT
>DASSUW010000371.1:0-18126 GCA_035706585.1 Solirubrobacteraceae bacterium | reverse complement strand
CATCGAGCGCGACCTGGGGGTCTCCACTGCCGGCTGACGCGCTCGCGGCGCCCGCGCCCCGCGCCCCGAGGACCTTCGGGCGCGGGCTCGGCACGCCGGTCGTGCTGGGCGGCTTCTCGGTCGCCTGGCTCACGCTCATCGTCCTGATCCCGCTCGCGGCCGTCGTCGTGCGTTCGCTCGACGACGGCCTTGGCGAGTTCTGGGATGCGATCACGGCCCCGCAGGCACAGGCCGCGATCCGCCTCACGCTCGTCCTGTCGGCGATCGTCGCGCTGATCGACGCCGTGATGGGCACGCTGATCGCCTGGGTGCTCGTGCGCGACGAGTTCCCGGCCAAGCGGCTCGTCAACGCGGTGATCGACCTGCCGTTCGCGCTGCCGACGATCGTCGCCGGCCTCGTGCTGCTGGCGTTGTACGGGCCGAGCGGGCCGATCGGCATCAACGTCGCCTACACGCGGGTGGCACTGCTGCTCGCCCTGCTGTTCATCACGCTGCCGTTCGTCGTGCGCGCCGTGCAGCCCGTGCTGATGGCGCTCGACCGCGACGTGGAGGAGGCGGCCGAATCGCTCGGGGCCGGGCCGCTGACGATCTTCCGGCGGATCATCCTGCCCGCGCTGCGTCCGGCGGTGCTCGCCGGCGTCGGCCTGTCGTTCGGCCGCGCGGTCGGCGAGTTCGGCTCGGTCGTGCTGATCAGCGGCAACCTGCCGTACAAGACCGAGGTCGCGTCGGTCCTCGTGTACGGGCAGATCGAGAGCGACAACACGACGGGCGCGGCGGCGGTGTCGGTGCTGCTGCTCGCCGTGTCGTTTCTCGTACTGCTCGGAATCTCGTCGCTGGCGCGCCGATGAGGTACGTGCTGCGCTTCACGGCCCTCGGCTATCTCGCGGCGCTGCTCGTCGCGCCGGTCGGGATGGTCTTCTACCGCGCGTTCGAGAACGGCATCGACACCGCCTGGGCGGCGGTGACGACGCCGCCCGCCCAGCACGCGTTCTACCTCACGTGCGTGATCGCGCTGATCGCGGTGCCCGCCAACGCGATCTTCGGCGTCCTGACCGCGTGGGTGCTGGCCCGCTACGACTTCCGCGGCAAGCGCATCCTCGACGTCGTGATCGACCTGCCGTTCGCCGTCTCGCCGGTGATCGTCGGGCTCGCGCTGGTGCTCGTGTGGGGGCGCGACGGGTGGTTTCACATGACCGGCGTGATCTTCTCGACGCCCGGGATGATCCTGGCGACGATCTTCGTCTCGCTGCCGTTCGTGGTCCGCGAGGTGCTGCCGGTCCTGGAGGAGGAGGGGACCGATCAGGAGGAGGCGGGCAGCACGCTGGGCGCCCGCGGCGCGCAGGTGTTCTGGCGGATCACGCTGCCGACGATCCGCTGGGGCCTGACCTACGGGATCATCCTCTCGACCGCCCGCGCGATCGGCGAGTTCGGGGCGGTCGCCGTGGTGTCGGGGAGGATCTCCGGCCGCACCGAGACGATGACGCTGTTCGTCGAGGACCGCTTCCAGTCGCTCGACCTCACGGGCGCGTACGCGGCGGGCGTCGTGCTGGCGATGCTCGGCATCAGCGTGCTGGCGCTGATGACGCTGCTGCAACGACGACACCAAAGGATCTGAGATGGCCATCGAGGCCCGCAACATCACCAAGCGCTTCGGCGACTACGTCGCGCTCGACGACGTGTCGGTGTCGGTGCCGGACGGCTCGCTCACGGCGCTGCTCGGCCCGTCCGGCAGCGGGAAGAGCACGCTGCTGCGCGTGATCGCCGGTCTGGAGACGCCGGACGCCGGCAGCGTGCTGATCGGGGGCGACGACGTGACGACCGACCCGGCCCGCACGCGCGGCGTCGGGATGGTGTTCCAGCACTACGCCGCGTTCAAGCACATGACCGTGGCCAGGAACGTCGCGTTCGGGCTCGACGTGCGCAGGCGCCCCAAGGCGGCGACGAAGGCGAAGGTCGCCGAGCTGCTCGAGCTGGTCGGCCTCGCGCACCTCGGCGAGCGCTACCCGTCCCAGCTCTCGGGCGGCCAGCGCCAGCGCATGGCGCTCGCGCGCGCGCTGGCGGTCGAGCCGCGCGTGCTGCTGCTCGACGAGCCGTTCGGCGCGCTCGACGCGCGCGTGCGCGAGGAGCTGCGGCGCTGGCTGCGCCGGCTGCACGACGACGTGCACGTGACCACGATCTTCGTCACGCACGACCAGGAGGAGGCGATGGAGATCTCCGAGCAGATCGTCGTCGTCAACGAGGGGCGGATCGAGCAGTCGGCCGCGCCGGGCGAGCTCTACGACCATCCGGCCTCGCCGTTCGTGATGTCGTTCGTCGGGCCGGTCACGCGCGTGGCGGGCGAGCTGGTGCGCCCGCACGACGTGCAGGTGCTGACCGACGCGGGCGAGGCGAGCCGGCAGGCCGTCGTGACGCGGATCTGGTGGCTCGGGTTCGAGGTCCGTGTCGAGCTGCTGCCGGCCGAGGGCGAGCCGATGGTCGCGCAGATGTCGCGGGCCGAGGCGGACGCGCTGGAGCTGACCGAGGGGCAGATCGTGCACGTGCGCGTCGACCCGACTCGTGCGCTCCGCGCCCCGGCCAGCGCATAAGCTGCGGGCGTGCGCGTCTCCGCCAAGACCGACTACGCCCTGCGCGCCGCGCTCGAGCTGGCTGCCGCGCCCGACGAGAAGCCGATGAAGGGCGAGCGGATCGCCACCGCCCAGGCGATTCCGCTGCGGTTCCTGGAGAACATCCTCATGCAGCTGCGCCACGCCGGGCTGGTGGAGAGCCGGCGCGGCGCCGAGGGCGGCTACCGGCTGGCGCGCCCGGCCGCCGACGTCACGCTCGCCGACGTGATCCGGGCGATCGACGGCCCGCTCGCCGGCGTCAGCGGCGCGCGCCCGGAGACGCTCGAGTTCACGGGCGTCGCCGAGCCGCTGCGCGACGTCTGGATCGCCGTCCGCGCATCGCTGCGCGGCGTGCTCGAGGGCGTCACGCTCGCCGACGTCGCCGGCGGCGGGCTGCCCCAGCACGTGCGCGAGCTCGTCGCCGACGAGGACGCCTGGATCCCGCACTAGCCGCCCTGCCGGGGAGGGCGGCGAACGAAACGCAGCAGCGACGGTGGCTGCGACGTACGCTCACACCATGGCGCGGTCCACCGTCGCAGGCGTTCTCGTCGCCGCCGCAGCGCTGGCGGTGACGACGCTCCTCCTGTACGCGCTCGACGACGTCGCCGCGCCGGTCTCGCTCGGCGTCCTGTACCTGCTCCCGGTGCTGCTCGTGGCCACGCTCTGGGGGCTGTGGCTCGCGCTCGCGACCAGCGTCGCCGCGGCGCTCGTGTTCAACTTCTTCCACATCGAGCCGACCGGGCGCTTCACGATCGCCGACGCCGAGAACTGGGTGGCGCTGGCGGTGTTCCTCGTCGCAGCGGTCGTCGCCGCGACGCTGTCGGATGCGGCGCGCACGCGCGCCCGCGAGGCCGAGCAGCGCCGCCGCGAGGCCGATCTGGCGGCGGAGCTGGCGCGGTTGCTGCTGGGCACGCCCGACCCGCGCGCGGCGCTGGGACCGGCGGCCAAGCGGATCGCCGACGCGCTCGAGGTCGATTCCGCCACGGTCGTGCTCGAGCGCGCCGTCGGCGACGCGCGGCACGCCGCGATTCCGCTCGGCGACCGCGGCGCGCTCGTGGTGCCGACCGCCGCCGCCGAGCAGGCGCGCGAGCGCGTCGTGCCGGCGCTCGCGGCGCTGCTCGCGGCCGCGCTCGAGCGTGAGCGGCTGACGCGCGAGGTGGTCGAAACGCGGGCGCTGCGGCGCAGCGACGAGATCAAGACCGCCGTCCTGCGGTCGGTCTCGCACGATCTGCGCTCGCCGCTGACGGCGATCGTCGCGGCGGCCGAGGCGCTGGCCTCGCCCGCGCTGGAGGAGAGCGAGCGCACCGAGCTGGCCGACGCGATCGCCCACGAGAGTCGCCGGCTCAGCCGGCTCATCGACCAGCTGATCGACCTGTCGCGCCTCCAGGCGGGCGCCGCCGAGCCGCGGCCCGACTGGACGTCGCTCGACGAGGTGATCCGCGCGGCGGTGGAGGACACCGGCGCGCCCGGCGAGCGGGTGAAGCTCGCGATCGATCCCGACCTGCCGCTGATCCGCGCCGACGCGACCCAGCTGCGGCGTGCGATCGCCAACCTGGTCGACAACGCGCTGCGCTACGGCGGCGACCGTCCGATCTCCGTGCGCGCCCGCGTGAGCGGCGGACGCATCCTGATGCGCGTCGTCGACCAGGGACCGGGCATCTCGCCGGTCGAGCAACAGCGCATCTTCCTGCCGTTCTACGGGGAGGGATCAGGTCTCGGGCTCGCGATCGTGCGCGGGTTCGTGGAGGCCAACGGCGGCCGCGTGCGGGTGGAGTCGCTGCCCGGACAGGGCACGTCGTTCGTGATCGACCTGCCGCTGGGCGCCGGCGCGCCGGTGCCGGCGTGAGGCGCGTCCTCGTCCTCGATGACGAGCCGCAGATCTTGCGTGCGCTGCGCGTCGTCCTGCGCGAGGCAGGGTTCGAGGCGATCCCGGCGCAGACCGCCGAGGAGGCGCTCGACCGCGCGGCGGTCCGCCCGCCCGACGCTGCGATCGTCGACCTGATCCTGCCTGACGGCGACGGCGTCGAGGTCACGCGCAAGCTCCGTGAGTGGAGCGAGATGCCGATCATCGTGCTGTCGGCGGTCGGCGACGAGGAGGAGAAGGTGCGGGCGCTCGACGCGGGCGCTGACGATTACGTGACCAAGCCGTTCGGCCCGCGCGAGCTCGTGGCGCGCCTGCAGGCGGCGCTGCGGCGCGCCGGCAACGGGCCGGATGAGCCGGCGATCCGCGCCGACGGGCTCGAGGTCGACCTGGCGGCGCGCGTCGTGCGGGTCGACGGCCAGGACATCCACCTGACGCCGATCGAGTTCGACCTTCTGCGCACGCTCGCCCGCCACCGCGGCCGGCTGCTCACCCACCGCGCGCTGCTCGTCGAGGTCTGGGGGCCCGAGTACGCCGACGACACCGCGGTCCTGCGCACCCACATCGCCAACCTGCGGCGCAAGGTCGGCGCGCAGCACATCCGGACGGACCCCGGCGTCGGCTACCGGTTCGCCGGTTAGAGGGCTACGCTCCGGGCGAGTCGCCGTGATCGTCGACTGCGCCCAATACCAGGAAGGGCGCCGTGCCCAGGACGCGCCGCTGAGCGTCGACGCGGCGGCGGCGATCTGCACCCACGAGGACGGGTTCGTCTGGCTGGGGATCGTGGATCCCTCGCCGGCGGAGCTCGACCACGTCAAGGAGCGCTTCGGCCTGCACGAGCTCGCGGTCGAGGACGCGCAGAACTTCCATCTGCGGCCCAAGATCGAGCAGTACGACGACGACGTGTACTTCGTCGTGCTGCGCACCGCACAGGACGATCCCGAGCGCGACCGGATCGAGTTCGGCGAGGTGTCGATGTTCATCGGCCCGCGCTTCGTGATCACCGTGCGGCAGGGCTCCGCAAGCGACCTGCATCCGGCCCGGCTGAGACTGGAGCGGCGGCCGGAGCTGCTCGCCGAAGGCCCGATCTCGGTGCTGTGGGCGGTGCTCGACCAGATCGTCGACGACTACGCGCCGGTCGTCGAGGCGCTGGAGCGCGACATCGAGGCGATCGAGGCGTCGGTGTTCGGCGGCGAGTCGGCGCCGACCGAGCGGATCTACAAGCTGCGCCGCGAGGCGACCGACTTCTACCGCGCGGTCCACCCGCTGCTCGGCCCGCTCAACGCGCTCGAGAACGGGGCCTATCCCGAGATCGGCCGCGGGCTGCGCCAGTACTTCCGCGACGTCAACGATCACGCGAAGCTCGTCAACGAGGAAGTGCTCGCGCAGCGCGACCTGCTGGCGACGATCCTGCAGGCCAACATGGCGGTGATCACGGTCGAGCAGAACGACGTCGTGCGCAAGATCTCCGGCTGGGCGGCGATCATCGCGGTGCCGACGTTCATCGCCTCGCTGTACGGGATGAACTTCGAGCACATGCCGGAGACCGACTGGCAGTACGGCTACGTGGCGGTCGTCGCGCTGATGATCGCGATCGGCGCCGGCCTGTACGCGTTCCTGCGCCGCATCGACTGGCTGTGACGGGCATCTTCACGCGATCTTGATGCCCTGATCGCGGATCTGTACGGGGCCTTGACGGGACCGGGCCTAGCGTCCGGATCATGGACTTCGCATCGATCCTCGATTCGCTGCAGGACGTGTCGGCGCTCGCGTTCGCCGCGCTGGCCTTCGGGCTGCTGTTCCTGCTGCTGAAGGCGCTCGAGCGCGTATGAGCGGCGCCGAGTTCGCCGCGCTGCTCGTCGCGGTGGCCCTGTTCGCATACCTGCTCATCGCGCTGGTGCGCCCGGAGAAGTTCTGAGGTGACGGTCGCCGGCTGGAGCGAGATCGCGCTCTACTTCGCGGTGCTGACCGCGCTGACGCCCGTGCTGGGCAACTACATGGCGCGCGTCTACCGCTTCGAGCCCGTGTTCCTGAGCCGTATCGCCGGCCCGGTCGAGCGCGGCCTGTACCGGATCGTGCGCGTCGATCCGCAGCGCGGCCAGGACTGGAAGGGCTACGCCCGCTCGGTGCTGGTCTTCAGCGCGGTCTTCTGGGGGCTGCTGTACCTGATCCTGCGCACGCAGGGCAGCCATCCTTGGAACCCGCTCCACCTGAGCTCGGCCCCGTGGGACGTCTCGTTCAACACGACGTCGTCGTTCGTCACGAACACGAACTGGCAGTACTACGGCGGCGAGACGACGCTCACGTACTTCTCGCAGATGGCGGGGCTGACCGTTCAGAACTTCCTGTCGGCGGCCGTGGGGATGGCCGTGCTCGCCGCGTTCATCCGCGCGATCGCCGCGCGCTCGGGCAACGCGATCGGCAACTTCTACGCCGACACGATCCGGACGACGCTCTACATCCTCGTCCCGCTGGCGGTCGTCGTCGGCCTGATCCTGATGTCCCAGGGCGTGATCCAGACGCTCGCCGGGCCGGTCCAGGCCGGGTCGCAGACGCTGGCGCTCGGACCGGCCGCCGGCCAGGTCGCGATCAAGCAGCTCGGCACCAACGGCGGCGGCTTCTTCAACGTCAACTCGGCGATGCCGTTCGAGAACCCGACGTGGACCTCGAACTTCGTCGAGATGCTCGCGATCCTGCTGATCCCGGCCGCCCTGACCGCGACCTACGGGCGCATGGTCGGCAGCCGCCGCCAGGGCTGGGCGCTCTACGCCGCGATGCTCGTGCTGATGCTCGCGGCGGTCTGGATCCTCTACGCCGCCGAGTCCCACGGCACGCCCGCCATGCACGCCGCCGGCATCGACGGCGTCAACCTGGAGGGCAAGGAGCAGCGCTTCGGCATCCCGTCCACGTCGCTGTGGGCGGCGGTCACGACGGCGGCGTCCAACGGATCGGTCAACGGTGCCATGCAGTCGCTGACCGCGTTCGGCGGCGCCGTGCCGATGGCGCTCATGCAGACCGGCGAGGTGATCTTCGGCGGCGTCGGCTCCGGGCTGTACGGGATGCTGCTGTTCGTCATCCTCGCGGTGTTCATCTCCGGCCTCATGGTCGGCCGCACGCCGGAGTTCCTCGGCAAGAAGGTCGAGGCGCGCGAGGTCAAGCTGACGATCTTCGGCGCGATCGGCGTGCCGATGATCGTCCTGTTCGGCACCGCGCTGGCGATGACCGGGTGGGGGAAGGAGTCGATCTCCAACCCCGGGCCCCAGGGCTTCTCCGAGACGCTGTACGCCTACACGTCGCAGGGCAACAACAATGGCTCCGCGTTCGCGGGCTACACCGGGTTCGTCCAGCCGAACGGCACGAACGACGGCGCGTTCGGCCTCTCGTTCTCGGACGTCCTCGGCGGACTGACGATGATCGGCGCGCGCTTCCTGCCGCTGCTCGCGGTGCTGGCGATCGCCGGCTCGCTCGTGGGCAAGCGCGTGGCCCCCGCCGGGGCCGGCACGTTCCGGACCGACGGCCCGACGTTCGTCGTGGTCCTCGTCGCCGTGATCCTGATCGTGGCGCTGCTCACGTTCATCCCCGCCCTCCTGCTCGGACCGGTGGTCCAGGGCATGACCGACCAGCTGTTCTGATGATCCGTGAACTGAGAACCGCCGCCGTGGCCGCCGTCGTGCTGACGCTTGCGCTCGGCCTCGCCTATCCGCTCGTGATGACCGGCGCCGGACAGGTGCTGTTCCCGCACAGGACGGACGGGTCGATCGCGCTCATCGGAGCCGACTTCTCCGCGCACCCCGGCCTGTTCCAGAGCCGGCCGTCGGTGACCGGCTACGACCCCTCCGGCACGTTCTTCAACAACCAGGGACCGAACCAGCGGGCGCTGGCCGATCAGCTCACGGGCTATGTCAGGGCGTACCTCAAGCGCGAGCGGCCGTACACCCCGGGGCTCACCGCCGCGACGATCCCGCCGGACGCCGTCACGGCGTCGGCGTCCGGTGTCGATCCTGCGATCTCCGAGCAGAACGCGCGGATCCAGGCCAACCGCGTCGCCGTGAGGCGCGGGCTGCCGCTGGACCAGGTCCTCCGGCTCATCGACGAGCACGCAAGCCGGCCGTTCTTCGGTCTGGCGGGGCCGAAGTCGATCAACGTCCGCGAGCTCAACGCGGCGGTGCGTGATGTTCGGCGCTGACGTCTTGCGCCGCGCGGTCGCCGCGTCGCTCGTCAAGCTCGACCCGCGCGTGCAGGTCCGCAATCCGGTCATGTTCGTCGTCTGGGTCGGCGCGCTCGTGAGCACGATCGTGTGGATCGCCGGCAGCGACGAGCCCGGGTGGTTCACGGCCACGGTCTCGGTGTGGCTGTGGCTGACGGTCGCGTTCGCGAACTTCGCGGAGGCGATCGCCGAGGGCCGTGGCAAGGCGCAGGCCGACACGCTGCGCGCGATGCGCACGCACACGGTGGCGCGGCTGCGCGACGGCGGTGAACGGCCGGCGAACGAGCTCCGGCGCGGTGACGTCGTGATCGTGGCGGCGGGTGAGGTCATCCCCGGCGACGGCACCGTGATCGAGGGCATCGCCTCCGTCGACGAGTCGGCCATTACGGGCGAGTCCGCGCCGGTGATCCGCGAGTCCGGCGGCGACCGCAGCGCCGTCACCGGCGGGACGCGCGTGCTCTCGGACCGCATCGTCGTCGAGATCACGCAGGAGCCGGGACAGTCGTTCCTGGACCGGATGATCGCGCTCGTCGAGGGCGCGGCGCGGCGCAAGACGCCGAACGAGATCGCGTTGTCGATCCTGCTCGCCGGCCTGACGATCATGTTCCTGGCGGTCGTCGTCACGCTGCGGCCGTTCGCGGTCTTCGCGGGCGCCGACGTCTCGATCGTCATCCTGATCGCCCTGCTCGTCTCGCTCATCCCGACGACGATCGGCGCCCTCTTGAGCGCGATCGGCATCGCCGGGATGGACCGGCTCGTGCGCCGCAACGTCCTCGCGCTTTCCGGGCGCGCCGTCGAGGCGTCCGGCGACGTCGACGTGCTGCTGCTCGACAAGACAGGCACGATCACGCTCGGCAACCGCCAGGCGGCGGCGTTCATCCCGATGCCCGGCGTGGATGAGGCCGAGCTGGCCGAGGCGGCGCAGTACGCGTCGCTGGCCGACGAGACGCCCGAGGGCCGCTCGATCGTCGTGCTCGCCAAGCAGTACGGCCTGCGCGAGCACGAGCTCTCAGGCCGCCGGCACGCCCACTTCGTCCCGTTCACCGCGCAGACGCGCATGAGCGGGGTCGATCTCAACGGCATGCGGCTGCGCAAGGGCGCCGGCGACGCGATCATCCGCTGGGTCTCGGACGAGGGCGGGCACGCCCCGCCGGCGCTCGACGCGGAGCTCGATCGCGTGGCGCGCTCGGGCTCCACGCCCCTGGCCGTGGCGCGCGATGCCCAGGTGCTCGGCGTCATCGAGCTCAGGGACGTGGTCAAGGACGGCATGGCCGAGCGGTTCGACCGGCTGCGGCGCATGGGCATCCGGACGGTCATGGTCACCGGCGACAACCCGCTCACCGCGGCCAAGATCGCGGAGGAGTCCGGCGTCGACGACTTCCTCGCCGAGGCGACGCCCGAGGCCAAGATGGAGCTGATCCGGTCGCACCAGTCGGAGGGCCGGATGGTGGCGATGACCGGCGACGGGACCAACGACGCGCCGGCGCTCGCGCAGGCGGACGTGGGGGTGGCCATGAACACCGGGACCCAGGCCGCCCGCGAGGCCGGCAACATGGTCGATCTCGACTCTAACCCGACGAAGCTGATCGAGATCGTGGAGGTCGGCAAGCAGCTGCTGATCACGCGCGGCGCGTTGACGACGTTCTCGATCGCCAACGACGTCGCGAAGTACTTCGCGATCCTCCCGGCGATCTTCGCCACCGTCTACGGGGGCGCGCTGGCCGACCTCAACGTCATGGATCTCGGCACTCCGCGGTCGGCGATCGTCTCGGCGATCGTCTTCAACGCGCTGATCATCCCGCTGCTCGTGCCGCTGGCGCTGCGCGGCGTACGCTATCGCCCGGCCGGAGCGACCGCGCTGCTGCGGCGCAACCTGCTCATCTACGGCGTCGGCGGCCTCGTCGCCCCGTTCGTGGGGATCAAGCTCATCGACCTCGTCGTCCACAATGTGCTGGGGGCGTGACCGGACACCACAAGGTCTTCCTCGGCATGGCCGCGGGCGTCGGCAAGACCTACCGCATGCTCCAGGAGGGTCGCGCGGAGCTGCAGGCGGGGCGTGACGTCGTGATCGGCTACCTCGAGCCGCACGGCCGCGTCGAGACCGAGACCCAGGCTGCCGGGCTGCCGCGGGTGCCGCCGCGCGAGGTCGCCTACCGCGACGTGCCGGTGAGCGAGATGGACCTGCCCGCGGTGCTGGACCGCCGGCCCGAGCTGTGCCTGATCGACGAGCTCGCGCACACCAACGCGCCCGGCCTCGAGCACGCCAAGCGCTACGAGGACATCGCCGACGTGCTGGCCGCGGGGATCGACGTGTTCTCGACCGTCAACGTGCAGCACCTCGAGTCGCTCAACGACCAGGTGACCGAGCTCACGGGAGTTCGTGTGCGCGAGACGTTCCCGGACTCGGTGCTGGCGCACGCCGACGAGGTCGTGCTCGTCGACCTCACACCGCCCGCCCTGCTCGAGCGGCTGCGGGCCGGCAAGGTGTACCCGGCGGCGCGCGTCTCGGCCGCGCTCAACGGCTTCTTCCGCGTCGAGAACCTCGAGGCGCTGCGCGAGGTCGCGCTGCGGCAGGTCGCCGAGGAGGTGGAGGCCAAGCGCCGCAAGCCCGACGTGCTCGCGCCCCGCGAGGACCGGCTGCTCGACCGGGTGGCGCCCCAGGCGGTGGGCGAGCGGCTGCTCGCCCTCGTCACGCCGCAGCCCGCGTCACAGCGGATCGTGCGGCGTGCCTGGCGATCGGCGCAGCGGCTCGGTGCCGAGCTCGACGTGCTCACGGTGCTGCGGGGCGAGCCGTCGGACGCCGAGCGCGAGCAGATCGAGGCGTTCCGCCGCCTGGCTTCGCTCCTCGGCGCGCGGCTGATCGTCGAGGAGGGCGACGACCTGGCCGAAGTGGTCGCCCGCGTCGCCCGCGAGCGGCGCTCGACCTACGTGCTGATGGGTACGCCGGCGCCGCGCTCCGGGCTGCGGCGATTCTCCGAGCCGCTCGCCGACCGGCTGGTGCGGGCGTTGCCCGGCGTGGACGTCCGGATCGTCGCCGACCGCTCGAAGCGGCCGTGGACGCCACATGACTGAGGTCCTGCTCATCACGGCCGGCTTGATCATCGGGGCGCTCGTGACGCTGCTCGTGCGCCGGAGCAGCACCGGGGAGCGCGAGCCGTCCGGACGCCGCATCCTGTTCCCGTACGTGGGCTCCCAGCTCTCGATCTCCGCGCTCGACGCGGCGCTGAGGATCGCGCGCGTCGAAGACGCCACGCTCGTCCCGGCCTACCTCGCCCCGGTCCCGATGGCGCTCCCGCTCGAGACGCCGATCCCGCGCACGTGCAGCCAGGCGTTCGAGCTGCAGGAGGCGATCGAGCAGCGTGCCGCGCACGCGGGCGTGCCGGTCGACGGCCGCATCGGTCGCGGCCGCACGGTCCAGCACGCGCTCCGGCAGCTGCTCGACGAGGAACGCTACGACCGGATCGTCGTGGCGGCCGCCACCGCCCACACCGACGGCCTGAGCGCCCGCGAGGTGGCGTGGCTGCTCGAGCACGCGCCCGGCGAGGTCGTCGTGCTCAGGCCGGCCGACGAGGCGGCGCTCGCGGCGGCATAGTTCCCCCCGGATGCCGCGGGTTGCCGTTGTCGGTCATGTCGAGTGGGTGGAGTTCGCGCGCGTGCCGCATGTGCCCCAGCCGGGGCAGATCGTCCACGCCGGCGAGTGGTGGCAGGAGGTCGGCGGGGGCGGCGCCGTGTCGGCGGTCCAGCTCGCCAAGCTCGCCGGCGGCGCCGAGTTCTTCACCGCGCTCGGCGACGACGACCTCGGCCGCCGCGCCCACGCGCGGCTGGAGGAGCTCGGCGTGACCGTCCACGCGGCCTGGCGCCCGGATCCTCAGCGCCGCGGCTTCGTGCACCTCGATGCCGACGGCGAGCGCACGATCACGATCCTCGGCGACCGGATCGTCGCGCACGGCGACGACGACCTGCCGTGGGAGCGGCTCGACGAGGTCGACGCGGTCTACTTCACGGGCGGCGACGTCGGCGCGCTCGAGCACGCGCGGCGCGCCCGCAAGCTCGTCGCCACGCCGCGCGCGTTCGACACGCTGCGCGCCGCAAGCGTCAATCTCGACGCGCTCGTGCGCTCGGCCCACGACCCCGGCGAGCAGCAGGCCGAGGAGGAACTCGACCCGGCGCCCGGCTACGTCGTCTCGACGGCCGGCAAGGAGGGCGGCGAATGGGTGGGGGAGGACCGCACGACCGGCACCTGGAAGGCCGCCGACCTGCCAGGCCCGAAGGGCGACGCCTACGGCGCCGGGGACTCGTTCGCCGCCGGCCTGACGTACGGGCTCGGGGCGGGCATGGGCATCGCGGACGCGGTCGCGCTGGCGTCACGCGCCGGCGCACACAAGCTGGCGGGCCGCGCGATCTACGACAACCAGCTCACCGCGGCTGAACTCTGAGCACGGCCGCGCCCTCGATCCTGCCGGCGCGCAGGCTGTCGAGCGCGACTTCGGCGTCCTCGAGCGCGAACTCCTGCACGGTCGTGCGCACCGGCACCTGCGGCGCCAGGGCCAGGAAGTCATGCGCGTCGCCGCGCGTCAGGTTCGCGACCGACCGCAGCACGCGCTCGTGCCACAGCAGCTCGTAGGGGAACGACGGGATGTCCGACATGTGGATGCCGGCGCACACGACCACGCCGCCGGGCGCGGTGGCGCGCAGGGCGGCGGGGACGAGCTCGCCGGCCGGGGCGAAGATGATCGCCGCATCGAGCGGCTCCGGGCCGAGCGCCAGCGCGTCGCCCGCCCACTCGGCGCCGAGCTCGAGAGCGAGCAGCTGGGCGTCGTCCTCGTCAGCGCGCGTGAACGCGAACACTCGCCGCCCCTGGTGGACGGCGACCTGGCAGATGATGTGCGCCGCGGCGCCGAAGCCGTACAGGCCGAGCCGCGCGCCGTCGCCCGCCAGCGCCAGCGCCCGGTAGCCGATCAGGCCGCCGCACAGCAGCGGCGCGACTGCCATGTCGTCCATCGTGCCGGGCAGGTCGAGCACGTAGCGCTCGTCGGCGACCGCGTACTCGGCGTAGCCGCCGTCGATGTCGCGGCCGGTGAAGCGCGCGTTCGGGCACAGGTTCTCCAGGCCGCGGTCGCAGTAGTCGCACTCGCCGTCGGTCCAGCCGAGCCACGGCACGCCGACGCGCCGCCCATCGCCGGTCGTGCCGACGATCTGGTGACCCAGGATCAGCGGCAGGTGCCCGGCCTCGATCTCACCGTCGCGCAGGTGCAGGTCGGTCCGGCAGACGCCGCAGGCGTGCACCTGGATCAGCACCTGCTCGCGGCCCGGCTGCGGCATGTCGACCTCGGCCGCGCGCAGCGGCTTGCCCGGCTCGTCGAGCAGCATCGCGCGCATCAGGCGAGCCCCACGAGCTCGAACCGGGAGACGACCTCGGGCTCGTCCCCGCACGACAGCGGCCGCGGCCGCGGGTCGTCGCGCCGTGCGACCGTCGCGCGCAGGCGCGCGCCGTCGTCGCGCCGCAGCGTCACCGTGTCGCCGTCCACGGCCTCGACGGCGAGCGCAGCCAGCCCGCGCAGCCCGAGCTCGCGCCGCACGAGCACGTCGGCCGCCTGCACCTGCCACGGATCGCCGGCGCGGCCGCGCAGGTGCTCGAGCACGATCTCGCCGGCCTCCAGCGCGCTGACGATGTCCGGTCCGCCGGCCGCGCGCACGCGCCCGAACGCCAGGCCGTGCGGGAACGTGAGCATCGTCGCCGCGAAGCGATGGCCGCCGATGTGGCCGATCTCCCACGTCTGGTCGGGCCAGCGCGCCCGCAGCGCGCGCGCCAGCGGCCGCCCGTGCCGGGCGCAGCAGGGATCGCGCTTGCCGTGCGTACACGCGAGGTAGAGCGGATCGTCCCAGCGTTCACCCCGCATGGTCAGATCGAGCTCCAGCACCTCGGCGGGATCGCGCAGCTCGTGGCGCTCGACCCATCCGCGAGCGACGTCGGCCAGGAAGCACGAGCGGCGCTCGAGCTGCGCCCGGCGCGAGCTGCGCCGGATCAGGTGCACCTTCACGCCGGCGTCGTCGGCGCGATCCATCAGTGCACGTCCGAGCGCCCGGTCGAGGTCGGAGTGCGTGATCGCGTTGCGTCCCGTCCACGGGCCGGGCTGCTCGAGCAGCAGGAACCGCCCGGCCTTCGGCGCGGTGGCGGCGAGGTCCTCGCCGAGCTCGGCGGCGAGCACGGAGCAGGCGGTCACGTGAAGAACGTAAGCACGCCGGCCAGCACGAAGGCGCCCGCCCAGACACCGTCGAGGTTGATCCATGCCTTGCGCAGGATCGCGACGCCCCAGCGGTCGTACACGAGCACCGCCACCACGCCCATGACCGCCACCATCGCCGCCACGTGCAGCACGAGCCCGACCGCGCTGGTCAGCAGCGCCGCGCCGTCACCGCCCGCCGCTTCGATCGCGTGGTCGTTCGCCGACGCGCTGGCGACGCCGGCGCCGATCAGCACCGGCGCCACCATCAGTCCGGCGCCGTGGGCGCTCGACATCAGGAACGACCACCAGGCGAGCTCGCGCCGGTTCACACGCATCGTGGTCCAGCGCGGATGCGCGCGCGGCTTGATGAAGCGGAAGATCCCGAACGCGATCAGCGCGATCCCGGCCGCCAGGTGCAGCACCGACGTGTCGGTGACGAGTCCGAGGCCGAGCACGAGCGCGACGACGAGCACGAGCGACAGCTCGTGCCCGATCGCGATCGCCGGCAGCGCCCGCACGACGGCGCCGCGGTCGCGGTCCTGCATGCCGAGCGCGACCGCGAACAGCCAGCCCATGGCGGGGTTGAGGCCGTGATAGGCCCCGAGCGCGGCGATGATGACCAGCGCCCAGAGGTCCACGTCAGCCGTTCGGGAAGCAGTAGGAGTCCGAGGACGCGTCGCCGCCGCCGAGCCGGACCTGGTGCGGGCGCTCGCCCGAGAACTCGACGAACAGGTCGGGATCGGCGGCGAGCGAGCCGTCGTCGCCGGCGTCGAGCTTCACGAGCCAGCCGTCGATCCCCTCCGGGTAGAACTGCGCGTCCCACGCTGCGTAGAGCGAGTTCGTGAGGTAGACGCGGCGTCCGTCGCGGCTGATCTCGACCATCTGCGGGCCGCCGTTGAGCGGCCCGGACGCCGGGTGGGCCGCGCGCTCGACGATGCCGCCGAGCCGCACCGAGCCGGTCTCGCGCGGGGCCTTCGGGTTCGAGACGTCGAAGCGCTTGAGCTCGCCGGTGCCCCAGCAGGAGACGTAGAGGTCCTTGTCGTCGACCGACAGGTCGATGTCGGTGACCAGCGGCGGCACCGCGCCGAACGGCTGCAGGATCGGCGGCAGCTGCTCGGTCTCGGCCGGCTCGGGCGGGATCGTGATGATCTTCTCGACGCTCACGCGGCCGTCGGCGCCGCGCTCCCACAGCCACACCGACGCGGTGAGGTCGGCGGTCGAGGCGACGACGCCGACGAAGCCGTACGTCTTCGACGGGTCGTGCGCGGGCCGCAGCTCGAGCACCATCTGATGCTCGGCGCCGAGATCGATCTCCTGCACGTGCTTGCGCGACTTGAGGTCGAAGATGTGCAGCCGGTGGCCGTACTTGTTGCCGAGCAGCAGCTCGCCCACCAGGCCGTCCTCGACCATGTTCGGCGTGCCCCACTCGCTCGTGATCACGGTGTCGTGGTTGAGGTGCCACCAGAAGTCGTAGGCGAGCTCCTGCGGCCCGCGGTCGGCCTCCCAGGCGCCCTTTACGGAGAAGTCGTCATGGTCGAGCAGGAAGATGCCGCCGGGGCCGTCGCCGTCCGGGTTGCCGAGCGCGGAGACGTAGATGCCGTCGGGCCCGCAGTGGACGGTGTGCGGGCGGCTGTAGCCCGCCTTGCGGGCGATCTCCTCGGCCTCGATGACCTTGACGAGCTTGGGCGCGCGCGGGTCGTCCTTGACGTCGAGCACGTGGATCCGCGAGGACCGCAGGCCGGGCACGAGCAGGTACCGCCGCTCGACGTGCGGATGCGGCGCCCACGGGCACAGCGCGGACGAGCAGGCGTTCCAGCCGAAGTGGTGCAGCTCGTCGCCGGTGTTCGGCATGTCGAAGCGGCCGACGATCTGCCCGTACGTGTCCGAGCCGTCCTCCAGGTCGAGCACGCCGATCGCGTCCGGGCTGGAGTCCGTGTTGAGCGTCGCGACGTACGCGAGCGTCTCCGGTGGCGCGGCGACGGCGCTCTCAGGCGAGGGATAGAAGCTCGGATCCGGCGTCCAGCGAGCCATAGGGCCTCCTCATCAGTCTCAGATGCCGGAATCTACACAACTCCGACCGTATTTACCGTCTTTTGACCGGCGCCCGGGCCGGCACCGGCTGCGGGACACCGCGGCGCGCCGATGCGGGCGCGGGGCGCAGGTCGCCGCGGTGATCGCGGCGCCGCTTCGGCCACGGCTGCGCGTCGGCCAGCGGGATGCCGAGGCCGCCCGACGGGCCCTTGGGCTCCTCCGGCTCGGGGGCGTTGCCGTCGCCGCGCCGGAAATCGTCCGAGTCATCGTCGTCGTCGCGCAACCGGAAGAACCACACCAGCCACACGATCAGCGCGCCGACGTCGAAAACGCGGAGCCCGATCATGAAGATCCACCCCTCCAGTGTCACCTCGCTACGCAGGCTAGCGCCGGACCCAGTGCTCCAGCAAGCGTCGTGCGATCGCGAATCGCGGCGGCACCCCCAGCGGACCGTCGCGCTCGTCCAGCGCAGCCTCCACCTCGGCGCGTTCGAACCAGCGCACATCCTCGAGCTCGTCGTCGATGCGGCGGGGCTCGCCGGACTCCCACGGAGCGATGAAGCCGAGCATCAGCGAGCTCGGAAACGGCCACGGCTGCGACGCGATGTAGCGCGGTGTGCCGACCGTGACGCCCGCCTCCTCGCGCACCTCGCGGGCAACCGCCTCCTCGAGGCTCTCGCCGGGCTCGACGAAGCCCGCCAGCGCCGAGTAGCGCCGCGGCGGCCACGTCGGCTGGCGGCCCAGCAGCACGCGATCGGCGTCGGTGACGAGCATGATCACGACCGGATCGGTGCGGGGAAAATGATCGGCGCTGCACGCCTCGCAATGCCGGCGGTAGCCCGCGTCAATCAACGTCGTGCGTGCGCCGCAATTGGGGCAGAAGCCATGGCGCTGATGCCAATCGATCAGCGCCTTGGCCTGACCGAGGATCGCGGCATCCTTCAGCGGCAACAGCTGCGCGGCTGTCCGCGCGTCGCGAAAATGTCCGAGGCTTCCGAGCAGTCCGTCGCGCGCTGTTTCCTCAGCAACGGAAATGTCGAGCGCGAAGATGGCGCGTTCGTTTTCCAGACCGAGGAAGATCGAAATCGCATCGGGCCCGGCAATCTCTTCCGCCAAACCGGGGCGAAGGTAACCCGCTTGAACCGAATCTGCGGCTTGCTCGCTGCCGAGGAGAAAAGGCTGCAAGCGCCACAGTGGC
>DASSUW010000370.1:0-4060 GCA_035706585.1 Solirubrobacteraceae bacterium | reverse complement strand
ATGGACCGCGGCGCGGTCGCACCCGGGCTGCGCGCCGACCTCGCGCTGCTCGACGACCTCGAGACGTTCCGGCCGGCGTGCGTCTGGAAGGAGGGCCGGCTGGTCGCCGCGGGCGGCGCCGCCGAGCCGTTCGCCCCCGCGGCGATCCCGGACCGGCTGCTGAGCACGATGCGCAGCGGCGCGGTGCCCGCCGACGGCTTCGCGATACCGGCGAGCGACGGTTCGCGCGCCGCGGCCGCGGCGCGCCACGGGTACGGCGCCGCGGCGGCGCGCGTGCGCGTGATCGAGATCATCCCGGGCCAGCTGATCACGCACGCGCGCGAGGAGCAGCCGACCGTCCGCGACGGCCAGATCGTCGCCGACCCCGAGGGCGACGTCGCCAAGATCGCGGTGATCGAGCGCCATCACGAGACCGGCCGCATCGGCAAGGGCCTCGTCCGCGGCTTCGGCCTGCGCACCGGCGCGTTCGCGTCGACCGTCGCCCACGACGCGCACAACATCGTGATCGTCGGCACCACGGACCCGGACATGGCCGCGTGCGCCGCGCGGCTGCAGGAGATCGGCGGCGGGATCGTCGTCGCCCGCGACGGCGCCGTCCGCGGCGAGCTCCCGCTCCCGGTCGCCGGCCTGCTGTCCGATCAGCCGGTCGAGGACGTCGTGACCCGCCTCGAGGAGCTGCAGGACATGCTCCGCGACCAGGGCGTCCGCGACAGCGCGCCGTTCATGACGCTCTCGTTCCTCGCCCTGTCGGTGATCCCGGCGCTCAAGATCACCGATCGCGGCTTGGTGGACGTGGAGCGGTTCGAGCTCGTGCCGCTGGCCGTCTGAACCCCGAACTGCGGCATTGAGAGGGTGGCGCGGACGGGTGTGCTCGATTGACCCCCGTATACGCCGTCAAGTGACCACACCCACCTCGATCCCTTCCCGTCAATGCCGCCGTTGACGTTCGCCCGCGCTCAGAACACGTTGACTTCGAGCCAATCCGCGGCGAAGAACGCCACGAACAGCGGCGCGATGAGCCACATCAGCGGGTGGATCTCGCGCGCCTTGCCCGTGGCCGCCATGACCACGACGTAGCCGATCACGCCGAGGCCGATCCCGGCGGCGATCGAGAACGTCAGCGGGATCCCGGCGATGATCAGGAACGCGGGGATCGAGCTCTCCGGCACCGACCAGTCGATGTCGGCGACGATCCGGATCATCAGGTAGCCCACCATCACGAGCGCGGGCGCGACCGCCGGATGGATGAACACGCCCTCGGCGATCTGCACGTCCTGCCCGACGAGCGAGATGATCGGGACGAACAGGATCGCCAGCGCGAACAGAGCGGCCGTGACGACCGAGGCGAGACCGGTACGGGCCCCCTCCGCCACCCCGGCCCCGCTCTCGACGTACGTGGTCACGCTCGACACGCCCATGGCGCCGCCGACGGCCGCCGCGCTGGAGTCGACGAGCAGCAGACGATCGGCGTTCGGGAGCCGGCCCTCGTCGTCGAGCATCCCGCCGCCGCGGCCGACCGCCACCGCGGTGCCGACCGTGTCGAAGAAGTCGGTCATGAAGAGCGCGAAGATGACCGGGATCAGCGAGACGGTGAGCGCGTCGTCGAGGTAGCCGAGGCTGTCGCCGATGATCGAGAAGCTGTCCGAGTTCGGAGCGTCGACGACCTTGTCGGGCCAGTCCAGCACGCCGAAGATCAGGCCGAGGACGGTCGCGGCGAACACGCCGAGGATGACCGCGCCGCGCACCCCGCGCGCGACCAGCACCGCCGCGACGAGCACACCTGCCAGCGTGATCAGCGCCGGGCCGGACGTGAGCTCGCCGAGCCCGATGCCGGTCGCCGGGTTGTTGACCACGACGCCGCCCTCGCGCAGGCCGACGAGCGTGATGAACAGGCCGATGCCGACGCCGATCGACAGCTTCAGCGTCATCGGCACCGCGTGCATGATCGCCGTCCGCAGACCCGCCAACACGAGGATCACGGCGATCAGGCCCTCGACGACGACCACCGCCATGCCCACCTGCCACGGCAGGTCGCGGCCGAGCACGATGTCGAACGCCACGACGGCGTTGATGCCGAGCCCCGGCGCGAGCGCGAACGGCAGGTTCGTCGCCAGCCCCATCGCCAGCGTCGTGATCGCCGCCGCCAGCGCCGTGCATACCGCGACGGCCTCGAACGGCACGCCCGCCGCCGACAGGATCGCCGGGTTGACGAACAGGATGTAACACATGGTCAGGAACGTCGCCCCGCCGCCGAGCACCTCCGTCCGCGCGTCGGTGGCGCGCTCGTGGAAGCGGAAGCGGCGGGCGAAGGCGCCCTGCGGGTGCGACTCGGTCGTGGCGCTCATCGTGGCGCGAAAGTACCAGTGGTCCCGGCGGACCCGAGACTGGTTGAATCAGGCTGGGATGGAGTCCATCAACCAGCTCGGCCGGGCGGAGTTCGTGGAGCGGTTCGGCCCCCTCTTCGAGCATTCACCGTGGGTTGCCGAGGACGCCTGGTCCGACCGCCCGTTCGCCGACGCCGACGAGCTGTTCGAGGCGCTGCGCGCGGCCATGTACTCGGCACCGAGAGAACGCCAGCTGGCGCTCATCCGCGCCCATCCGGACCTCGCCGGCAAGGCCGCGATCGAGGGCACGCTGACGCGCAGCTCCACCCGTGAGCAGGCGTCGGCGGGGCTCGACCGGCTCACGCCCGACGAGTACGAGGCGTTCACGCGCACGAACACCGCCTACCGCGAGCGCTTCGGGTTCCCGTTCGTGGTCTGCGTGCGCGAGCACACCAAGGAATCGATCCTGCGCGTCGCCGCCGAGCGGCTCGCGCACACCCGCGACGAGGAGGTACGCGTGGCGCTGGAGGAGATCGCGAAGATCGCGCGGCTGCGGATGCGGGAGATCCTGTGAGGATCTCCTACGGCAAGCTGCGCGTACCCGTGCACCGGATCGACGGCGACGACGTGCTCGCCTGCGAGGTCAGCGTCGAGGTGCTCGGCGAGAACTTCCTCCCCGCCTACACCGAGGGCGACAACGCCAACGTCGTCGCCACCGACACGATGAAGAACTTCATCCTGCGCGAGTCGCTGAGCTACGACGGCACGAGCCTGGAAGGGCTGCTGATCCATCTCGGCGAGCGGTTCGTGACCACCTATCCGGTCATGGAGTCCGTGCGGATGAGCGCGAAGGAGCTGCGCTTCGACCGCCTCGGCACGCACGTCTACAGCCGCTCGACCGACGACTACGGCGTCGCCACCGTGGAGCCCGACGGCAGCGTCCGCGGCGGGCGCCACGGGATGATGCTGCTCAAGACCCGCGGCAGCGCGTTCACCGCCTTCGCGCGCGACGAGTACACGACGCTGCCCGAGCGCGGGGACCGGCCGCTGCTGATCCGGCTCGACGCCGACTGGAGCTACGCGGGCGACGCGCACGTGCCGTCGCGCGCGATCAGGGATCACCTCGCCGCCACGTTCGACGACTTCGTCTCGGAGTCGATCCAGCACCTCGTGCACGAGATGGGGACGCGGCTGCTGGCCGACCGCGCCGAGATCGCCGAGATCACGTTCACTGCCGAGAACCACACGCGCGACCCGGTCGGCGAAGCAGGCGGCCGCAAGGTCTACACCGACCCGTTCCCCGCCCAGGGGCTGATCACGCTGACGCTGCCGTGAGCCTGAGCACGCACGTCCTCGACACCGCGCGCGGGCGCCCCGCGGCGGGCGTCGCCATCGTGCTGACGCTGCCGGACGGGAGCACGCGCGACGCCGTCACGGACGCCGACGGTCGCGCTCGCCTGGCCGAGCAGACGGCGGCCGGCGAGTACGCCCTCGAGTTCGCGGTCGGCGACTACTTCGGCGAACGCGCGTTCCTGGACCGCGTGCCGGTGCGCTTCACGATCGCCGATCCCGAGGCGCACTACCACGTGCCGCTGCTCGTCTCGCCCTGGTCCTACAGCACGTACCGGGGCAGTTGAGCGACGCCGCGACCGTGCTCGCGCGCTGCGCGGCCCTCGGCGAGGTCAGCGAGGAGCCGGGACTGCTCGTGCGCCGCTACGGCACCGACGCGATGCGGC
>DASSUW010000369.1:0-3057 GCA_035706585.1 Solirubrobacteraceae bacterium | reverse complement strand
TGCTGAGGGGCATGCTGTTCGGCACGTACAAGCAGGAATTGCAGTTGTATTCGGCCGTCGTCACCTCGGGTGACGGCCTCACGAGGAGAACCTGAGATGAACATCCCGAACGCGCTGCTCGCGGCCGCGATCCTGGCGGCGGCAGCGCCGGCCGCAACGGCCCAGCAGACCATCAACAAGAACGCGAAGGTGGCGCCCGACGCGACGGTCGAGGTCACGAACGTGCAGGGCACGATCGAGATCACGGCCTGGGACCGGAACGAAGTCGACCTCGTCGCCGTGCTCGAGAGCCCGAAGGACCAGCTCGAATACGAGGCCTCCGAGCGGCACGTGCGCATCGAGGTGGAGCGCGAGCGCGGCAAGTACAAGTCCGACGGGGACGACGCCCGCCTGACGCTGCGCGTCCCGACGGGCGCCCGCGTGATCGCCGACGCGGTCAGCGCGGACATCACCGTGAAAGGCGTGCGCGGCGAGCAGAGCCTCGAGTCGGTGAGCGGCGAGATCGACACCCAGGCCTTCGACGCGCCCGTGAAGGCCAACTCGGTCTCGGGCGAGGTCACCATCGTCGGCAACGGCGGCAAGGCCTCGGTCTCGACGGAGAACGTCAGCGGCAGCTCGACCGTCACGGGCGTCCGCGGCGACTTCTCGGGCGAGGTCGTGAGTGGCGAGCTCCGCGCGACCATCGCGGACGCCGGGCGGGTCGACGCCAGCACCGTGTCCGGGGACATCGAGCTCTCGGTCGAGCTGAATGCCGCGTCGCGGGTGGACCTCGAGTCGGTGAGCGGCGGCATCGGGCTCAAGATCAAGCCGCCGGTCAACGCGGACTTCGACATCGAGTCCTTCAGCGGGGACATCGAGAACTGCTTCGGCCCGAAGCCGCGCGAGACGAGCAAATACACGCCCAGCACCGAGCTCGACTTCACCCAGGGCAGCGGCGGGGCCCGCGTCGAGATCGAGACGCTCTCGGGCGAAATCAGGGTCTGCGACCGCTGAGATAGAATCCGGTGATCCCGCCGGATCACCGGGTTCATGCCGAATCTCAGACGCCCCCGCATCCTCATCCCCGCCGCCATCGCGATCTTCGCGGTGGCGGCCGTCGCCGTCCTGTGGGTCCTCGCGCGCACCGAGCTCGCCCGCGGCATGGCGGCGCGGATGATCACGGAGCGCACGGGCCTGCCCGCGAGCGTCGAGTCGCTCCGCCTTGGGTTCCTGCCGTCGCCTTCGCTCGACCTGGGCGGCCTCGCGCTCGCGCAGCCGCCCGGCTACGGCACGGAGCCCCTGCTGTCCGCCCAGCGGCTGCGGCTCGAGCTGCCCTGGGGCAGCCTGTTCAGCCGCGACCGGCTCGACGCGGTCGAGCTGTCGGGCGCGACGTTGCGTCTCGCCGTCGGCGCCGACGGCGTGCCGAACTGGTCGCGGGTCGGCGGCGTCGCCGAGCCGTCGGCGGACGCTGCGCCATCGGAATCCGCTGAAGCGGAAGCGCCATTCACGGACTGGTTCCTGGGCGCGCTGGCCGTGGACCACGGCGTCATCGACTACCGCGACGAGGCGGCGGGCACGCAATGGCAGCTCGCCGCGATTGGCGCCAAGGCGGAGGACGTCGCGCCCGGCAGGCAGTTCCCCCTCGAGCTGAGCTTCGGCGGCGTCGTCGGCGCGAACACCTTCCACTACGCCGTCAAGGCGCTCGCGCGGCTCGACACCGCCGCCGGCCGCTACGAGGCGACGCGCCTCGAGTATCGCGGCTGGCTGGGCGGCGAGCCGCTGCCGCTCGCGGGCGCCGAACTGACCGGCAAGCTCGCGCGCGCGACGTTCGACGGGAACAGCGGGCAGGGGACGCTGGACGCGGGGCAGCTCGAGTTCGGCGGTGTGCCGGCCGCCTTCGATGGACGATTCGACCTCAGCGGCGAGCAACCGGCGGGTGAACTCAAGCTCGTCACCGAGCCGTTTGCACCGCGCGCCTCGGCGGTCGCCTTCGGTTTTCCGCTGCCGGCGACGGCCGATCCCGCGGCCTTCGAATCGCTGCAGGTCGCGGCCACGGCGCAGCTGGCGGAGGGTGTGCTGACGCTCGATCCCGTCTCGGGTCGCCTCGACGACACGAACTTCGAGGGGAGCGCGATTCCGGGCCGGCGCCTCGTGCGCCTCGCGCTCGACCGCATCGCGCTCGATCGCTACCTGCCGCCCGCTGCGACGGCCAGGGCGGGGCCGGCGCAGTCGCCGCGGCGGGCGGCGACGGCGGCGCAGAAGAAGCAGACGCTGGAGGAGATCGTCGCCGGCCTCTCGAAGCTCGACGTCGACCTCGAGCTGCGGATCGGCGAGGCCACGGTCGCCGGCGCGACGATGCGCGATGCCGTGATCCGTGTCGTGCCCGAGGAGCCCGCGGTGCCATGAGCTTTCGCCCGGAGGACGTCGCGCCCGCGCTCCTGCCGTGGTTCGACGCGGCCGGCCGGCACGACCTGCCCTGGCAGGTCGAGCCCACGCCGTACCGCGTCTGGGTGTCCGAGGTGATGCTGCAGCAGACGCAGGTCGCGACGGTCCGCCCCTATTTCGAGCGCTTCCTGGCGCGATTTCCCGACGTCGCCGCGCTGGCGGCGGCGCCGCAGGACGAGGTGATGCGGCTGTGGTCGGGGCTCGGCTACTACGCGCGGGCGCGGAACCTGCACCGAGCCGCGCAGGCCGTCGTCGACGAGCACGGCGGCGAAATGCCGGAAACGCTGGATGCGCTCATGGCGCTGCCCGGCATCGGCCGTTCGACTGCGGGCGCGATCCTCGCGCTCTCGCGCGGCGCGCGGCAGCCGATCCTCGACGGCAACGTCAAGCGCGTGCTGGCGCGCGTGTTCGAGGTCGAGGAGCCGCCGGATTCGTCGGCGGGCCTGAAGCGCTTCTGGGCGCTCGCGGAGGCCGCGACGCCCGCCACGCGCGTCGCCGCCTACACGCAGGCGATCATGGACCTCGGCGCCACGGTCTGCACGCGCGCGAACCCGGAATGCGGTCGTTGCCCGCTCGCGCGCGGCTGCGCGGCGCGCTCCGCGGGCCGCACGCGCGAGATTCCCGCCGCGCGGC
>DASSUW010000368.1:0-5821 GCA_035706585.1 Solirubrobacteraceae bacterium | reverse complement strand
CCGACCTCGCCCGCGTGCAGCTCGTCGGCGGGCGCCTCGGCGGGCGTGAAGAAGCCGATGTCGTCGATGTCCGCCTCGGTCCCGGTCGCCATCGCGCGGATCGCCTCGCCCTTGCGGAACGTGCCGTCGACGACGCGGATGTAGGCGATGACGCCGCGGTACTGGTCGAACTCGGAGTCGAAGATCAGCGCGCGCGGCGGCGCGTCGGAGTTGCCGGACGGCGGCGGGACGCGCTGGACCAGCTCCTCCAGCAGGTCCTCGACGCCCTCGCCGGTCTTGGCGCTGATGCGGCGGATCTCCTCGGCCGGCTCGCCGATCAGCTCGGAGATCTCCTGCGCGACCCGCTCGGGCTCGGCGCCCGGCAGGTCGACCTTGTTCATCGCCGGGATCAGCTCGAGCCCGGACTCGATCGCCAGGTACGTGTTGGCGACCGTCTGCGCCTCGACGCCCTGGCTGGCGTCGACGACGAGCAGCGCGCCCTCGCACGCGGCGAGGCTGCGCGACACCTCGTAGGTGAAGTCGACGTGCCCGGGCGTGTCGATGAGGTGGAACTGGTAGTGCTCGCCGTCGCGCGCCGTGTAGAACACGCGCACGGCCTGTGCCTTGATCGTGATCCCGCGCTCGCGCTCGAGGTCCATGCTGTCGAGCACCTGCGCGCGCATCGACCGCGGGTCGACGGTGTGCGTGAGCTCCAGGATCCGGTCGGCCAGCGTCGACTTGCCGTGGTCGATGTGGGCGATGATCGAGAAGTTGCGGATGTGCGCCTGGTCGGCCACGCGCAGAACTTTAGGAGGCGCGGCGGAATCGCTGCGCGAACAGATCGACGATCTGGCGCGCCTCCGGGACCCTGAGTGCGAGCACGACGGCGGCATAGGCGCCGCTCGCGAGCGCCAGCGCGCCCCCGACCGAGACGAGCTGGGCCGCGAACGAGCGGCCGAGCGCCTGGTCGAGCGCGTACCAGCTGCCGTACGCGACGCCGCCGAGCACCGCCGCGGCGACGAGGATCCGCGCGACCGCCTTGAGCGTCGTGCCGAGCTGCAGGCCGCCGATCCGGCGCCGCAGGTAGAACGCCTGGCCGACGGTCATCGCCGCGGTGGCGGCGACGGTGCCGAGCACCACTCCGGCGATGCCCAGCGGCCCGTACAGCGCGGCCGACACGGCGATGTTGATCACGAGCGTGACGCCGGCGAGCGCGGTCGGCGTCCACGGCCGCTGGAGGCTGAAGAACGTGCGCGTCAGCAGCAGGTTGAAGCCGCTGAACGGGAGGCTGAAGCTGAACCAGAACAGCGCCTCGGCGGTCTGGTCGGTCGACGCGGCGTTGAACGCGCCGCGCTCGTAGACGAGCCGGGTGATCGGCTCCGGCAGCGCGATCGTCACCGCCGCGGCCGGGATCAGCAGCAGCGCGATCTGGCGCATGCCGTTGGCCTGGGTGCGGCGGAGGCCGTCGAAGTCCTGGCGCGCGACGAGGCGGCTGAGCGTCGGGAACAGCACGGTCGCGACCGCGACGCTGAACATGCCCTGCGGGAGCATGTAGATGCGGAACGCCTTGTCGATCGCGGCCGGCGCCTGCTCGGACACGCGCGAGCCCAGGATCGAGTTGATCAGCAGGTTGAAGTTGATGAGCCCGAGCCCGATCGTCACGGGCAGCATCAGCAGCAGGATCCGCTTGATCCGCGGATCGCGCCATCGGAAGCTGACGCGGATCGGGATGTGGAGCCGTCTGAGGACCGGGAACGCCATCGCGAACTGGCAGGCCGTGCCCGCGAGCACGCCGATCGCGTACGCGTAGATCTCCTCGTCGCCCTCGAACAGCGGCGTCAGGAAGACCAGCCCGGCGATGATCACGAGGTTCCAGACGAGCGGCGAGAGCGCCGGGATCGTGAAGTGGTCGTGCGCGTTGAGGACGCCGACCAGCAGGCCGTTGAGCCCGAGCACGATCACGATCGGGAACAGGACGCGGCTCAGGCCGACCGTCAGGTCGTCGAGCTGCTGCGTGAACTCCGGGCCCGTGAACAGCGGCATGATCACGCCCGCGAGCGCGATGAACACGACCGTGATCACGCCGAGGACGGCGAGGATCAGCCCGAACAGCGCGCCCGCGAGCTGCAACGCCTCCGGCCTGCGCTTGTGCTCGAGCAGCTCGGTGAAGACGGGGACGAACGCGGCGGACAACGCGGCGTCGGCGAACAACGCCCGCACGAGGTTCGGCACCTGGAACGCGAGCGTGAACGCCGACATCGGCCCGGTCGTGCCGAAGTAGCGGGCGGCGACGACCTCGCGGACGAGACCGGCGATGCGCGACAGGCCCGTGGCCACCGAGAAGATCGCGGTGTTCACGGCGACACGCCGGGATTGACGTTCTGGCGCCGACAAGCGGCGCGCTATAGTACGCCGCCGCCGCGGACGGTCCGCGGTTTCTCTGCGTCATGGCCAACATCGCCTCACAGATCAAGCGCAATCAGCGGTCCCTCCGCGAGCGTGCGGAGAACCGCCAGTACACCTCGGCGGTCAAGACCTACTTCCGCCGTCTGCAGGCCGCCGTCACCGAGGGTGACGACGAGCGCGCCGAGGCCGAGCACCGCCGCCTGATCCAGCTGATCGACAAGGCCGTCAAGCGCGGCGCGCTGCACCGCAACAACGGCGCGCGCAAGAAGTCCCGCGCCGCCCGCCTGCGCCGCGGCGCTTCTGCTTAGTCCGGCCTGTCGGGCCGGCGCCGCGGCGCTTCCGCTCAGTCCCACCGTTGCATGACCCCAGAATACGCAACCGCCAGGTTGCGTGGCGCTTTTCCACCGCATAGAGGGGTCAACGCGCCACGGCGTCACGCGGCGGGCGATCCGCCTCGCTCAAAGCCGCAGCTCTACCGCGCTACCGCGCTGCCGCGATGACCGCCCGCACGGCGGCCGTGTCCTCGCTCAGCACGCCCCCGCCGCCACCCCGGCTCTCCATCTCGAGATCGGCGAGCAGCTGCAGCGCGCGGCGGTAGGCCTCGACGTCGCGCGACGAGACGTCGGCGATCAGCCGGTCCGCGGCATACGAGGGCATGCGCAGCATGCGCCGGACCTGGGCGGGCGGCTGGCCGGCGGCGAGCGCCTCGGCGATCGCGAGCGCGTCACGGACGCGGCGCACCATCTGGTAGAGCAGGCTGGGCAGGCGCTCCCCCTGCTGGCGGAGCTCGAGCAGCGCGCGGGTCGCGGTCTTCTCGTCGCCGGCCACGAGCGCGTCGGCCAGCGTCCACGCCCGCCGCTCAGCCGAGCTGGCGCACGACTCCTGGACCTCCTCGACGCCGATGTGCGCTCCCGCACCGTGCTCGAGCGCGAGCTTCTCGAGCTCGCGCATGAGCCGCTGGCGGCGCTCGCCGACTTGGGCCACGAGCGCCCGAGCGCCCTGGTCGTCGAGCTCCACGCCGAGCTCCTTCGCCTGGCCGATGAGCCATTTCGGCAGCGCGCGCGCCTTCAGCGCCATCTCCGCGGCGACCTGACCGCCGATCGCCTCGACGGCCTTGCCCAGCGCGTCGGGCGCCTTGAACCGGCCCTCCTCGCGGGCGAAGAACGCGACGGTGAGCAGCTCGGGGTCCATGCCCTTCATCGCCGCGGCGACCGGCTCGACGTCGGCCTCCTTCCAGCGCTCGACGCCGTCGGCGATCACGAACCGCCGCCCGAGCGCGAACGTCATCGCCGACAGCGCGGCCGCGATCGCGTCGGGGGTGCACGCGTCGTTCTCGAACACCTCGACCCCGCCGGGACCACTGTCGGCCTCCGCCACCGCGCGCAGCTTCGCGCGGCGCTCGGCGATGCGGCCGTGATCGTCGCCGTGGATGAGGTAGGCGGGCTTGAAGCTCGGCACGAGTGGGCGAGTCTAGACGCCGTCACGGCGCCCTCTCGATCGTCATGGCGCCGGCGTGCACGCGCAGGCGGACCGTGCCGTCGCGGTCCGTCCGGAAGACGTGGTCGACGGTGCGGAGCGCCGCGAGCGTCGACGCCGTCGGGTGACCGTACGTGTTCCCGCGGCCGACCTCGATGGCGGCGACGTCGGGCCGCAGGCGGGCCAGCAGCGCCGGCAGGCCGTCGTCGGCGCTGCCGTGGTGCGCGACCTTCAGCGCCTCGACCGGCTCGAGCGGCAGGCCGGTCGTCACGTCGGACTCGGCGTCGGCGGGCAGGAACAGGTCGAAGTCGCCGGACTGGACGAGCGCGACGATCGCGCGGTCGTTCGGATCGCCCGCGGGGCGGAAGTCCGGGCCGGGAGCCGGTGGCCACAGCACGCGCAGCGTGATGGCGCCGAACGTCAGCACCTGGCCGGCATGGGCGTCGACCCGCCGCGCGTGGGCGCCCGCCAGCGCCGCAGGCAAGGCGCGCTGCACGTAGGTCGGCCAGCCCGCGCCGCCGTCGAGCACGAGCCGCGTCGGGAACGCGCGCATCACCTCGAGCGCCATGCCTTCGTGGTCGGTCTGCGCGTGCGTGAGGACCAGGCCGTCGAGCCGCTGCACCCCGGCCTCGCGCAGGCGCTGCAGGATCGGCCCTCCCGGCGGCCCCGTGTCGACGAGCACGTTGGTGCGGCCGCTCTGAATCAGCGTCGCGTCGCCCTGCCCGACATCGAGGAACGACACGACGACATCGCCCGCGAGGACCGGCGGCGCATCGTGGGCCGACGAGGCCGTGGCAAGCACGACCAGGAGCGCGGCGGCCGCGGCGGCGATGCCGAACCGGTGGCGGCGCAGCCGCCAGGGACGATCGCCGCCCGGCAGCCACGACCCGCCGCCGAGCGCGTTCCCCGCGCGCCCGGTCGCCGGCGGGAGACGCGCCACGAACGCGCGGAAGGCGGCGACCAGCGCGGCGAGGATGCCGTAGGCGAGCGCCAGTGCCGGCGGCGTGCCGATCCGGACCGGCATCACGGCCACGGGCACCTGGGACATCGTGCGCGCAACCCACTCGACGAACGCGAGCAGCGGCTGGTTGAGCTCGTTGAAGGGAGCGGCGAGCGCGGGCGCGATCTGCGCTGCCCCGGCGCCGAGCATGCCGAGCCACATGATCAGGGCGATCGCGGGCGCTGCCAGCAGGTTGGCGGGCAGCGCCGCGAGCGACACCTGCCCGAAGTGCAGCGCCATCAGCGGCGCCGTGCCGACCGTCGCGGCCACGGTCATCGCCGCCACGTCCGCGACCGGGCCGGGCAGCGCACGGCCGAGCCATCCGCGCAGCGCCGGGACGAGCGCGAGCAGCGAGACGACCGCGGCGAACGACAGCTGCCACCCCGGCTCACCGGCCGCGCGCGGATTGACGGCCAGCGTGATCGCCGCCGCCAGGACGAGCGCGTACCAGCGGTGTGCCGGTCGGCCGGCCAGCGCGGCGACGAGGCCGGCCGCGCCCATCACGCCCGCGCGCTGGATCGACGGGCCCGCGCCGGTCAGCGGCACGTACGTCGCCACAAGCGCCAAGGCGATGACCAGGCGGGCGCGCAACGGGACGCCGACCAGCGCGCCCGCGCCGAGCACGAGCGTCGCGAGCAGCATCACGTTCTGCCCGCTCACCGCGAGCACATGGGCGAGGCCGGAACGCTTGAAGTCGTCCCGCACGTCGTCGCCGAGCTGCTCGTCCTGCCCGAGCACCATCCCGCGCGCGAGCGCCGCCTCGGGCTCGGCGAGCCCGCGCCCGAGACCGGCCTCTGCCCGCCGCCGCGCGCCGTCGACGACGCCGGCCGGGCCGCCCCGGTGCTCGCCGGTGGCGCGGAACCTCGACACCTCGATCGCGGCGAGCGCGCCGCGCCGGCGCTGAAACGCGTCGAAGCGGCCCAGCGGCGCGACATGCCCGGACACGGCCACGATCTCCCC
>DASSUW010000367.1:0-15119 GCA_035706585.1 Solirubrobacteraceae bacterium | reverse complement strand
TCGCGGCCAGCCGCGGCGGGCGCGGGTGCTGCGAGGCCTGCATGACGAGGCGCTCGTCCTCGCGCCCGGCCTGCAGCAGGGCATCCCACGGCTCGATGTCCCTGACGACGGCCATCGCCTCGCACTCTACGAAGGCGCCTGCGCGTCCTCGCGATCGAGCGCGGTGTCAGCGAACGATGCCGGGTCCTCGAGCGGCTCGAGGTGGGTGAAGACGCTCGCGTGGGAGAGCTGCTCGCGCAGCGCCGCCTCGACCTGCTCGGCGAGATCGTGCCCGTGCTGGACCGACCAGGTGCCGGGCACGAGCACGTGCACCGACACGAAGCGCCGGCGCCCGGAGCGCCGCGAGCGCAGGGCATGGAAGCGGACCTCGTCGCCGCGGAAGCGGTCGAGCACCGCGTTCACGCGCGCGAGCTCCTCGGCCGGCAGCGCGTGGTCCATCAGCCCGCCGGCCGACTCGCGCACGAGCGCGGCCCCGGTGACGACGATGTTGACGGCGACGGCGAGCGCGATCAGCGGGTCGAGAAGGTCCCAGCCGGTCAGCGAGACCGCGGCCACGCCGGCGACGACCCCGACCGACGTCCAGACATCGGTCATCAGGTGCCGGCCGTCGGCCTCCAGCGTGAGCGACTCGTGCGTGCGGCCGGTCGAGATCAGCACGCGCGCGACCGCCAGGTTGACCGCCGACGCGGCGACCGCCACGACGACGCCGACGCCGACGTCGGTGAGCGGCTCGGGGTCGGCCAGCCGCCGGATCGCGGTCCAGCCGATCGTGACGGCCGCGAGCAGGATCAGCGCGCCCTCGAGCCCGGCGGCCAGGTAGCTCGCCTTCTCGTGGCCGTAAGCGTGCTCCTCGTCGGGCGGCCGCTCGGACCACTGGACGACGACGACCGCCATCACGGCCGCGACCAGGTTGACCACCGACTCGGCGGCGTCGGACAGGAGCCCGACCGAGCCGGTGAGCGCCCACGCGAGCGTCTTGAGGCCGATCGTGACGACCGCGGCGCCGACCGACAGCCACATGATCCGGACGAGATGCCGGCGTCTCGTGTCTTGAAGCACTTCGTTCATGCTAGGTGCGATGCGCTGTGTCTATGTGGATCTGGACGGCACGCTGCTCGGTGCCGACGCCTCGTTCCTGCGCGACGGGGACGGTAACTTCTCGCTGCTCGGCGCCCGTGCCCTGGAGGCGTGCTCGCGCGCGGGCGTCGAGGTCGTCATCTACTCCGGCCGCCGTCAGATGACCTGCTTCTACGACGCCCGCTTCCTCGGCATCCGCTCGTACGCGTTCGAGGCCGGCGCGGGGATCGTGATCGACGGCGAGCTGCACTGGCTCACGGGCGACCTCGTGCCCCGGGCCGGCAAGACGATCTTCGACCAGATCGAGGACTCGGGCGCGCCGCAGCTCCTGCTCGAGCACTTCAGCGGCCGGCTCGAGTATCACGCGCCGTGGCACCGCAACCGCGAGGTCAGCCATCTGTTCCGCGGCGACGTCGACGCGTTCGAGGCCGACCGGCTGCTGGAGGAGAAGGGCTTCGGCCACCTCCGGCTCGTCGACAACGGCGGCATCCATCCGATCGTCCCGGGGCACGAGCGCTTCAAGGCGTACCACCTGATCCCGGCGACGGCATCCAAGACCAACGCCGTCGCGTTCCACCAGCGCGTGCGCGGCTACGCGCGCGAGGACTGCATCGCGGTCGGCGACAGCCGTGAGGATCTCGGTGCGGCCGACGTGGTGCGGACGTTCTGGCTCGTCGCCAACGGGGTCGAGCGCGACCGCACGATCACCGAGGCGCTCACCGCCAACACGCGGATCTGCGAGGAGCGCAACGGCGCCGGCGTCTACGAGGCGGTGATGACCGAGCTCGCGAGCCGCTGACGCCGTCCCGGTCCACGCCCGCGGCGCGCTGGTTCACAGCGACTCGCGCAGGACTGCCGCCAGGTCCTCCAGGCCCGCCTCGCGCGGTGCGATCACGAGCAGCCGCTGCTGCTTCAGCGCGCCCTCGACGAGATCGTCGACGTCCTCGATCCCGTAGCCGAACGCCGCGATGCTCGTCGGCACGTCGAGGTCGCGCATCAGGCCGAGCAGGACCTCGGGCAGCGCGTCCGGGCCGTCGGCCGGCTCGCCCGCCAGCAGCTCGGCGACCCGGTGATGACGGTCCGGCATCGCCTCGTACGTGAACCGGAACGCGGCCGGCGCGGTGACGATCACCGACTGACCGTGCGGGACGAGCGGGTGGTCGGTCTCGTAGCCCGGCGGCGTGTACTCGTGCTTGAGCCCCGCGATCGGGTACGCGCAGGCGTGCGGGATGTGCACGCCGGCGGCGCCGAACCCGATCCCGGCCAGCGACGCCGCGAGCATCATCCAGCCGCGCGCCTCGACGTCGCCGGCCACGGCGTCCCGCAGATAGCGGCCGCCGTACTCGAGCGCCTTCGCCGACCAGATGTCGGAGATCGGCGTCGCGCCCTGGTAGGGCGGGCGATCGCCGGGCGAATCGGGGGCCTGGCGCGCGGAGTACGGCTTGGACACGAACGACTCGGCGGCGTGGCAGATGACGTCCAGGCCGCACGAGGCGACGACCGCGCCGGGCAGCGAGGCGACCAGCTCGGGATCGACGATCGCCTGGTGCGGCCGCAGGTAGCGGTGCGAGATCCCGGTCTTCACGCGCTGCTCGGGAATGTCGAGGATCGCGACCGACGTCGCCTCCGATCCCGACCCGCACGTGGTCGGGATCGCCAGCAACGGCTTGAGCGGCGCCGGCGGCTTGCGCCCCGCGCCGACCGGCGGGTTGACGTAGTCGATGACCTCGCCGCCGTGCGTGGCGATGAGATCCGACACCTTCGCCGTGTCGATCGACGAGCCGCCGCCGACGCCGACGAACCCGTCGAAGCCGCCGTCGACCGCGAATGCGGCGGCCGCGGCGAACGAGTCGGCGGTCGGCTCCACGCGCGCGGAGGCCCACACCTCCGTCTCGATCCCCGCCGCCTCGATCGCCTCGCGCACGCGGTCGGTGATGCCGGCCGCGACCACACCCGGGTCGCTGGCCAGCATCGCCCGCGTCACGCCGAGGCGCTCCAGCTCCCAGCCGGCGTCGCCCGCCGCTCCCCGGCCGAACTTGAGCGGAGTCGCCTCGAGCGTGAAGACCTGCTCGTGGCTCACCGAACCTCGGTCGTCTCCCGGTCGGCGAAGCGCGCACGGTCGAACCGGCGCTCGCGCACCAGCTCGAGCTCAGGCTCCTCGTCGCGGTCGAAGTCGACGTCCCGCGTCTCGCGCGCGTACAGCGTCGCGACCACCGAGATCAGGCCCATCGCGACGACGTACAGCGCCACGAGCTCCCAGCCGCCGACGGCCAGCAGCGCGGTCGCGATCAGCGGCGCGAAGCCGCCCGCGAACACCGACGCCAGCTGGTAGCCGAGCGAGGCTCCGGAGTAACGCACACGGGTCCCGAACAACTCGGAGAAGTATGCGCCCTGCGGCCCGTACATGAGGTCGTGGCCGAGGTTGACGCCGACGACGATGCCGAGCGCGATCATGAACGGCTCGGCCGTGTTCATCAGCCCGAACAGCGGGAACGCCCACAGCGTCGTGATGATCGCGCCGGCCAGGTAGAGCGGCTTGCGCCCGACGCGGTCCGACAACCAGCCCCACAGCGGCACGGTGATCAGCCCGATCGCCGCGGCGGCGATCACGCCGTTGAGCATCGTGTCCTTCTCGAGGCCCAGCTCGTCCTCGCCGTAGGCGAGCGTGAACACCGTCAGCACGTAGAACGCGCCGTTCTCGGCCACGCGCATGCCCATCGCGGTGAGCACGTCGCGCGGGTACTTGCGGACGACGTCGACGATCGGCCTCTCGGCCTCGGTCTTCGTCTCCTTGACGCGCTCGAACGCCGGCGACTCCATGATCTTCAAGCGGATCACGAGGCCGATGATCACGAGGATGGCGCTGGCCAGGAACGGGACGCGCCAGCCCCAGCTCTCGAACGCGCTGTCGGACATCGAGCCCTCCACGACCTTGAACACCACGGTCGAGAGCAGCAGGCCGGCGGGGACGCCCATCTGCGGCCACGAGCCGAAGAAGCCGCGCCGGTGCTTGGGTGCGTGCTCGGTCGCCATCAGCACGGCGCCGCCCCACTCGCCGCCGACGCCGATGCCCTGCGTGAAGCGCAGCACGACCAGCAGGATCGGCGCGAGGATCCCGATGGCGCTGAACGTCGGCAGGCAGCCGATCAGGAACGTCGCGGTGCCCATGATGAGCAGCGACATGACGAGCATCGTCTTGCGGCCGATCCGGTCGCCGAAGTGCCCGAAGACGACGCCGCCGAGCGGCCGCGCGGCAAAGCCGACCGCATAGGTGCTGAACGCCAGCAGCGTGCCGACGAGCGGCTCGGCCTCCGGGAAGAACAGCTTGTCGAAGACCAGTGCCGCGGCCGTGCCGTAGAGGAAGAAGTCGTACCACTCGATCGTGGTGCCGATGAAGCTCGCCGCGACGACCGCTCTGATCGAACGCGTCTTACCCCCACGCTGCCCCTCAAGGCGCGCTGATTCCATGGTTCCTCGCCTCCCTAAGGTCTCAGGTACCGGAATCCGGCTTACCCATCACAGCGGGCGGCCGAACCACCTGAGCGAGAGCGCGCCACCGGCGAGCAGGAGCGCCAACGCGCCACCGGCGAAGGCGACGGTGACCTCCTTCTCGATCGGCTTGGAGGACAGCTTGGTGCCGAGGTTCGCGTAGATCGACTCCAGGCGGGCCGCGTCCGGCGCCGCGAAGTACTTGGCGCCCGTCGTCTGCGCGATCTCGCGCAGCGTCTCGGTATCGGGCGGCACCGGGATCCGCTGCATCAGGCCGAACTGGTCGCGCACGGCGACCTCGCCGGTCGGCGTGCCGAGCGCGATCGTGAAGATCGGGATCCCGAGCTCCTTCGCCTGGCGCGCGACCTCGAGCGGCGAGATCGGGCTCTGGGTGTCCTTGCCGTCGGAGAGCAGCACGAGCACCGACGGCAGGCGCCGCGTTCCCGATCCGTCCTCGTTCGGAACCGGCGTGCGGGCGAGCTCGATCGCGCGCTGCAGGCCGGTCGCCATCGCCGTGCCGCCGGTCGCGCGCAGCCGGTCGAGCCCGGACTTGACCGGGTCGCGGTCGGTGGTCGGCGGCGCCTGCACCTCGGCGAAGTCGGCGAACGTGACGAGGCCGAGGCGGAAGTTCTCGGGCAGCTCGTCGGTGAGCCGGTGCGCGGCCTTCACCGCCGCGCTCAGGCGGTCGGGGTCGACGTCCTCGGCGTTCATCGAGCCGGACGTGTCGGTCACCATCATGACCGTCGCCGCCCGCTGCGGCGCCGCGACCGTGCGCTGCGGCCGCGCCAGCGCCACCACGAGCACGCCGAGGGCGGCGAGCAGCAGCAGCGGCGGCTGGTGCCGGCGCCAGCCGGGCCGCGCGGTCACGATGTTCGGCATCAGGGCCGGGTTGGCGAACGCCGCCGCCTCGCGCCGGCGCCGCCGCTGCATCGACATGTAGGCGAGCGCCGCCAGCGGGATCAGGATGAGGCCGGCGAGCATCGCCGGGTCGCGGAACGTCATCGCACCCGCACCTCCGGCGGCACCGGATGCGAGCGGCGCAGGTGGCCCGCCAGGTCGCGGAGCCAGTCGCCCGCGGTCGAGAGCACGAGGTGGTCGGCACCGGCCCGGCGCAGCGCCGCCGCGACGTCCTCGCGCTCGGCGGCCGCCGCCTCGGCGAACCGCCTGCGCAGGCTGCGGCGGCTGGTGTTGACCTGCAGCTGGCGGCCGGTCTCGGGATCGACGAGCCAGAGGTCGCCCATCGGCGTCAGCTCGAGCTCGCGCGGATCACGGATCTCGACGGCCAGCACGCCGTGGCGGGCGCGCAGGCTGCGCAGCACGCCCTCCCAGTCGCGGTCGCCGCGGAAGTCGGAGACGACGACGAGCAGCCCGCGCGCGCGGGCGACCGCGGCGACGCCCGCCAGCGCGCTGCCGAGCGACGTCGCCCCCGCGCCCTCCTCCGCGGTCTCGGTGCGCAGCTCGGCGAGCAGCTGGAGCAGCCCCAGCCGGCCCTGGCGCGGCCGCAGCACCCGCGGGGACTCGCCGCCGAACGACACGACGCCGAGCCGGTTGCCGCGCCGCGAAGCCACATGGCCGATCGCGAGCGCCACGCCCTCGGCGACGTCGGCCTTGCGGCGGTCGGCGGTCCCGAACGTCATCGACGCCGACGTGTCGAGCACCAGCCAGCTCGTCAGCGCGCGCTCGCCCACGTGCACGCGCACGTGCGGCTCCTGCATGCGCGCCGTGACGTTCCAGTCGATGTGGCGCACGTCGTCGCCGGGGAAGTAGGGGCGGATCATCGCCAGCTCGGTCCCGGCGCCGACCTGCGGCGTCAGGTGCTCGCCGGGGACGAGGCTCTCCACGCGCCGCAGCACGGCCAGGTCGAGCGAGCGTAGGACCGCGGGCGGGACGGGACCGGGTCCCGGCTGCTCCGGCGAGCGCTCGACGGTCGGGAGCGCCCTCACGGCAGCCGCCCTCCGCGCGCCATCGCCGCCGCCATCCCGGCCAGCAGCAGCACGAGCCCGCCGCCCGCGAACGCGGCCGTGACCTCCTGCTTCTCCTTGCGCGTCGAGAAGCGCGTGCCGAGGTTGCGGTAGATGTCGGTCAGCCGCTTCGCGTCGGCGGCCTGGTAGAAGCGGCCGCCCGTGGAGCGCGCGATCTCCTGCAGCGTCTCGGTGTCCGGCGGCACCGCCTCGCGCGTGACCGAGCCGTCCTTGCGCGTGTGCTCGATGTAGCCGCTCTGGGTGCCGAGCGCGACCGTGTAGACCGGGATCTTCAGCCGCTTCGCCCGGTCGGCGATCGTGATCGGGTCGCGGCCGCGGGTGTTCGCGCCGTCCGAGAGCAGCACGATCGCGGCCGGCAGTCTCTGCGGCAGGCCGGTGTCGGGGTTCGTGATCGGCGTGCGCGCGGCGTCGATGCCCGCGTCGAGCCCTTCGCCCATCGCGGTGTAGCCGCCGAACTTGAGCGAGTCGAGCGCCACCTTCACGCGCTGCTTGTCGGTCGTCGGCTCCACGAGCTGGGCGACCTCGGTGCCGAAGCTGATCAGGCCGAGCCGGAAGTCGCGCGGAAGCTTGTTCGCGAGCGCGTGGCCGGCCGACTTGGCCGCGGTCAGCCGGTCGGGGGCGATGTCCTTCGCGAACATCGAGCCCGACGTGTCGGTGACCATCACGACGGTCGCCGCGCGCTGCTCGGCCGCGACCGTGCGCTCGGGCCGGCCGAGCGCGACCAGCAGCGAGGCGAGCGCCAGCAGCGCCAGCAGCGCCGGGACATGACGCGCCCAGCCGGCGCGTCCGGCGACGCTCGCCAGGATGTCGACGTTCGTGTAGCGCACGGCGTACTGGCGCTTTCGCCGCTGGGCGATCACGTAGGCGGCCAGCGCGAGCGGGACCAGCGCCAGCCCCACCAGGAGGAGTGGGGCGCCGAACGACATCTACCTGGCGTGCTCCTGGGCGAGCTCGATCCGCGGCACCGGGACCTTCTCGAGCACGTCGTCGAGCACGCGGTCGGCGTCGACGCCGGCGGCCAGCGCCTCGTACGTCAGCACGAGCCGGTGGCGCAGGACGTCGCGCGCGAGGTCGCGCACGTCGATCGGCAGCAGGTAGTCGCGGCCGCGCAGCAGCGCGAGCGCGCGGCCGGCGTGGATGAGGTTGATCGATCCGCGCGGACTGGCGCCGAACTCGACCCACTGGTTCTCGTCGTTCTCGCGCGTCGCCGTCGTGAGCGCGACCGCGTACTCCATGACGCGCCGGTCGACGTACACGCTCGACGCCGCGACCTGGTGTTCCGCGAGCGCCTCGGGCGTGAGCACCTGGCGGGCGCTGCCGCCGCTGTCGAGCGAGCGCTCGACGACGGCGACCTCGTCGCGCGGGTGCGGGTAGTCGACCACGAGCTTGAACATGAAGCGGTCGACCTGCGCCTCGGGCAGCGGGTACGTGCCCTCGGACTCGATCGGGTTCTGCGTCGCCAGCACGAGGAACGGCTGCGGCACCGGGTGCGTCTCGTGGCCGATCGTGACCTGGTGCTCCTGCATGACCTCGAGCAGCGCCGACTGCACCTTGGCGGGCGCGCGGTTGATCTCGTCGGCGAGCAGGAAGTTGCAGAACACCGGGCCGAGCTCGGTGTCGAACCCGCCCGTGTCGGCGCGGTAGATGCGCGTGCCCACCAGGTCGGCCGGCACCAGGTCGGGCGTGAACTGCAGGCGCTTGAACGAGCCGCCGAGGACGTCGGCGACCGTCTTGACGGTCAGCGTCTTGGCCAGCCCCGGGACGCCCTCGAGCAGGACGTGGCCACCGGCCAGCAGCGCCACGAGCACGCGCTCGAGCATCGCTTCCTGGCCCACGATCACGCGCTTGATCTCGAACAGCGCCTGCTCGAGCGCATGGTGTGCCGCGCGCGCGGGAGTCACTTCTTCTTCACGATCCAGCGCCCGCAGGCGGCGCTCGTCGGCTGTCACGCCATCGTCTCCGTTTCCTAGGGGGTGCTGACCTGTTCGGGCTGTTCGCCGAGCTTCACGGTGAGGGTACGCCGTTCTCCGCCTCGCTCCACGACTACCCGCACCTCGTCGTTCGGGCGACGGGCGTTCACGGCGGCCGAGACGTCGTCGGGCTCGCGCACCGGCGTGGAGCCGATCTGGACGATCCGGTCGCCCTCGCGCAGGCCGGCCTTGGCCGCCGGGCCGCCGGCGACGACCTGGCCGACCTGGGCGCCGCCCTCGGTCGCCTGGCCGGTGCGGATGCCCAGATAGGCGTGCGGGACGTCCTTGCCGTCCTCCAGGAACGGGATCGCGCGCTTGATCGCGTCGACGGGCACGGCGAAGCCGACGCCCGAGTTCTGGTCGCCGCCGTTCGTGCGGATCTGCGAGTTGACGCCGATCACGCGGCCGGCGGAGTCGAGCAGCGGGCCGCCCGAGTTGCCGGGGTTGATCGCGGCGTCGGTCTGGACGGCGTTCGAGATCGAGAAGCCGTTCGGCGCCTGGATCGTGCGTCCGAGCGCGGACACGATTCCGCTCGTCACGGTCCCTTCGAGCCCGAACGGGCTGCCGATCGCGATCGCGGGGTCGCCGGGGCGCAGCTCCTCGGAGGCGCCGAGCGCGAGCGGGTGCAGGGGCTCGTCGACGTCGTCGGGATCGATCTTCAGCAGCGCGAGGTCGGCGCCGGGGTCGGTACCCAGCAGCTTGGCGACGACCGGGTCGCCGTTGTCGCCGAAGCGCACGCGGTACTGCGTGGCGTCCTCCACGACGTGGTCGTTGGTGACGATGTGACCGTCACGGTCGATCACGAAGCCCGAGCCGGAGGCGGCGCGGCCGCCGCCCGGGAACGGCAGCTGGCCCTTGCCGGAGTTGGCCTGGACGAACACGACGCCCGGCGAGACGCGGGCGTAGACGTCCGCCACGTTCGCGGCCTTGCCCGGCGCCACCGTCGCCGCTGGCCCCGGGGTCGCGCGCACGACGGTGGTGTCGCCGCCGAAGGCGCCCGCGAGCGCGAGCACGGCGACGATCAGCCCGACCGCTGCCGCGCCGGCGACGAAGGACCCGATCCGGTTCATGGCGCCCATTCTGGAACGCGGCGTGTGAGGTCCAGATAAAGCCCGCGTCCACCGACCCCCGCGGCGCCGAGTCATCCACGGGTCATCGGTCGATCCGGGCCAGCTCTTCGTCAACTCTTACGCCACTCTCGGCATCATCAGGTTCGATGACCCGGGTCCTGGTGGTCGACGACGAGCCGGCCGTGCGCACCGCGCTCGAGCGGGCGCTGCGGCTCGAGGCCTACGAGGTCGAGCTGGCGTCCGACGGCCGCGAGGCGCTCGACCGGCTCGCCGACGGCGCGCCGCCCGACGCCGTCGTGCTCGACGTCACGATGCCCGGGCTCGACGGGCTCGAGGTCTGCCGCCGGCTTCGCGACGCCGGCGACCTGACGCCGGTGCTGATGCTGACCGCGCGCGACGCGGTCGACGATCGCGTGGCGGGCCTGGACGCCGGCGCCGACGACTACCTGGTCAAGCCGTTCGCGCTCAAGGAGCTCAAGGCGCGCCTGCGGGCGCTGCTGCGGCGTGCCGGAACGGACGGCGACACGGCGCTGCGGTTCGGCGACCTCGTGCTGGACCCGGTCGCCTACGAGGTCTGGCGCGGCGACCGCCGGCTCGAGCTCTCGCGCACCGAGTTCAACCTGCTGGCGCTGTTCCTCGAGCACCCGCGGCAGGTGCTGACGCGCTCGCAGATCTTCGAGCGCGTCTGGGGCTACGACTTCGGCGCGACCAGCAACTCGCTCGAGGTCTACGTCTCGTACCTGCGCCGCAAGCTCGGCGAGCCGCGCCTGATCCACACCGTGCGCGGCGTCGGCTACGTGCTGCGGGACGGCTGATGCCGCTGCGCCGCCGCATGGCCGTGGCGACCGCCGTGGCGGTCGGTATCGCGGTGGTGCTCGCGGCGGCGGTCGCCTACGCGGCGGTGCGCGGCGAGCTGCGCCGGCAGGTCGACGACCAGCTGCTCGAGCAGGCCGGGCTGGTGCGGAACGCCGAGGCGCGCCTGCGGCCCGAGATCGGCCGCCGGCTGCGGCACCTCGGCATGCCGCCCGGCCGCGGCTTCGGCATCCCGGCGCTGCCGATCGAGCGCGGGGGATCGGCCGCGTACGTCCAGTTCGTGCCCGGCCGCGGCGGTGCCGCCCTCACGCTCACCGGTCCCGAGCTCCCGGTCGACGACCGCGTGCGCGCCGTCGCCGACGGCGAGGGCGGTGAGTTCCTCGCCGACGCGCACGTGGACGGCGACCACGTCCGCGTCCTCACGGCGCCGCTGCGGCGCGGCGGTGCGCTGCGGCTCGCGCGCTCCTTGCAGTCCACCGACGCGGTGCTGGCCCGGCTGCGCTGGGTGCTGGTCGCGCTCGTGGTCGGCGGGATCGCGCTGGCCGCGCTGCTCGGCCGGCTCGCGGCGCGGCACCTCGTCGCGCCCGTGCGGCGGGTCAGCGAGGCGGCCCGGCACATCGCCCAGACCGAGGACCTCGGACGCCGCATCGCGGTCAGCAGCCACGACGAGGTGGGCGAGCTGGCCGAGCGCTTCAACGCGATGCTCGACACGCTCGAGGGGTCGATCGCCGCGCAGCGCCAGCTCGTCGCCGACGCCTCGCACGAGCTGCGCACGCCGGTCACCTCGCTGCGCACGAACATCGAGGTGCTGGCGGAGAGCGACCTCGAGCCGGCCGAGCGCGCGCGCGTGATCGCCGACGTCGAGGCGCAGGCCGAGGAGCTGAGCCTGCTGGTCGCCGACCTGATCGAGCTCGCGCGCGGCGACCAGGGCAGCCCGGCGCGCGAGGACGTGCGGCTCGACGAGCTGGCGGCCGAGGCGATCGAGCGCGCGCGCCGTCACGCGCCCGCCGTCGAGTTCGCCGCGCAGCTCGAGCCCGCGGTCGTCGACGGCGTGCCCGACCGTCTCGCGCGCGCGGTCAACAACCTGCTCGACAACGCGGCCCGCCACGGCACCCGCGTGCTCGTGCGCACCGGTCCGGAGGGCATCTCGGTGCTCGACAACGGCCCCGGCATCGACCCCGCCGACCTGCCGCACATCTTCGACCGCTTCTACCGCGGCGCCGCCGACCGCGGCCGGTCCGGGACCGGGCTGGGACTGGCGATCGTGCGCCAGGTGGCCGAGCAGCACGGAGGGACGGTGGCGGCGTCGAACGCCGACGGCGGCGGGGCCGAGTTCGCGCTGTGGATGCCGGCGAACACCCGCTTGTAGGGAGGGCGGGATCGCCGGTGTGCTGACTTGACGGCGCATATGGGGGCAAATCGAGCACACCCGCGCCGGCCCCTACCCGCCCGCAGTCGGCCGTGACACCCCGAGCGCCGACGGCAGATCGCCCGGCCGAGACACGATCGGATCGGCACCGGCCGCCCGCAGCTCCGCCTCGTCGCCGATCCCCCAGAGCACGCCGACGCAGCGCAACCGGTTCGCGGCGGCCGCCTCGGCGTCGTGGCTGCGGTCGCCCACGAGCGGGGCGTCGGCGCCCGGCGCGAGCCCGAGCGCGGCGAGCGCGCGCGTGACGGTGACGGCCTTGACCTCGTCCGGCGCGTCGAGCTCGGGTCCTACGACCGCGCGCACGAGCGGCGCGAGCGCGAGCCGCTCGCACAGCGGCGCCGCGTACGCGTGCGGCTTGCTCGTGGCGACCGCGACCGGCACCTGCGCGGCAACGGCGGCGAGCGCCTCGCGGGCCCCCGGCACGACGGTCGTCTCCTCCAGGCTGGAGTGCACGTAGCGCTCGCGATAGGCGGCCAGGCACGAGGCGGCGCGATCGGCGCCGGCGAGCTCCGCGAAGCCGTCGATCAGCGGCGGCCCGATGAAGCGCTCGAGCGACGCGGACGGTGGCACCGGGACGCCGTGGACCCGCAACGCGTGTTCGATGCAGCGCACGATCGCGGTCCGGGAGTCCAGCAGCACGCCGTCGAGGTCGAACAGGACGGCCTCAGGCACGGCCGTCGGCCAGTTCACGCCCGAGGGCTTCGCCGGCCGCCTCCATCTCCGCCAGGTCGGTCGCCTCGAACACGCGCATGAGGTCGATCATGCGCTTGCCGAACGGGTCAAGCCGGTCGGTGCCGACGATCGCGTGCAGCGGCACGCCGGACTGCCGCGCGCGGGTGCCGATCTCGCCCACGAGCTTGCCCTGCAGCGTCTGCTCGTCGAGCTTGCCCTCGCCGGTGACGACCGCGCGCGCGGCGCGCATGCGGCGGTCGAAGTCCAGCGCGTCGAGCACCCAGGTCGCGCCGGGCTCCAGCACCGCGCGGTGGACCGCCCACAGGCCGCCGGACAGCCCGCCGGCGCAGCCGGTCATCGGCACCCCGTGCGGGTCGCGCGGCCAGCGCGCCGCCAGCTCGTCGAGCCGCGCCTGGAGCCGGGCGACCATCTCCGGGTCGGCGCCCTTCTGCGGGCCGAACACCGTCGGAGCGTGCTCGAACGGCGTGCGGACGTCGCACAGCACGACGAGGCGGGCGCCGCCGAGCCCGCCGGCGTCGTCGATCGCCTCCAGCGCGCCGGCGCCGCCGTCCGTGGTCGCCGACCCGCCGACCGCGACGATGATCACCTGCGCGCCGGCCTGCGCGGCGGCGGCGATCAGCTCGCCGGTGCCGTAGGTCGAGGCCGCCCACGCGTCGCGCTCGTCCTCGGCGACGAGGCTGAGACCGCTCGCCGTCGCCGTCTCCACGATCGCGGTGCCGCCGTCTTCGACGAGCGCGAAGCAGCCGGTGAGCGCGCGCCCGAGCGGGTCGTGCGCGTCGGCGGCGACGACCTCGCCGCCGAGGCCGGGCAGGAGCGCGTCCATCGTGCCCTCGCCACCGTCGGCCACCGGGCACAGATCCGGCGGCATCAGCCCGGCCCGCTCGAGGCCGCGGCCGATCGCGGCGGCGACCTGCGAGGCCCGGAACGTGCCCTTGAAGGAGTCGGGGGCGACCAGTACCGGACGCTCGGCGACTGCGGCCATCGCGGACATCTTGCCGACTTGCGCGACGTGTCATCGTTTGACAGATGGCCAGCACTCCGATTCCCGCACCGTTTCCGACGTCGGACGACGACTCGCTTGCCGCGCTGCAATCGGCCGTGGCTGTGCTCGCGGCGAAGTGGAGCGTGGTCGTGCTCGCCCGCCTCGCCTCCGGGACGCACCGGTTCAACGAGCTGTTTCGCCAGATCGACGGTGTATCGCGACGCATGCTGAGCGCCACGCTGCGTCAGCTCGAGCGCGACGGGCTCGTCGAGCGCCACGTCTACGCGCGCGTGCCGGCGCGCGTGGAGTACGAGCTGTCGTCGGCCGGCGAGCATCTGCTCGTCGCGCTCGTCCCCCTGGCCGGGTGGGGTCTCGAGCACCAGCACGAGGTCCACGACGCGCGCGAGAAGTTCGACCGCCTGCAGCAGTGGCGGTCGGAGGGCGAGGAGATCAAGGCCCGGTCGTCGGCGTCGCCGCGCATCGTCTAAAGGGGTCAGACCCCCTTATCTCTCCGCAACCACATAAAGGGGTCTGACCCCTTTATGTGAGCAGCTGCGACTTCAGGCACTCGCGCGGGGGCTTGTCCTCGCGCCAGCGCTTGATCTTCGTGCCGTGACGGATGCGGTCGTTGCTCGTGTGGTCGAACGTGACCTCGACGACCAGCTCGGGCCGCAGCGCGATCCACTCGAGCTCGCGGTCGTTGGCCCAGCGACTCGGGTCGCCCATCCCGCGCTCGCCGGTCTCGTAGAGCGCGAGCTTGGCCGGCAGCTCGCGCTTCTCCTTGGCCGAGAAGCCGGACGTGTGGCCGACGGTGTGCAGCGCGCCGTCGTCGTCGTAGAGGCCGAGGATCAGCGAGCCGACCGTGCCCTCCTCCTTGCCGGGCCGCCAGCCCTGGACGACGGCGTCGATCGTGCGGACGCGCTTGATCTTCACCATGCCGACCCGCTCGCCGGGCCGGTAGGGCTCGCCGGTCAGCTTCGCCACCACGCCCTCGGCGCCCTGGAGCCACTCCTGCGCGTCCCCGGGGTCGCGCACGCTCGGCGTCAGGTCGACCGGCTTGTCGACCAGCGCCTCCAGCCGCGCGCGGCGCTCGCGCTGGGGCAGCGCGAGCAGCACCTCGTCGCCGTCCGCGAGCACGTCGAACGCGATGAACCGCGTCGGCGTCTGCTCGGCGAGCATGTCGATGCGCGACTTGGCCGGGTGGATGCGCTGCCCGAGCGCGTCGAAGTCCTGACGACCCTGTGCGTCGAACAGCACGATCTCGCCGTCGAGCACGTAGCGGCCCGCGGGGAACTGCAGCTCCGGGAAGTAGCGGGTGAGCGGCTTGCCGTTGCGCGACTGCAGGTAGACGTCGGCGCCGTCGACGAATGCGATCGAGCGGAAGCCGTCCCACTTGGGCTCGTAGCTCCAACTGTCGCCGGTCGGCAGCGTCTTGGACGAGCGGGCGAGCTGGGGGAGGACCGGAGGCGAGAGCGGGAGCGTCATGCCCCCCAGGAAACCAGAAGAGCCCGCGCGACGCGCGGGCTCTGAGGAAAACCGGAGCCCGCGCGACGCGCGGGCTCTGAGGGGAGTGGGAGCCCGCGCCAGGCACGGGCTCTCAGGGGAGTGGGAGCC
>DASSUW010000366.1:0-11821 GCA_035706585.1 Solirubrobacteraceae bacterium | reverse complement strand
GGCGGCGGCGCGCGCGTCATCGCGGTGGCGCGAGATCGCGCTCGACCCGGAGCGCCGCACGATCCGGCTGCCCGCCGGTGTCCGGCTCGATCTCGGCGGCAGCGCGAAGGGCCTGGCCGTCGACTTGGCCGCCGGCCTGCTCGCCGGCCACGCCGGCTACGCCGTCGACGCCGGCGGCGACATCCGCATCGGCGGGACCCGCCCGGCGCCCCGCACGGTCCACCTCCGCCACCCGCTCGACGGCGGGATCGCCCACAGCCTCACGGTCACGACCGGCGCCGTCGCCACCAGCGGGCTCCAGACCCGCGTCTGGCGCACCGCGGACGGCTTCGCCCACCACCTGATCGACCCGGCCCGCGGCGTGCCGGCCTGGACCGGCGTGATCCAGGCCAGCGCGCTCGCCCCGACGGCGCTCGAAGCCGAGACGCTCGCCAAGGCGGCGCTCCTGCGCGGCCCGGACGCCGGCGCCGAGCTGCTCGCCCGCCACGGCGGTGCACTGATCCTCGACGACGGCAGCCTGCGCCTGGCCGGTGGCGTCGCCGCCACGACCCCGGCCGCGGCGTGACCACGACCGACCCCACCGGACAGGTCTTCTGGCTCGCGAGCCGCGCGTTCGGGATCGTCGCGCTCGTCCTGCTCTCGCTTTCGGTCTCGCTGGGTCTCGCGATGTCCGGCCGGCTCCTGCGTCGTCCCGGTCTCCCCGCCACGGTCAAGCGCTACCACGAGGCCACGACGCTCGTCACGCTCGGCCTGATCGGCGCACACGGGGGCGTGCTGTTGCTCGACGGCTGGCTGCGGCCGAATCTCGCCGGTGTCACGCTCCCGTTCGCGCTCGGCTACCGGCCGTTCTGGACCGGCCTCGGCGTCATCGGCGCTTGGCTCGCGCTCATCCTCGCCGGCAGCTTCTACGTCCGCCGCTGGATCGGCGTCAAGACCTGGCGCTGGCTGCACCGCTGGACGATCGCCGTCTACGGGCTCGCGCTCGCGCACGTGATCGGCGCCGGCACCGACGGCCGCTCCCCGTGGATGCTCGCGCTGCTCGCCGTGCTCGTCACACCGAACGTCTTCGCGCTCGCCTACCGGATGCTGCCCGCTGAGCCCCGCGCACCGGCAGGGCGATCGCCGCAGACGCTGACGCGGCCCCCTGCGCGCCCCGATGCCCGGCACCGACCGTACGCGCCGACCCGCTAGGACGCGGCCCCGGCCGCGCGGGAACTGCGGCTCGTCCGCGAGATCATCCGTTCGCCCTACGGATGACGCGCACGCGTGCGCGCGCGAGCCTGAGAGCGTGACGTCGACCGCCCTAGCGGCACCGGCCGCCCGCTCGCAGCCACGCCGCCGCCGCCTGCGGTGGCTGGTCGATCATCGCGCACAGCTGCTCGCGACGATCGCCGTCGTCGCGATCGCCGCCGGCGGACTGCTGCACGTGCTCGGCGAAGAGGCCGCCGGCCACCAGGTCTGGAGGGCGGCGGTGGCGCTCCTGGCCGCCGAGCTGACCGTCGAGGTCGCGCACACGGTGATCGTCGACCACCACCTCGGCGTCGACACGATCGCGCTGGTGGCGATGGTCGGCGCGCTGGCGCTCGACGAGGAGCTGGCGGGGGCGGTGATCGGGCTGATGTTCACCGGCGGCGCGGCGCTCGAGGCCGCCGCGTCGCGGCGGGCGCGACGCGAGCTCACGCGACTGGTCGCCCGCGCACCGCGGATCGCGCGGCTGCACAGCGACGACACGCTCCGCGAGGTCCCGGTGGACGTCGTCGCGCCCGGTGACGTGGTGCTCGTGCGCACCGGCGAGGTCATCCCCGTCGACGGCACCGTGGTGAGCGCCGAAGCCGTCGTCGACACCAGCACGCTCAGCGGGGAGCCGCTGCCGCTGACGCTGCGCTCGGGCATGGCGGTGATGAGCGGTACGGCGAACGCCGGCGCGCCGTTCGACGTGCGCGCCGACCGGCCGGCTGCCGAGAGCGCGTACGCCGCGCTGGTGCGGCTCGTCGAGCAGGCGCACGCGCAGCGCGCGCCGTTCGTCCGCATGGCCGACCGCTACGCGGGCATCTTCCTGCCGGTCACGCTCGCGGTCGCCGCCATCGCCTGGGTCGCCAGCGGCGACCCGGTACGAGCCCTGGCGGTGGTCGTCGTCGCGACGCCGTGCCCGCTGATCCTCGCCGCGCCGATCGCCCTCGTGTCCGGGCTCTCGCGCGCGGCGCGCAGCGGGGTCATCGTCAAGGGCGCCGGGGCGATCGAGACGCTCGGCGAGGCCCGCACCGTGCTGTTCGACAAGACCGGCACGCTGACCGTCGGCACGCCCGACGTGCAGGAGGTCATCGCGCTCGGCGATCACACCCGCGCCGAGGTCCTGCGGCTGGCCGCGTCGGTCGACCGCCTGTCCGCCCACGTGCTCGGCGAGGCCCTCGTGCGCGCCGCCCGTGATGCCGAGCTGGCGCTCGCGCTGCCCGCCGACGTCAGGGAGGAGCCCGGTCAGGGAATCGCGGGGAGCCTCGACGGACACCGCGTCGCCGTCGGCAGCCGCGCGTTCCTGCGCGCCGAGGGCTACGACCCCGGCGAGGTCGCCGGCGCGGCGCTCGTCACCGGCCACGGCTCCGGTGAGGCCCACGTGCTCGTCGGCATCGATAACGCCGTCGCGGGCGTCATCGTGATGGCCGACGAGCTGCGCCCCGACGCCGACCGCATCGTCAACCGCCTGCGCAGCGAGGGCATTCACCACGTCGCGATGGTCTCCGGCGACCGGCCCTCCGTCGCCGAGCGCATCGGCCGGAGCCTCGGCGTCGACCGCGTCTACGCCGACCAGACGCCCGAAGACAAGCTCGAGGTCGTCCACAGCCTGCGCGCCGATCCCGCGCTGCGCCCGGTCATCATGGTCGGCGACGGCGTCAACGACGCGCCCGCGCTCGCGCTCGCGGATGTCGGGATCGCGATGGGCGCGGCCGGCGCCACCGTCTCCTCCGAGACCGCGGACGCCGTCATCACCGTCGACCGCGTCGACCGCGTGGCCGACGCCGTCCACACCGGTCGCCGCGCCCTGTCGATCGCCCGCCAGAGCGTCCTCGCCGGCATGGGACTGAGCATCGCTGCCATGGCCGTCGCCGCCGCCGGCTACCTCCCACCGGTCGCCGGCGCGCTCTTCCAGGAGGTCATCGACCTCGCCGTGATCCTCAACGCCCTGCGCGCGCTCCGTGGTTGAGTCGAGCAATGTCACGCGAGTCGCGTAGCGTCCCCGCCGTGTGGCCCGTGCGCAGGATCGTCAAGTGGACGGTGCTCGCCGCGCTCGGTGCCTTCCTGCTGATCCAGCTGGTCCCGTACGGTCGCGATCACACCAACCCGACCGGCGGCCGCACGATCAACTGGGACAGCGCGCGCACCGAGCGGCTCATGGGCGACGCATGCATGGACTGCCACAGCAACGAGACCGACTGGCCGTGGTACTCGAACGTCGCTCCCGTGTCATGGCTCGTGCAGAACGACGTCGACGAGGGCCGGCGCGAGCTCAACCTCTCGAGCGGCGAAGTCGAGCTCGACGAGATGATCGAGACGATCCGGCAGGGCGAGATGCCGCCGTGGCAGTACAAGCCCACCCACCCGGCCGCCCGGCTGTCAGACGGCGAGAAGCAGGACCTGATCCGCGGGCTGCAGGCGACGTTCGGCGCCGGCTCCAGCGGTCCGGGAGGCTGACCGCTACTCGACGACGCGCAGCGTCGCCGACATGTCGGTGCGGCGCAGCCGCCGCACGGTCAGCAGCGGCGCGAGCGCGACGACCACGACGCCGGCGATCACGGCGAGCACGTAGGTGGTGGGACCGACGCCGACGAGGCCGCCGATGTCGGGCATCGTGTCGCGCATGTTGGTGTTGATGATCCAGCCGAGCAGGCCGCGGCCGGCCACGAGCCCGGCGGCGGTCCCGAGCACGCCGATGATGAGCGCCTCGGCGATCCCGCCACGTACGACGCGGTCGACCGAGACGCCGTGGGCGAACATCGTGGCGTTCTCGCGCGCCCGCTCGTCAGCGTTGATGGCCGCCGCGTTGAACGCGATCAGCAGCGACATCGCGGCGGCGATCGTGACGGTGACGAGCAGGATCTCGTTGAACTGCTCCATGGCCCGGTCGACGGCCTCGGTCGTGGCGGCAGCGCCCTGGACGGCGGCGACGGCGGGCTGGTGCAGGAGCGCCGCCTTGACGGCGCCCGCGCCGCGGCCGGTCGCCGGCACGACGGAGACGCGGTTGACCAGGCCGGCGATCTGGAGCGGCCTCGCGGCGGCAGCGTTGGCGTAGGCGACGAAGCGCAGCGGGCTCGTGTGGATGCCGGTGACCGGCAGGCGCGTGCGGGCAAGCCGGAACGTGGACGGCCCGCTGGGCACGGGGTGCTGCACCTCGACGGTGTCTCCGACGGTGACGGCGAGCGCCTCCGCCGCCGGACGGGCGATGATCAGCCCGGGACGATCGGCGGGCAGGGCGCCGCTCTGGAGCGTCGGGTGCCACAGCGGCCGTTCGTCGGCGATCGTCTCGAGCGCGACGTCGAGCTCGCGAGCGCCGGCGACCAGCGTCGACGCCAGCCGCAGCGAGGGCTGGGCACCGCCGACGCTCGCGTCCTCCATGACGCCGCGCACGGCCGCGCTGCCCGCGCGCTGGGGGGCCGCGAAGTCGACCGTGATGCGGTCGCGCGCGCCGGCGAGCGCCTCCTGACGGCTCGTCTCGAGCGTGCGGTCGAACGAGTCCATGGTTCCCGACATCGCGAGCACGATGGTCACGATCGCGCCGATGCCCAGCAGCGTCAGCAGCGTGCGACGCGGCGTGCGCAGCACGTTGCGCAGCGGCAGGTTGGCGAGCGCTCCGCCCGGGAGCCGCAGACCCTTGACGAGCCAGGCGAGCCCGCTGCTGCGGGCGGCAGCGGCGCCGACGCGGATCGCCTCGACCGGCACGACCCGGACGGCACGCCAGACGGGCAGCGCCGCCGCGAGCAGCGGCAGCGCCACGCCGAGCGCGGCGCCCCGCAGGTACAGGTCCGCCTGGAAGCTCGTGCGCACCACCGGGAGCGGGAAGAACTCGTTCATGACCCCGGCGAGCCACTCTCCGGCGGCGAGCCCGACGGGGACGCCGAGCGCGACGCCGGCGAGCGCGATCTGCGCGCCGAGGAGGAACGGGCGCCGCGCGAGCGCCCGCGGCTTCACACCGAGCGCCATGCCGATCCCGATCTCCCGCCGCTGCGCCTCGACGGTGCGGCTGATCAGGTTGAACGCCGCGAACGTCGCCGCGCCGAGCATCAGCGCCGCGAAGATGTCGAGCATCTGCTGGTCGCCTTCAGCGTCCTTGTAGATCATCCGATGCGCGGCCTCGTCGTCGCGGCCCGTGAACGTGAACCCGGTATCGGGCAGGTTCGCGTTCATCGCCCGCCCGAGCGCGTCCCGGACGACATGCGGATCGGCGCCGTCGCGCAGCCGCAGGACGAGCTGGTTGACACGGCCAGGCTCGCCCGCGAGCGCCTGCGCCGTCCCCAGTCCCGTGAAGACGACGGCGAACGCCGACTCGGCGCCGAAGTCGGCCCCGGGCGCCGTGACGACGAAGTACTCGGGCGCCAGCGCCTGCCCCGTGTAGGACACGCGCTGTCCGCCCGCCAGCGTGAGTGCACCCGCGGCGGGCAGGTCGTAGAAGCGCGCGAAGTTGAACTCGAGCGCCACCGCCTGCCCCGTCGGCAGCCGGCCCTCGCGCGCGCTCAGCGTGTCGACCTGGGCCACGGCGGGCGTGCCGACGATGCGGCCCGGGACGATGATCGTGCGGCCATGGCTGGATGCGTCGACCTGCGTCGAGACGACCAGCCGCTCGGCGGCCGCGGCCACGTCATCGGCTGCGTCGCTGCCGGCCAGTGCGGCGCGCAGTGCTCCCTGCGGCGCCGTGCTGCCCTCAACCAGCGTGAGACGCAGATCGTGCATGCGCAGCGCGGCGAAGCTGGAATCGGCGGAGTCCACGCGCCAGACCGCCATGCTGCTCATCGCCGCGTACATGCCGACGCCGAGCGCGAGCAGCAGCGCGATCGACAGCAGCTGGCGCAGTTGCCGGCGCGCATCGCGTCGCGCCCACCGGAGCCAGAACCGTGCTCGGCGCCGGCGCGACACGGCTCACCACCGCAGCTCGGCGATCTCGACCTGCCCGCCCTCCGGCGGCCCGACGTGGACGACGCGCCCGCTCGAGAGCTCGACGACCCGGTCGGCGACGCGCGCGATCTCGCGGTTGTGCGAGACCACGACGACCGCACGGCCGGTATGCGCCTGCGCGTGCAGCAGCTCGAGGATCTGCACGCCGGTCTTGAAGTCGAGCTCGCCCGTCGGCTCGTCGGCCAGCAGCGTCGGGTTGCCCGACGCCAGCGCCCGCGCGATCGCGACGCGCTGCTGCTCACCGCCCGAGAGCTCGTGCGGGAAATGCCCCAGCCGATCGCCGAGCCCGACCCGCTCGAGCATCTCCTCGGCCGTCGCCGTCGGATCGGGACGGCCGGCGACGTCGGCGCCGAACTCCGCGTTCTCGAGCGCGGTCAGCGCCGGGAACAGGTTGAACGTTTGGAACACGAAGCTCACGCCGTGCCGGCGAAACTCGAACAGCTCCTTGCGCGACGCCCGCGTGATGTCGCGCCCGGCCACCACCACGCGGCCCTCCGTCGGCGAGTCCAGCGCACCGATCATGTTCAGCAGCGTCGTCTTGCCCGACCCGGAGGGACCGAGGACGACGACGAACTCCTCCGCGAACACGTCGAACGACACGCCCGCGAGCGCGACCACCTCGCGCTCGCCCACGCGATAGCGCCGGCCGACGCCTTCCAGGTGGATCAACGGGTCGCCGAGCGACGTCGGCTCCGGCGCCCCGAGCTGGAGCTCGTGCACGCCCATGGACAGACCGTAGGCCGCGGGCCGCCCGTTGCCATCCGGAGAATCCCGACGCCGTGATCCGGACCGGGTCCGGATCGCGGCGGCGGACCGTTCAGCGCTCCTGCGTGAGCCGCCAGGCGGCGCGCGCGGTCAGCCGCGGCCCGGCGTGGAGCAGGCCGTGGGCATACACGCGGCCGGCGAAGCGCACGAGCGCGTAGATGCAGGCGAGCGCGAGCACGACGGCGAGGATGTGCTCCCACAGCGGTACGCCGACGAGCGCGCTGCGCGCCGGCAGGACGAGCGGTGCGGTCAGCGGGAACAGCGTCAGCGCGTGTGCGGCGAGGCTGCCGGCGTCGGCCGACAGGACGACATAGCCGGCGAAGTAGGCGACGAGCAGCGTGTATGTCACGGGCTGGGCGGCCGTGTCGGCGTTCTGCTGGCGTGACGCGAGCGCGCCCGCCGTGGCATAGGCGGTGGCGTACAGCGCAAAGCCGAGCGCGAACCACGGGATCACGAGCGCGAGGCTGCCGCCGAGAGCCGTCGGTGCGTCGAACGCGCCGGCCGCGAGCAGCCCGGCGGCGAGCCCTGCCACGAGGACGAGCTGGCCGAAGCCGAGCAGCCCGATGCCGAGCACCTTGCCGGCGAGGAGGTGGCGCGGCTGCAGCGCCGACAGCAGCACCTCGACGACGCGCGTGTTCTTCTCCTCGACGACGCCGCTGACCACCCACTGGCCATAGACGGCGAGCGACATCAGCAGCAACAGCGCGCCGCCGGCCGCGACAAGCACCTCGGCGTCGGTGATGGTGCCCTCCGACGGCTCGATCGTCGCCGTCGTCAGCTCGGGCGCCGGCGGCAGGTGACGCCGGACGGCGCGCACGGCAGTGTCGGCGATGGCGGCAAGCTGAGTGTCGACGTCGGCGGCGAAGACGAGCCGGTCGGCCCCGAGCGCGAGCACGGCGTCCACGTGCTCGGCCCGCAGCGACGCGAGCGCGGCGTTCGTCGACGGGAACGCCCGCAGCCGGACGTTCGCGTCGAGTGGCTTCGCCGCGCGCTCGAGCGCGGCGGCGAGCCCGGCCGGCGGCGGCTCTGTGACGCCGACGCGGTACGTCGTCTGCTTCGACGCCGCGCCGCTCAGCGCCGTCGAGGCGCCGACGAGCACCAGCAGGATGAGCGTCGAGGCCAGGAACGCCCGGCTGCGCAACCGCTCGCGGATCTCCCGCACCGCGACCAGGCGGATGGCGCGCCGACCGCTCATGGCGCCACCAGCTCCACGAACAGCTCGGCCAGCGACGGCGGGCCGAAGCTGAACTCGACCACCGACCCGGCGTTCCGGGCCGCCGCCAGCACGCGCTCCGGATCGACGTCGCGCGGCGCGGACAGCCGCACCTCCCCGTTGCGCCGCTCGACCAGCTGCACGCCATCGATCGGCGGCAGCCAGGCCGTCGGGGCCCCGTCGAGGCGCAGCGTGATGCGCCGTCGCCGCGACGCCGCGCGCAACGCATCGATGTGCCCCGAGGCGACGAGGCGGCCGTGGTCGACGATGACGACGTCTTCGCAGATGTCCTCAACCAGCTCGAGCTGGTGGCTCGAGAACAGCACCGCGGCACCGCGCGCCGCTTCGCCGCGCAGGACGTCGGCGAGCGTGCGCACCGCAAGCGGGTCCAGTCCGGCGAACGGCTCGTCGAGGACGAGCAGCTCCGGAGCGTGGACGACCGCCGCCGCAAGCTGCGCGCGCTGCTGGTTGCCATGCGAGAGCTCCTCCAGCCGTGCCCCGGCACGATCGCCGAGCCCGAGGCGCTCGAGCCAGCCGTCGGCGGCGGAACGCGCAGCGGCCGCCGTCAGCCCGTGGAGCGCGCCGAAGTAGGCGAGCTGCTCTCCGAGTGCCATGCGCGGGTAGAGCCCGCGCTCCTCGGGCATGTAGCCGAAGCGCATCCTCTCCCCCGGCCCGATCGGCCGCCCGGACCAGCGCAGCTCGCCGCGGTCAGGCTCCACCAGCCCGAAGATCGCGCGCATCGCCGTCGTCTTGCCGGCGCCGTTCGGTCCCAGGAAGCCCAGCATCCGCCCACGCGGCACGGCGAAGCTGACGTCGTCGAGCGCGGCGAGCGCGCCGAAGCGCTTCGCCACGCCGGCGACCTCGAGCCCGATCGCCTCACCCCCGGCGCGTCCGCGCTCGGCCTCACGCCGATCCGCGCCGCGGCGCCGGCCGAGCCGGCGTGTGCGAGTACGCGTGCGCATCGATCCCGTGGCCTCCTTCGTCGACCACGTCGAAGATCGCACCGCGGCGCCTCGCGCGCATCCGGGGAAGCGGGCAGCGCCGCTGCGGCACAGTACGGCTTCGCCGGCGCCCGCTTCGGCCACGAAGGCCGTGGGCTACTCCCGCACGCACAGCGCCGCGAGGTCGCGGGCGGAGTGCGCGACTGAGGCCCGCGCGTCACACCGGGTAGCGCAGGATCGCCGCGGCCGGGCCGTCGCCGGGGATGTCCTCGCGGCGCACCGCGAGCACGCGTCCCCGCCCGAGCAGCACGCGTCGTGCGATCTCGTCCACCACCCCGTAGTTGACGGCGTCGCCGGAGTCGTCGACGGTCAGCGCGCCGTCCGCCTCGTCGACGAATCCGGGCACGGTCGCGTCGATGTCCACGAACGCCGTGTCGACCGCTCCGAACGTCGCCGCGCGCGCGATGGCTCCGAGGTCGTCGCTCGCGCGGCCCTGGGGCACGCGCTGCTCGTACAGCGACCGCAGCTCCCGCAGCTCGTCGGCGTACAGCTCGTCGAGGATGCGGCGGCTCGCCTCGGCCAGCTCGCCATCGGTCTTCGTGTCCGGGTTGCCGCCGATGACGGCCGGCGCGAGATGCGGATACGTGCTGACCGACCGGAAGATCGACTCCAGCGGCTCGGATGCGGCGAGGATCAGTGGAAGATCGAGCCCGGTGAGCAGCGGCCGGAGCGCCGCCTCGACGCGCCGTGCGTATTGGCGCAGCCGCACCTTCTGGCCCTCTGAGCCCTGGAGGCGCCGGACCGGTGACCGATCGGCGATCGATGCCTTCCCCACGGCACTCGCGACATCGCTCGGCATGTCGGGAACGCTGACCTCGGCCGGCGGCGCATCGGGCGAGACCTCGACCAGGCGGACGGCGTTCTGCGAGAGCGCGAGCACGAACGCCGCCTGCGGGAACGTCGCGCTTCGCAACAGCGGCTTGACGTGAAAGCGATCAGAGACCTCCACCATCGGCGAGAGCCGGTTCGCGACCTGAAACGTCCGCGCTCCTGACGGCGTCGCGAAGACGGCGAGGCTGTGCGCCTGGCGCGCCCAGAACGCGTCGTCATCCTCGAGGTCCTCGAGCACGTCGCCGAGTGCGTTGACGGCCTCGCGCTCGACCGCCGCGGCGGTGAGCTGCTCGAGCGCCTCGCCACCGAGGCTCCTGAACGCGAGCCGATCGCGATCCCCGTGCTCCTCGGGCTCGGTTGGCAGGTAGATCGAAACGCACGCCGCGTCACGGACCGACAGCAGCTGCTCGAGATCGGTACGGGTCGGGATGTCGGTATGCATGAGACGACCTCCGTTCACAACCGTCGTCGCGGCCAGCGCGCCCTGGACCAATCGGTGGTGTACGTTAGCCCTGACCGGAGGCGCCCTGCCTCGACGGCGCACGATGAAGGCGATCATCCAGGACCGCTACGGCCCGCCTGAGGTCCTCCGCCTCGCGGACGTCGATCCGCCGTCGGCAAGGCCCGACGAGGTTCTCGTACGGGTCCACGCCGCATCCCTGCACCCGGACGTCTGGCACGTCCTGCACGGACGGCCGTACGTGCTGCGGCTGATGGGCGCCGGCCTGCGCCGGCCGTCCCAGCCGGTGCCCGGGATCGACATGGCCGGCGTCGTCGAGGCGGTCGGCGCGGCGGTGACGCGCTTCGCGCCGGGCGACGAGGTGTTCGGCGAGACCATCAAGGGCTTCCAGTGGCGCAACGGCGGCGCGTTCGCGGAGTACGTCGCCGCGCCCGAGCGCGCGCTCGCGCACAAGCCGAGCGGCCTCGGGTTCGCGCAGGCGGCGGCGGTCCCGACATCCGGGCTCATCGCCTGGTCCGCCACGCATCGGCAGGGCCGCGCCCGGGCCGGCGACGACGTCCTGGTCAACGGCGCCGGCGGCGGCGTCGGCACGTTCGCCGTACAGCTCGCGAAGGCCGCCGGCGCGCACGTGACCGCGGTCGACGCCGCCGGCAAGCTCGCCGCGCTCACCGCGCTCGGAGCCGACCGGGTGATCGACTACGCGACCGAGGACTTCACGCGCGGGACGGAGCGCTACGACCTCATCGTCGACATTCCCGGCAACCACTCGTTCGCCGAGTGCCGTCGCGTGCTCACGAGCGAAGGAACGTACGTGCTGATCGGCCACGACGGCTACGGCGCGACCGCCGGCCGCTGGCTCGGCAGCCTCCCACGCGTCCTCCCGCTCGTCGCGCAGGCGCCGTTCCGGCGCCAGCTCCCTCCGGTCGACGTCTCGACGCCGGACAAGGGGGCGGTGCTGGCCGAGCTCGCACATCGCCTCGAGGCCGGCGAGCTGCGGCCCGTGATCGAGCGCACGTACCCGCTCGGCGAGGCCGCCGACGCGATCCGCCATCTGCAGACCGGCCGGGTGACCGGCAAGGTCGTCCTCACGATCGGCGAGGCCGCGTAGGTCGTCAGCTGTCCGACGACCGGCCGGTCGCGCCGCGCTCGCGGGGAAGGCAGCACGGAGTCCACCAGGGGGTTCCACATGTTGCGCCGCGCCATGACCCGTCGCCGTACCCGTCTGACTGCCGGGGCGGTTGCCGTGCTCGCGGTGGCGGCCACGCCGGTCGCGCTCGGCGCCGGCGAGGGGGATCCGATCCGCGGCGGCGTCCGCAACCCGGGCGCGAACGCCGGGAACGAACTGCACGGCGAGACGCAGATCATCGCGCGCAACGGCACGTACGGGAC
>DASSUW010000365.1:0-3287 GCA_035706585.1 Solirubrobacteraceae bacterium | reverse complement strand
GCTGGCCGGCCAGACCCCAGGCTTCACCGGCGCCGACCTGTCGAACCTCGTCAACGAGGCCGCGCTGCTCGCCGCCCGCACGGGCAAGAAGGAGATCACCCAGATCGAGCTCGAAGAGGGCATCATGCGGGTGGTCGCCGGTCCGGAGAAGAAGACCCGGGTCATGGGCGAGAAGGAGCGGCTGGTCACCGCCTACCACGAGATGGGCCACGCGATCGTCGGCCACTACCTCGAGCACGCCGACCCGGTCCACAAGATCTCGATCATCTCGCGCGGCCAGGCGCTCGGCTACACGATCTCGCTGCCGGCCGAGGACAAGTTCCTCACGACCAAGGCCGAGCAGACCGACACGATGGCGATGACGCTGGGCGGCCGCGCCGCCGAGGAGATCGTCTTCGGGGAGATCACCACCGGCGCGTCCAACGACCTCGAGAAGGTCACCGCGACGGCCAAGCAGATGGTCATGCGCTTCGGCATGAGCGAGAAGCTCGGTCCGCGCGTGTTCGGCCACGACCACGGGCAGCCGTTCCTCGGCCGCGAGTTCTCGGCCGAGCCCGACTACTCCGACGAGATCGCCCGCGAGATCGACGACGAGATCCGCCGCATCGTCGAGGGCGCCCACCAGCAGGCCAAGGACATCCTGCTCGAGCGCCGCGAGTCGCTGAAGACGATCTCCGAGATCCTGCTCAAGCGCGAGACGATCGAGCGCGAGGAGTTCGAGGCGCTGCTCGAGGGCAAGAGCGAGGAAGAGGTCTTCGGCGACGAGGCCCCGCCGGCGACGACCGAGCGCCCGGAGCTTCCGGGCGCCGCGACCCCGGCGCCGCCGCGGCCGCTGCCGCGTCCCGGCCTCGCCGGCGGCGCGGCCGAGATGCGCGGCGACGACCTGGTCTAACTCCCGCCGAACGTCGGCAGGGTAGGGAGGCTGGGGAGCCACCCGCGGCTTGACTTTGGTCGATTTCGGGCTCTATACGCCCAAAATCGACCAAACGCCGAAATCGCGCTGCGGCTGGCGCTCCAGCCGCCCTACCCAGCCGCCGTTCGGGGCGATGGCGCAACGCACGGGTCAAGCCGGTGCGCAAACGCCTGCAGCGCACGCGCGGCGACGCGCCGCGGACGGCGCACGCGCGGTTCGCGCGGCGGCTCGAACAACGCCTGGCGGGTGGACTCGATCGCCATGAGGATGGCGGTGGGGTGACCGTGCATGGCGGACTCCTTTCAGGGAGCGGGAGCGGTCGAGGCTCGGACGACGAGCTCGGTGGGGAGGAGGACGGACGCGGACGGCTCGCCGGCGAGGAGCAGGCGGACCGCCTCGGATCCCTTGTCGTGGTGGGGCTGGCGGACGGTCGTGAGCGGTGGCGTGGAGAGCGCCGCGTCGGGGACGTCGTCGAAGCCGGCAACTGACATCTCGCGCGGGACGGCGATGCCGCGCGCGGCGGCGGCCTTGATCACCTGCAGCGCGAGGACGTCGGAGAGCGCGATGATCGCGGTCGGGCGCTGCGCGCGGTCGAGCAGGCGCGTGAAGTCGTCGCGGCCGGCCACCGGCACCGCGCTCCAGTCGATGCCGCCGGCCTCGAGGCCGGCGCGCCAGCCGGCGAGCCGGGCGAGCTCGACGTGGTAGACCGCCCTCGCCTCGGCCTCGGCGGTCGTCGTGCCGCTGTCCGGGAGCGCGAGGACGATGCCGAAGTCGCGGTGGCCGAGCGCGACGAGGTGGTCGGCGATCGCGCGTGCGGCGCCTTCGTCGTCGATGTTGACGCGCGCGAGCGCGGGGTCGGGCGCGAAGTCCACGCCCACGTACGGCAGGCGGCGCGCGCGGACGGCGTCCAGCCGCGGATCGCCCGGGGGCACGCAGTAGAGGACGAAGCCGTCGACGAGCGCCGCGCCGACGAGGTCCGCGTCACGGCCGTCGATCCGCGGCACGAGCGCCATGCCGCGGGCGTGCTGCTCGCAGCCGGCGGCCACGCCGTGCAGGAACCGGACGGTCGCCGGGTCGCTGAACGCCTGCGTCAGCGCGTAGTCGAGCACGACGCCGATCGAGCCGGTCTCGCCGCGGCTGAGCGTGCGGGCGACCGGATCGGGACCGCCGTAGCCGAGCTCGGCGGCGGCGGCGAGGATCCGGTCGCGCAGCGCGGGGGAGAGCTGATCGGGCCGGTTGTACGCGTTCGAGACCGTCATCCGCGACACGCCGACGGCTTCGGCGATCGTCGCGAGCGTGACCGGTCGATCGTTGCTGGGGGAGCGGCGGCGGCTCATCTTTACCGGTAATGACTATACCGGTAAAGCGACGCCTGTCAAGACCCTGCTCGCCCGGCCAGGCATGTGCGGTCAGCTGCGCGACGGCTCGAGCGGAAGCGGCGACGAGGGCTTGAGCTCCTCGAGCCGCAGCAGCGTCAGCAGCCGCGTCCCACCGCGCGTCGAGAGCCGCAGGAGCACGCGCTGGAGCTCGGCCACGTCACGCGCGACGACCATCAGGATCGCGTCGACCTCGCCGGTGACCCAGTCGGCGGCGATGACCTGCGGGAGCCTGACGACCTCCTCCTGAAAGCGCCGGTTCGCCGCTTCGTCGTGCCGCGCGAGCGTGACGAGCACGTAGACCTGGAGCGCGAAGCCGGCGGCGGCGCTGTCCAGCCGCGCCGCGACCGCGCGCACCACGCCCGACTCCTTCAGCCGCCGCACGCGGTTGAGCGTCGCCGCCGGCGACAGACCCACGAGCCGCGCGAGCTCGACGTTCGGCCGATCGGCGTCGCGCTGCAGCTCGCTCAACAGCCGGACGTCAATTTCGTCAAGCGAAAGCGCCATTTGACAAGAGATTATTTCGTGAATTCTGTTACTTGTCAAACTGTGCTTGAGGAATTGCGAGAACCGCCGAAGATCTATTTGAGATGCTGCTCCGTCGCCAAACACCATCGATGTCCGCCGCGCACGCCCGCGCAGCGACCGTGCGTGTCGACACCGCGGCCGCACGTGCCGGCGCGGCGCTCGTGCGCGCCCGCGCGGCGTTCGGCCGCGCGCAGATGGCGATCGTGGCGCTCGCGCTCGCGGGCTCGCTGTGGGGACTCACGGTGCCGCTGTCCAAGCTCGGCATGGAGTGGCTCGGCGCGGGCTGGCTCGCCGTCGCGCGCTTCGCGATCGCGGCGCCGCTCCTGGCCCTGATCGCGCGGCGCGGCCTGCGAGCCGCGATCACCCCGCCGATCGTCGCGGCCGGCGCCGTCGGCTACGGCGCGGTGATCGTGCTGCAGAACACCGGCATCCAGCGGACGAGCGTCACGCACGCCGCGCTGATCGTCGGC
>DASSUW010000364.1:0-6334 GCA_035706585.1 Solirubrobacteraceae bacterium | reverse complement strand
CGCGAGCACCGCCAGCACCCGCTCCAATCCCCGCCACACGAACTCATGCTCCGAACGCGCCGTCAACCCCCACGGCCCACCCGACCGACACGCCAACCCCGCCACCCCATCCACATCAACCGTCACCGACACGCTCACGGCAACGGGACCTCGACCAGCGGCCGCTCGCACGGCGGGCCGTCCGCCACGCACAGGCGCGGCACGCCCGGCTCCATCACCACCGACGCCAGCGTGGCGACCCGGTCCGGCCACGGCACGGCCGGATCGTCGTGGCGGCAGACCACGGGCGAGGACAGGGAGCCGGTCCGCCGCAGGTCCTCGAGCCGCTCGAACGTCGTCGCGTCCTCCGCCGCCTCGAGATCGGTCCCGGCCGGCGGGCCGTCGAGGAAGTGGTTGGTGTGCAGGACCTCCGGGCCCCGGATCACGTGCGCGCCGCCGGGCGAGACCTCGACGGCGACGACCTCGTCGGCGGACGCGACCGTGATGCACGACGACGCGCTGACGCGCGCCGACGTCAGCAGCTCCACCGCGGCGTCGAGGGCGTCCACGCGCTCGAGCAGCATGCGCAACAGCACGTGGATCGGGACGCCGTCCAGCCCGCCGTCCTCCGAGCAGCGCAGGAAGTTGAGCCCGGCGCACAGCCCGGCGCTCGACAGGCCGATCTTGCCCACCATGCCGGCCTCGGTCAGGGTCGCGAACCAGCGGCCGCCCGGCTGCTCGACCACCCACACGAGCGGCACCACGTCGGGATGCCAGTCCCAGTTCTGCGCGACGGCACCGGGACGGCCGAGCAGCGAGCACTCCGGCCCGCCCATCAGCTCCGTCCGGGCCTGAAGCCGCACCAGCGCCTCCAGCGGGACCCCGGCGCCGGACGCGATGCCCTCGAGCTCCGCGACCAGGTCGGGCCACGGCGACAGATCGGGCGTCCCGGGAGGCAGCAGCCGCTCGTACACCGCCACGTTCGCGGCCACCGCCTCGCGGTGCGCGATCCCGAGCGCCCGGCCCCGGTCGCCGGGATCGCGCTCCGCTGAGCGGTGGACTCGCAGGGTCTAGCCCTTCCAGTCGGCGGCGTTGGTCTTGTCGACCACGGTCACCGGGATCACGCGCCCGGGCGGGACCGTCTCGCCCTTGGCGGCCGCGATCGCGGCCTTGGTCGCCTCGGCCCCGAGCGTGCGCGCCGACCAGCCCGACGATGCGTCGATGATGTTGCCGCTCTTGATCGCGTCGACCGCCTCCGGCTGAGCGTCGAACGACACGAACGTCGGGTCCTTGTGCGCGGCCTTGAGCGCCTCGACCGCGCCCATCGACTGGCCGTCGCTGGTCGAGAAGACCGCGTCCAGATCCGGATGCGCGGTGATCATGTCCTCCATCGCCTTGCGGCCCTTGTCGCGATCGCACTCGGCGTCGACGCGCGCGACGATCGTGAACTTGCCGCCGCCCTTCAGGCCGTCCTCGAAGCCCTTCACGCGCGCAACCGTAACCGGATGCCCCGCGACGCAGAGCAGCAGCCCGACCTTGCCGCCGTCGGGCAGCGCGGTCTTCAGCCACTCTCCCGCGCCGCGTCCGCCGGCCTCGTTGTCGGTGCCGATGTAGGTCGCGTAGCGGCCCTTGAGCTCGTCCGCCGGCGCATCGAACAGCACCAGCGGGATGTCCGCGTCGAGCACCCGCTCGAGCACCGGCAGCAGCGGCTTGTCGTCGGAGCCGTTGACCGCGATCGCGTCGACGTCCTTGGCGATCGCGTCCTCGATCAGGCCGATCACCTCGTCGGACGCCGTGCGCTCACGGCCGGCGCTGACGGTCACGTCGGCGTCCGGATGCTTGGCCGCCTCCTCCTCGATCCCTTCCTTCTGCGCGATGTAGAACGGGTTGTCGAGCGCCGCCAGGACGACGGCGACGCGAACCGGCTTGGCCTCATCCGTCTTCGCGGCCTCGCCGCCACTGTCGTCACCGCACCCAGCGAGCACAGCCAGGATGCCCACGCAGAGCATCGCCTTGACCTTCATGCGTACCCTCCTCTCGCCGAGGCGCCGACGATCATCGCCACGAGCGCCTCGTGGTTGTCCTCCGTGGGCGCGGCCTCTCCAGCGAGCCGGCCCTGCCTGAGCACGACGGCGCGGTCGGCGACCTGCGTGACGTGCTCGAGGTTGTGCGAGATCACGACGACCGCGACGCCGCTCTCCGGCAACCGGCGCACGAGGTCGAGCACCTGGCGCGACTCGCGGACGCCGAGCGCGGCGGTCGGCTCGTCGAGGATCACGAGGCGGCTCGCGAACGCGACCGCGCGCAGCACGGCGATCGCCTGCCGCTGCCCGCCGGAGAGCACGCCGACGTCGCGCTGGGCGCCCGGGATCCGCACCTCGAGCCGCTCGAGCCGCTCGTCCCACTCGCGGCTCATCGCCCGCGTGTCCAGCAGCGCGAGCCGGCCGAGCCAGCGCGGGCGGCGGCGCTCACGCCCGATGAAGAAGTTCGCCAGCGCGCTGAGGTTGTCGAACAGCGCGAGGTCCTGGTGCAGGGTCTCGATGCCGTGGCGGCGGGCGTCGGCGGGCGAGCGCATCGCGACCGGCCGCCCGTCGACCCGGATCTCCCCCGCGTCGAGCCGGTGCACGCCGCCGATCGCCTTCACGAGCGTCGACTTGCCGGCGCCGTTGTCGCCGAGCAGCGCGACGACCTCGCCGGCCTCGACCGTCAGGTTCACGTCCTCGATCGCGCGGACGGCGCCGTAGCTCTTGGACGCGTCGCGGACCTCGAGCAGCGCGGTCATGCCTGCGCCACCCGCAGTCGTTCCTCCAGCCGCCCGCGCAGGACGTCGAGCTCCAGCGACGCGATCACGAGCACGCCGATCGCGATCGACTGCCAGAACGGCGTGACGTCGAGCAGGTTCAGCCCGTTGCGCAGCACGCCGATGATCAGCGCGCCGGCGATGACGTTGAACACGCTGCCGCGGCCGCCGAAGAACGACGCGCCGCCGATCACCACCGCGGTGATCGCGTCGAGCTCCAGCAGCTGGCCCGCGGTCGGAGAGCCGGCGTTCGTCCGGCCGGCCACGAGGATCGCCGCGACGCCGGCGGCCGCACCGCACAGCACGAAGACCGAGAGCAGCACGCGATCGACCGGGATGCCCACGCGCCGCGCGGCGTCCGGGTCGCCGCCGACCGCGTAGATCCAGCGCCCCCACTGGGTGCGCGTGAGCAGCACCCAGGCGACGAGGGCGAGGACGGCGACGAGCACCGCCGGCACCGGCAGCGGCCCGATCAGCCCGGTGCCCATCGTCTGCACCGCCTCCGGCATCCCGGTCACGGTCTGGGCGTCCGAGATCACGAGCGCCGCGCCGCGGACGATGCTGAGCATCCCGAGCGTGACGATGAACGGGTTCATCACGCGGCCGGCGATCAGGATCGTGCCGTTGAGCAGCCCGACGCCGGCCCCGCACGCGATCATCGCCAGCAGCACGAGCGCGCCGTGCGAGCTGCCGGCGCCGCCGGCCGACCCGCCCGCGACGATCCCGCCGACCACGCCGCCGAGCGCGACGACCGCCCCGACCGACAGGTCGATCCCGCGCGTGAGGATGACGAGCAGCTGCCCGAGCGCGAGCACGGCGACGATCGACGTCTGGAAGCCGAGGTTGGTGATGTTGCGCTCGGTCAGGAAGAACGGCGACAGCGCGGTCATCACGACCACGACGAGACCGAGGATCAGCACCGGCCCGGTCTGGACGATCCGCAGCGAGAGGCTCACTCGACCGCCTCCTGCAGCGCCAGGACCGTGGTGAGCGAGAGCCCGCCGTCGACGAGCACCGACGCACCGGTCGCATAGCCCTCGCACGCGAGCAGCGCGATGACCGCGGCGACCTCTTCCGGCGCGCCCGGCCGCCCGAGCGGGATCTCCGGCAGTGCCCGGTCGGGCCGCGTGCCGGTCATCGGCGTCGCGATGTGCCCGGGCGCGACTGCATTGACCGCGATGCCGTGCGGCGCGAGCTCGAGCGCCAGCACCTTCGTGAGCATCCCCAGCCCGGCCTTGGCGGCCGAGTACGCGGCCGCGCCGCGCAGCGGCGCGTGCTCGTGGATCGACGTGACGTTGACGATCCGGCCGCCGGCGCCGGAGGCGACCATCCGCCGGGCGGCCGCCTGCGCGCACAGGAACGGGCCGGTGAGGTTGACCTCGAGCGCGCGGCGCCAGCCGCCGAGATCGTCGTCGAGCGCCGGCGCACGGTGGTTGGCACCCGCGTTGTTGACGAGCACGGCCACGCCGCCGAGCGCGTCGGCGAGCTCGTCGATCACGCCGCCGACCGCCTCGCCCGCGGTCAGGTCGAGCCGGGCGATCGCGTGCGGGCCGGCGACGAGCCGCGCGGTCTCGTGCGCTCCCGCCTCGTCGCTGTGCCAGGTGATCCCGACGGGCAGGCCGCGGCGCGCCAGCGCGACGGCGGTCGCGCGGCCGATGCCGGAGTCCGAGCCCGTGACGATCGCGCCGCTCACGCGAACATCTCCGCCAGCAGCCGGACGTCGGCGGCGCCCTGGTCGGCCGGGGTCCGGCAGTCCGCGCCCGCCGTGATCGCTGCGTGGAAGTGCTCGAGCTGGCGGCGGTACGCCTCGCGCCAGGAGCGGAACGTGCGCGTCTCGTTGCCGGCCGCCGTCCCGGTGCTGCGGGCGTAGACCGTGGGCGCCTGCCGCAGGTACGGGGCCGGGAACTCGAGGCTCCGCACGCCGTCGGTCGTGTAGAGGACGAGCCGCTCGCGGAAGTCGCCGAGGCCGGCGATGTGCAGCCACACGGCGGTCCAGCGCGCGCCGTCGTCGAGCTCGAGCGTGCCACCGGCCGCGTCGGCGCAGGCGAACGCGTCGGCCACGCGCGCGACGCCGACGGCGCACGCGTCGAGCACCCCGCGCACGAGGTTCACGTCGTGCACGAGCGCGCCGAGCACGATGTCCGACCGCACGTCGACCGGCCCGCCCGGCGGCGCGCCGAACGGCTCGCGCAGGCCCGGGTCGTACGTCTCGGTGGCCACGTGCACCAGCCCGGCCGGCAGGTCCTCGAGCAGCGCCTCGTACGCCGGGTCGAAGCGCTTCATGTAGCCGACCTGCACGATCCGGTTCGCGCGGTCGCGCGCCGCGACGATCCGGTCCGCGTCATCGGGGTCCAGGCACAGCGGCTTCTCGACGAGCACGTGCAGGCCGGCATCGAGCGCGGCCAGCGTGATCGGCGCGTGCGTGGCGTTCGGCGAGCAGACGAGGACTGCGTCGACCTCGCCGAACGCTCCCTCGGGCTCCCCGTACACGCGGGCGATGCCATGGCGGCGTGCGACGCGCCGCGCGGTCGCCGCATCCGGATCGGCGAGCGCGACGACCTCGAAGCGCTCGTCGAGCGCGGCGAGCTCGGGCAGGTGCGCGACCTGCGCCACGAGCCCTGCGCCGATGACCCCGAGCCGGACGATCACGGCGAGAGATTGGATCACTCGCTCTCCGCGATGGTCAAGGATCGATTGTGTCCCTCGCCTGGATGAAATACCTGTAAAGCGACGCATTTTCGGCTTGCGGTCCACGCCGATCGAGTGATTCGATCACCGCATGTCCCGGCTGCACGAGCACCTGATGCGCGTCCTGATCGCGGACATCGCCAGTGGGCGCGTCGCCCCGGGCGATCCGCTCCCGCGCGAGGCCGATCTCGCCGGCCAGTTCGGCGTCAGCCGGGGAGTCGCGCGCGAGTGCGTGCGCGGGCTCGAGGAGCGCGGGCTCGTGCGCGTCAAGCACGGGCGCGGCGCGACCGTGAACGCCGACGACCGCTGGAACGTCTTCGATCCCGACGTGCTCGGCGCGCTGCTGCGCTCCGAGCAGGGGGCCGGGATCCTGCGCGAGTACCTCGAGTGCCGGCGGATCCTCGAGATCGAGGCGGTCGGCCTCGCGGCGGAGCGGGCCACCGAGGGCGACCTCGCCGCGCTGTCGGACGCGTTCGCGCGGATGACGACCAGCGCCGAGCGAGCGCGCGGCAATCCCGCCGCCGAGGACCTCTACCACGAGGCCGACATCGCGTTCCACCGCGCGCTGATCGCCGCCACCGGCAACCGCGCGCTCGGAAACATGACCGAGCCGATCCACCGCGCCCTGACCGCGGCGCGGCGCCCGCTGGCCCGACCGAGCGCCCGGATGGAGCGCGGGCTGCCCGAGCACCGGCGGATCCTCACCGCGATCGCCGAGCGTGACGCGGAGGCGGCGCGCGCCGCGATGCGCGACCACCTGGTCACCGTCGAGGGCTACCTGCGCGAGTTCAGCGCAGCGCAGGAGACCGGCAGTGCCGCGTGATGAGCGCTCGGTGCTCGTCACCTGGATGGGATTCGAGCCGGACG
>DASSUW010000363.1:0-5777 GCA_035706585.1 Solirubrobacteraceae bacterium | reverse complement strand
GGCAAGAGCTCGACGCTGGCGTACCTGGCGCTCAACGGGACCGAGGTGCTGTGCGACGACATGGTGATCGTCGACGGCGATCACCCGCTGTGCGGCCCGCGGTCGATCGACCTGCGCGCCGACGCGGCCGAGCGCTTCGGGGCGGGCGAGGCGATCGGGATGACCGGCGCGCGCGAGCGCTGGCGCCTCAAGCTCGGACACACCACGCCTGGCGCGACGCTCACCGGCTGGGTCTTCCTGGCGTGGGGAGAGAAGCTCGAGGCGCGCCGGCTCCCGGCGCGCGAGCGGATCCCGCGGATCGCGTCCGAGCGCGGCCTGCGGCTGCCGCCGGTCCGCCCCGACGCGCTGCTGACGCTGGCGGAGCTGCCCGCCTGGGAGCTCAGCCGGCCGCGGGCGTGGGAGTCGCTGCCGCGGGCAGCCGACCTGCTGCTCGAGCTCGCGTCAGCCACACCGACTGCAGGAGCGTGAACGTGTGCGCCTCCGGGCGCGGCGACGCCCACTCGGCCCGCAGGCGATCGATGTCGACGAGCTCCTCGTCGACGCCCTCGCCCTGCCACTCGGCCACCAGCGCACGGGCGTGCTCGGTCCAGAAGACGTCGTCGAAGCGCGCCTTGGTCGAACGTGAGAGCACCGGCTCGGGCAGCAGGTCGCCGACGAGCATGCGCATCGCCTCGGTCCGCGACTGGGGCCGCTCGCGCGGCGGCAGCGCCGCCAGGGCGGCGAGGAAGCGCGCGTCGTGGAACGGGTGCATGAGCGCGACGCCCTGGTCGGCCGCGAGGATGCCGAGGCTGCCGAGACTGACCTCCATGTAGCCGGAGGCGGCGAGCTCGCGGTAGCGGCGACGCCAGCGCAGCGGCTCGCTCGCCGCCTCGGCCGCGACGAACGCCTCGATCTGCGCGCGCGCCGCGGGCCGCAGCCACGGGCACACCTCCGGCAGCCAGCGGCGGATCAGCGTGCGCTTGACGACCTGGGGCGACAGCGCGAACGCGACCTGCAGCAGGTTGCGCGGACCGGGACGGGCGCGCAGCCGCAGCACGGCGAGCGCCTGTGCCCAGCTCGACGGCGAGAAGGCCTCGTCGCCGCCGACGCCGGTCAGCACCGCGCCGCCGGCCGCCGCCGCGAAGATCGGCGCGTGGAAGTAGGCGTTGCACGGCCACAGCAGCCCGTGCCGGCGCAGCGTCTCGGTCGCCACCGGCCCGACGCAGTCAAGGTCGCCGGCCGCGTCGATCCGGATCCAGTCCTCGAGGCCGAGGTGGCGGACGACCTGCTCCTGCCACTCGCTCTCCTGCGTGTCCTCGGCGCTCGGGAACCGGTGCGTGACCGGTACCGGCAGCGGCAGGCCCTCGCGGCGCGCGACGTGCGCGGCGGTGGCCAGGACGGCGGACGAGTCGCGCCCGCCGGAGAAGCTCACCAGACACGGCGCGTGGCCGAGCGCGGGAAGAATCGCGCGCTCGAACGCGGCGCGCGGCGTCGTCCCCGGCTCGAGCGCGGGCAGCCTCGGCGCGCGGCGCGGCGGCGGCAAGACGAGGCCGGAGCTGATCTCGAGCGCTGTGAACGCGCGCATCAGTCGACCGGCGCCGGGAGGCGGTGGATCTCGTGGTAGGCGGCGGCCTGCCCGTCCGGCATGTGCTCCAGCCACGCATGGGCGACGAAGTCGCCGCCGCGGCCGGGAACGCCGATCACGACGTCGGAGACCGCGCCGTGGGCGGCCTCCCACCGCTGCAGCACGAGCGCGCGCTCGAGGCACGTGTTCGGCTTGCGGCGGATCACGGCCATGACCCCGCGGCGCGCGTGCGCGGGGAGGGAAGGGGGCGGCGCGACGCGCGCGCCGTCGAGGCCGTGCCGGGCTAGCTCGCGCTTGGTGCGGCGCAGGGCCCGTGCGGTCCACAGCGCGGCGCGGACGGTCGCCACGTCCATGCCGGCGAGCCGGGCTCGCAGGGGCGGCAGATCGGCGCGCGCGGTCACGAGGCCGACTTTAGTCTGGGTTCGGCGCCCCACCCAGGCCTCGGCCTAGACGATCGGCTAACGGCAGGTCGAGTGCGCGGCCGTACATTGACGACATGTCACTCGCCGCCGTGCGGCCGGTCAGCCGCGGGCCCGCCATCGAGGTCGAAGGGCTGCATCGCAGCTTCGGTCCGGTGCACGCGCTCGCCGGCGTGGATCTCGAGGTCGCGGCCGGCGAGGTGCACGCCCTACTGGGCCCCAACGGCGCCGGCAAGACGACGCTGATGCGAATCCTGTCGGGTCTGGTCGATCCGACCGAGGGCTCGGCGTACGTGCTCGACCACCGCGCCGGGCGCTCACCGGAGCTGCGCGCACTGATCGGCCTCGTGCCGTCGGGCGACCGTACGTTCTACCTCCGCCTGTCGGGACTCGAGAACCTGATCTTCTTCGCGCGCCTGCACGGCCTGCGCCGTCGCGCCGCCCGCGCCCGCGCGGCTGAGCTGCTCGACGCCGTCGGCCTCGGCGAGGCGTCGCGGCGCCCGATCAGCACGTACTCGCACGGCATGCAGAAGCGGCTCTCGTTCGCCCGCGCGCTGCTGTCGGATCCCCAGCTGCTGCTGGTCGACGAGGCCACGCACGACCTCGACCCGGTCGCAGCGCAGCAGGTCCGCGACCTCACGGCCGGCTACGCGCACCGCGGTGCCGCGGTGCTCTGGGCCACGCAGCGCATCGAGGAGCTCCACGGCTTCGCCGAGCGCGTCACGGTGCTCGACCGCGGCACCGTGGCGTTCACCGGCTCGGTCGCCGCCCTCGCCGCGATCGGCGGCGGCGACCGCCACATCCTCCAGCTCGGGCCGGCGTCGACGCTCGACCCCGCCGCACTGGACGGCCTCGGGACCCTGCATCCGGCACCCGGCGAGGACGCCAGCCACGTGCTGCTCGCGCTGGCGCCCGGCGTCGCGCTCGGCGCGGCGATCGCGGCACTGACCGCCGCGGGCGCCGAGGTCGTCAGCTGCCGCGACGAACGGCCGCCGATCGAGCGCGCGTTCCTGGCCGTGACCACGGAGCGTGCGGCGTGACGGCGCTGGTCGCCGAGGCGCGCAAGATCCCGGCGTTCATGCGCCGTGACCTGCTGGTGATGCTGTCCTACCGCGCCGCGTTCGCGAGCGACCTGCTGTTCATCGGGATCCAGGCGGTCATGTTCGGCTTCGTCGCCGAGCTGATCGACCCGGACAAGCTCCCCACCTACGGCGGCGTGCAGGCGAGCTACTTCGACTGGGTGATGATCGGCGTCGTCATCACGACGGTCAGCGGGCTGCTGCTGCAGCGCGTATCGACGGCGATCCGCCAGGAGCAGATGATCGGCACGCTCGAGGCCCTGCTGGTGACGCCGACGTCGGCGACCACCGTCCAGGCCGGCTCCGTCGCGTTCGACCTGGCGTTCATCCCGATCCGGATGGGCGTGCTCCTGCTCGCCGTGACGGTGACGCTCGGGCTCGGGTTCGAGGCCAGCGGCGTGCTGCCGAGCCTCGTGCTGCTCGCGACCTTCGTCCCGTTCGTGTGGGGTCTCGGGCTCGTCACGGCGGCGGCGATCGTGACGTTCCGGCGCGGCACCGGCGTTCTCGGCGTGACGATGAGCGTGCTGGGGCTCGCGTCCGGAGCCTTCTTCCCGCTCGCGCTGCTGCCCGCCTGGGTCCAGACGATCGCCGAGGCGAACCCGGTCGCCATCGCGATGGAAGGCACGCGCGAGGCGCTGATCGGCGGCGTGGGCTGGAGCGCGATCGGCTCGGAGATCATCGCCCTCGCCGTGTTCTCGGGCGTCGCCCTGTTCGTCGGCGCGGTCGCGTTCCGGGCGGCGCTGGCGCGGGAGCATCGGCGCGGGACGCTGGGGCTGTACTGACCATGTGGGACCACGTCGACTCACTGCTCGAGCGCACCGACTCGCCGACGGACGTGCTCCGCGTCCACCGCGTCGAGCTGCTCGAAGCGCGCCGCCGCCAGGCCGCCGGATCGCCGCTCGACGCCGGGCTGATCGCCGACCAGACCCGCGCGGCGGTCGACGAGCTCGCCGTCATCCCGGTGCTGGCACGAGCACGCGCGGCCTACGACGGGCCGCTCGTGCTGATGAAGGGCCCCGAGGTCGCGCTCGACTACGGGCAGACGGGGCTGCGGGCGTTCGGCGACCTGGACCTGCTGACCGACGACGCCGAGGCGGCGCAGGCCGCCCTGATCGACGCCGGCTTCCAGGAGGTCTTCGACCCCGACGTCTACGCCGGGATCCACCATCTGCGTCCGCTGTGGTGGCCCGGCCTGCCGCTGGTGATCGAGCTGCACATGCGCGCGAACTGGCCGGCCGCGATTCCGGGCCCGTCGACCGAGGACCTGCTCGCCGCCGCCGTGCCGAGCCGGCTGCCGGTGCCCGGCATCGACACGCTGCCGCCGGAGCACCACGCGCTGCTGCTCGCCGGCCACGCCTGGGAGCATCAGCCGCTGGGCCGGCTCGGGAACCTCGTCGACGTCGCCGTCATGCTGCGCCGCAGCGACGAGGCGGAGGTCGCCCGGCTCGCCCGCGAGTGGGGGTGCCAGCGCATGTGGCGCACCACGCGCGCGGCCGTGCGTTCGGTCGTCGACGGCGACGGCCGCTCGGCGGCGGTCGCGATCTGGGCACGGCACCTGCGCGGTGTCCGCGAGCGCACGGTCTTCGAATGGCACCTCAAGGATCTTCTGGCGCCGGTGTGGGGCATGCCCGCGAGGGCGGCCATCCGCGCCGTGCGCGCGGAGCTCCGCGCCACGCTCGGCCGCATGCGGCACGAGCCGCGGCGGGCGAAGATCAAGCGCGCGGCGCTGGCGGTTCGCAACGCCCGCGTGGCGCGCTCGGAGCACAATCTCGCGCTGGAGGCGCGGGGTATCGGGTCAACGACGACAGAGGAGGCGGGCTGATGGAGCTGCGACTGCGAGACGCGGACCTGCATTGGCGGGAGATCGACGGCGAGGTGATCGCGCTCGAAGGGCGCGGCTCGACGTACCTGGCGGCCAACGGCGCCGGCACCCTGCTGTGGCGCGCCCTCGTCACGGGGACGACGCGCGAGGCCCTGGCCGACGAGCTGGTCCGCGCCTACGGCATCGACCCGGCGCGCGCGACCGCGGACGCGGATCAGTTCATCGCTGCGCTCGCGGAGCAGGGCCTGCTGGCCGAGTGACCGCGCCCCTCACGCCGCTCGAGTTGGCGCTCGGCGTCGTGATCGGCACCGATCCGCCCGCCGAGCGCACGCCGGCCGCGCCGCGCGATCCGCTGTCCGCGCTCGAGGCGGCCGTCCTACCGGCGCTGCGGCGACCGCCCTGTCTCGTGAGCTTCTCCGGCGGGCGCGACTCGTCGGCCGTGTTGGCCGTCGCCGCGCGGGTGGCGCGGCGCGAGGGGCTTGCGGATCCCGTCCCCGTGACGATCCGCGCCCTGGGCGCGCCGGCCGCTGACGAGGCGCGTTGGCAGGAGCTCGTCGTCGCGCACCTCGGCCTCGACGACTGGTCGCGTCTGACGTTCGCCGACGAGCTCGACGTGGTTGGGCCGGTCGCGGCCGGAGTCCTGCGCCGGCACGGGCTGCTGTGGCCGTTCAACGCGCACTTCCATGTGCCGATGCTGGACGCCGCCCGCGGTGGCGCCCTGCTCACCGGCATCGGCGGCGACGAGCTGTTCGGCGCCGCAACGAGCCCGCGCGCGGCCGCCGTCCTCGGCGCTCGCGTCCGGCCCGTCGCGCGCGACGTGCGCCGTGTCGCGCTGTACCTGGCGCCGCGCTTCGCCCGTCGTCGCTGGCACGCGCACGGCCCGCGCCCGCTCC
>DASSUW010000362.1:0-3236 GCA_035706585.1 Solirubrobacteraceae bacterium | reverse complement strand
TGATGTGATCGTCGGGATCCGTCCCGAGCACTTCGAGGACGCCGCCGTGCACAAGGACACCAACGGCGACCACATGAAGTTCCGCACCAAGATCGACGTCGTCGAATCGATGGGCTCAGAGCTCTACGTCTACTTCGACGTCCACGCCGAGCGGCTCCACATCGCGGACCTCGACGAGCTCGCGGCCGACGCGGGGCTCGGCGAGCTCGCGTCGCACGGCGACGGGCCCTCGATCGTCGCTCGCCTGTCGGCCGAGAGCAAGGCGAGCCGCGGCAACGAGGCCGAGCTCGTCGTCGACACCAGCCGCATGAAGCTGTTCGACGATTCCGGCAAGAGCCTCGTCGTCTGACGGCGCTGCAGTGGCACGGATCGCCGTGCGTCGTCGAGCGACGCACGGCGATCGGTCATCTCAGCGCGCGTACTTGCGCATCTGCGCCCTGAGCGTGCGGAACGTGCGGCGGATCTCGCCGTCGGACGACACCACGCCGGAGTCCCAGCGCGGCCGCCGCTCCCGCCGGCCGAACCAGTTGTAGACGTAGATGCGCCGTACGCGCCGCCGGTTGAGCCGCGCGAGCTTGAAGATGTTGCGCATCGCCCGGACCGCGGTGCGGTGGTTGTAGCGCCGCACCTTGTGCCAGCCGCGGCGGTGCCGGTTGGGCATCCAGCGGTTCCAGATCGCGCCGACCTCCGTGAACCACACGCGGTGATGCGTGTTGCGCAGGAACATCCGCGTGCGGCGCTTGGTGTTGCGGTTGGCGTCGATGTGGTTGTGGACGGCCCAGATCCGGACCGGACGCTTGGCGGCGCGCCTGAACCGCTTGATCCAGCGGATCGTCTTGCGGCCGGTGAGCATCACCGACGGCGCCGTGACGACGCAGCCGTGGCACGTCTTGACGAGCACGTCGTACAGGTGCCCGGTGCGCCGCGGCTTGCGATACGTCGGTTGGAAGCCGTGGTTCGCCTCGTTCCAGGTCTGGAACGTCCTCACGAACGGGTAGCGGCGGCGGACGGCCCGGATCTGCCGGCGATATTGCCGGCGGCTCGGCAGCTTGAGCTGCCGATGCCGGCGCGCCGAGTGCCCGAAGGCGAGCAGGACCCGCGCGTGCCGGTACTTCGCCGCCTCCATCCAGAGGTCGACGGTCGCCCGCGTGCGCTTGTAGCGCAGGGCGTCCCACGGCATGACGTAGCGGACGTAGCGTCGCTCGTTCTTCGCGAGCGTCAACCAGTGCTGATCGCTGAAGATCCACGGGTTCTGCTCGCCGAAACCGACGAGCGGCTTGTGCGGCTTCGCTGCCGCCGGCGTCGCGGCCAGGCAGAACGTCGCCAGAAGTGTCAGGAATACGGCTCGTTTCACGCAGTTCCCAACCGGCGTGAGCGGCTGAGTTGCGATACCGCCGTCGCGATCGTCAGCTGACCGACGAGCTGGCCGCGACGAACGCGGCGGCGACCGCGGCCGCGTCCCGGTCGCCGAGCCCTGACGCGGTGAGCGTGCGCCAGGTCGGGAAGTCGATGGCGAGCCGTACGGCACCGGCGACCCGCTGCCGGCGGCTGCCCCGCAGGCCGCGCCCGGCCGCCAGGACCGCGACGGCCCGCGCGAGCAGCGCGAACCACGTGCGGTCCATGATCTCGCCGAGCGACTCGACCAGGGCGACGTCGCGGTACGCGGTCGTCCACATCGCCTGCGTCTCGCGGTAGTACGCGTAGAGCTCGTTCAGCGCGGCGGCGAGCCGTTCGTCCGGATCGCGGATCCGCGCCCAGGCCTCGACGTCGGGCGGCGGATGCAGCGCGATCCAATGCGCCGTGCAGGCGGTGACCATGTCGGCCTCGGTCGCGAAGTGGTTGTAGACCGTCATGCGCCCGACGCCTGCGCGCCGCGCCACCTCGACGACCGTCGTCTGCGCCGCGCCGACCGTCTCGTGCAGCTCGATCAGGGCATCGACGATCCGCTGCCGGGTCTCGTCGTGCCGGCGCGCGCGCTCTCGCTGTTCGTACCGTCGTGCCATTTCGATGGACAGCATGATAACCGAAATGTCCGACGACTGACGGATCGCTGGACATCGGCACGGCGGATCGACATATTCGTCATGCAGCATGTCCAACGAAATCGGAGCTACGCCATGTACGCAGTCCAGACCCGGGAGCTCGAGCTGCTCCCTGCCCACCATCGCGACGACGAGGCCAACGTCGTTCGCGCCGCCTGGCCGGTCCACCGCGGCACCGGCGCCCGCGGGAGCGCCGCCGTCTACTTCGAGCTCGACCGGGGCATGCGCCTCGGCCGCCACACCGACAGCGCCGAGGAGGTGCTCGTCGTGCTGACGGGCGAGGTCGACGTGGTGGTCGGCGACCACCGGCGCCGGGTGACCACCGGCGGCATCGCCGTCGTGCCCGCCGAGGTGCCGCACGACGTCGTCGGCGCCGGCGACGGCACCGCCCGCGTCACCGGCGTGTTCGGATCCAACACGATCGTCAGCGTCTTCGACGACGAGTGGGTGCCGTACGGCACGCGCGTGCTCGGCACGCCCCCGCCGGTCGAGACGCTCGCGGCGGCGTGAGAGGCCGGCCATGAACCTCGACTACGCCTTCCAGGCGCGCCTCACCGACACCGTCGAGATCGGCCCCGTCGACGGCGGGATCCGGCTCGACAACTACTTCGACGGTCGCATGACGGCCGGCGAGCTCGCCGGCGCCCGCGTCCGCGGCATCGACCAGGTGCGGATCCGCGCCGACGGCAGCGTCGTGCTCGACATCCGCGAGACGATCGAGACGGAGACCGGGTCGATCTCGGCCGACGTCCGCGGCTACGCGATTCCGGATCCCGCGGCGCCGAACGTCCACGAGATCCGCGGCTTCGCGCTGTTCTCGACGTCCGTGCCCGAGTACAGCGACTACAACACGGCCGTCGTCGCGATCCATGGCAGCGTGGACATGGCGACGCGCGAGCTCGAGATCACCGGTCGCAGCGTCTCCGTCGCCGTCTGAGCGCGGTCGCCCAGGCCTACTGACGGTCGACCGCGCGCAGGCTTGCGGGGCTCCGGCGCGGGCCGGAGCCCCGGTCGCGCCGCGCGGCGTGCTCGCCGTCCGTCGGCCGCTGGCGCGGCGGCATGCCGACCACCAGCGCGAGCGCCGCGAGGATCGCGTGCGTGACGTTGTCGGCGGTATCGGCGACAAAGACGCCCGCGACATCGCGGCCGTCGACGAAGCCCCACACCGCGAGGATCGTGAAGGTCGCCGCGGCC
>DASSUW010000361.1:0-6700 GCA_035706585.1 Solirubrobacteraceae bacterium | reverse complement strand
CCGGCGGCGACGCCTGCGCCAGTCGCGGGTATTACGACGTCTTCACGCGCGTGGACCGCGCGCGCGACTTCGCGCTGGGAGCGCTCACGGCCGTGCAGCCGGACCCGCTGAGGGCGCCGCGCATCGTCGGCCGGCTCGCGCCGGGCGCACACGTCCGCTGCACGCGCGGCGTATGGCGCGGCACGCCGGCGCGATTCAGCGTGCGGTGGACGCGGCCGGGCGGGAGCAGGGCCCTCGGACATCGCTGGCGGTACACGGTGCGCCGCCGTGACGCGCGGCGCGGCCTGCGCTGCACGGTGACGGCGACGAACCGCGGCGGTCGCAACGCCGCGACGGCCGAGCGCCGCGCGGGCACCAAGCGGCACCGCGCGCCAGCCAGGGCCGGGCGATGAGGTAGGCCGTACCGCAGCGTGCCCGCGCGAGATCCCGGGTACGCTTCGCTGCCGTGGGCGAGAAACGGCTCGCGGTGATCGACCTCGGGTCCAACTCGTTCCGGCTGGTCGTCTTCACGTGGGTCGACGACTCGTGGTTCCGGCTCTCGGACGAGATCCACGAGACCGTCCGCATCGGCGAAGGGCTGGAGGAGACCGGCAGGCTCGCCGAGGAGCCGATGGAGCGGGCGCTGGAGACCGTCGAGCTGTATGCGCACTTCTGCCGCGCCACCGGGATCGACGACGTGCAGGCGGTCGCCACCTCGGCGATCCGCGACGCCGACAACCGCGACGAGTTCCTCGAGCGGGCCGCGCTCGACGTGCGCGTGCTGTCGACCGAGGAGGAGGCGTTCTACGGCTATCTCGCGGCCGTCAACTCGACGACGCTGAGCAACGGCGTCGCGCTCGACATCGGCGGCGGCTCGATGCAGCTGACGCTGGTCAAGGACCGCGAGGGGCGCGACATGCGCTCGTGGCCGTTCGGCGCCGTGCGCATGACCGAGCGGTTCCTGGCGCAGAAGTCGCTCAAGCCCAAGCACCTGAAGGCGCTGCGCGAGCACGTCGGCGCGGCGCTGGCCGAGGTCCCGTGGCTCGGCAAGGACGGCGACCTGGCGGGCATCGGCGGCACGGTGCGCAACCTGGGAACCGCGGCGATGCTGCGGCTCGGGCTGCCGGCGTTCGGCGTCCAGGGGTTCCCGCTGCGCCGGAAGGTGCTCGACGAGATGGTCGAGGACTTCGCCGACATGTCCCCGGCCGAGCGCGGGAAGGTCCCCGGCATCAAGCCCGAGCGCGGCGACCTCATCCTCGCGGGCGCGATGGTCGTCCAGGCGGTGATGGACGCGGGCGACTTCGACGTGATGGAGGTCACCGAGGCCGGCCTGCGCGAGGGCGTGTTCTTCAGCCAGCTGCTCTCGCATCGCGACCCGCCACTGTTCAACAACGTGCGCCGGGCGTCGGTCCGCAACCTCGCGGCCGAGTACGGCCAGCTCACCGCCCACACCGAGCACGTCGCCGACCTCGCGCTGACGATGTGGGACGCGCTCGGCAGCGGCGACGCCGTGGAGCGCGAGCTGGTGTGGGCGGCCGCGATGCTGCACGACATCGGGATGTCGATCGACTACGACGACCACCACAAGCACTCGCGCTACCTGATCCTCAACGCCGGCCTCCCAGGCTTCTCGCCGCGCGAGACGGCGCTGATCGGGCAGATGGCGCGCTATCACCGCAAGGGCACGCCGACGCTCGGGCAGTTCTCGGCGCTCGGGGAGGACGGGGACGAGGAGATGCTCACGCGCGGCTCGGCGGTCCTGCGCGTGGCCGAGCAGCTCGAGCGCTCGCGCGATCAGGCGGTGGACCGCGTCCGCGTGCGGCTGGACGACGGCCGCGTCGAGCTGACGCTGGACGCGCACCAGGACGTCACGATCGCCCGCTGGGCCGCGCTCAACGAGGCCGAGGTGTTCAAGAAGGCGTTCGGGCGCGAGCTGGAGATCAGCGAGGGCCGCTGATCTCGCCCGGCGCGACCGTCACGAGCTCGCGCTCGGACACCGCCTCGACGACCTCTTCCTCGGCTTCCTCCTTGCCGCCGCCCGGCTCGGCGTCACAGGTGACGCGCATCATCCCGGTGGCGACCTGGGAGTCGCCGACGACGATCAGGCCGCAGATCACGTCGCCCTCCTCCCAGCCGATCCGCTCGAGGTCGAACCACGACAGGTGGACGCGCTTGGCGGTGCCGCCGTACGGGCAGCTCTTGTCGTGGGCCTCCTTGGCCTTGCAGACGGCCTGCATGTTCTTGGCGGACGCATCGAGGTTGGCCACGGTCCCAAGACTACCCGGGGGTACCCTCATCGCTTCAGTGAGCTTCCCGACCGGCATCCTCGCGCGTGGCCCGTGGGAGCGCGGCCAGGTGGCCGTGCAGTGGCGCGCGGAGTCGTTCGAGCCGGGGCCCGAGCAGAGCGCCGCCGCCGACCGCGCGATCGCGGAGCTCGAGGATCGGGGATCGCCCGCCCACGACGGCCTCGCCGCCCGGCTGTGCGCGTTCGACGCCGACGCCGACGTGCTGCGGATGACGTTGCAGCCGATGCGCTGGTCGGTCCGGCTCGGCGACGACGCCGCCGCCGCGCTGTCGGTGCTGTGCATCGCACGCGATGCCGCGGGGCGCTGGCTCGCCGGCCGGCGCGCGCCGTGGGTCGCGACCTGGGCGGGCCGCTGGGCGCTCGGGGCCGGGGGCGCCGTCGAGGTCGGCGAGGACCCGGTCCAGGCGCTCACGCGTGAGCTGGAGGAGGAGTGGTCGGTCACCCCCGAGCGCTTCGCCGTCGAGGCGCTGCTCTCGCTGCCGACCGGCATGACCATGCTCGTCGGCCAGGCGTGGCTCGCCGATGGGGCACAGGTGCAGCGTGATGCCGAGCACGACGCCCACGCCTGGTGGGCGCCCGAGCCGGAGCAGTGGCCGGACGAGGCCGACCCCGTGCTGCGCCGGATGGCGACGCTGCTCGCGTGATCACCTTCACGCGTCTGAAGTACCTGTCGTTCTTCCTGTCGGCGGTCTACCTGGCCCTGTTGATCATGTGGCTGGGCCACGGGAACGAGGACGTCAAGTACGTGCTCGGGTGGACGCACGGCATCGGCTGGATCGTCTCGTCGACGCTCTGCATCATCGCCGCGCGCCTGCGCGTGATCCCGCTGTGGCTGGCCGTGATGGTCGCCGTCGTCGGAGGCATCGGACCGTTTGCCGGAAGCATCGGCTTCATCGTCCATGAACGGCGTGCTGCACCGGCCGGAAGGTCCGCCTGAACGCGGTATGGTCTTAGGCCAGCGATGGCGGTCAACACCACGGTCCAGGTGACCATGCCTCAGATGGGTGACTCGGTCTCCGAGGGCACCATCTTGGAGTGGCAGGTAAAGGAGGGCGACGAGGTCTCGGAAGACCAGGTCCTCGTCGAGATCTCCACCGACAAGGTGGACGCGGAAGTGCCCAGCCCGAGCGCGGGCACCGTCGTCAAGATCCACGCCGCCGACGGCGACACGGTGAAGGTCGGGGAGGTGCTCGCCGAGATCTCGCCGAACGGCGGCGCTCCGGTTGCGGAGGCGCCGCCCGCCGAGGAGTCCGGTGGCCAGAGCGTCGACATCGTGATGCCGGCGATGGGCGAGTCGGTCACCGAGGGCACGATCCTCGAGTGGGCCAAGCAGGCCGGCGAAGAGGTGGCCGAGGACGAGACGATCGTCGAGATCTCCACCGACAAGGTCGACGCCGAGGTCCCGGCGCCCGCCTCGGGCACGATCGAGGAGATCCTGGCGCAGGCGGGTGACACCGTCCATGTCGGTCAGGTGCTGGCGCGCATGACGACCGGGAACGGCGCCCGGCCCGCGCCCGCCAAGGCACCCGAGCCGACGAGCGCGCCGCGGCCGCAGGGCAGCGCGCCGCCGCCGCCGATCCCCGACACCGTCAAGGTGACGCCCGTCGCGGCGCGCGTGGCCGCCGCCGAGGGCGTCGACCTGTCCAGGGTGCAGGGGTCCGGGCCGGCCGGCCGGATCTCGAAGGCGGACGTCCTCGCCGCCGGCAACGGAGCCGCGGCGCCCGCCGAGGCGCAGCTGATCAAGGGCGCGAGCGCGATGCTCGCCCGCTACATGGACGAGTCGCGCGAGGTCCCGACCGCGACCTCGTTCCGCACGCTCACCGTCACGACGCTCGACGGCCGCCGCAAGCAGCTCAAGGAGGCCGGCCACAAGGTCTCCTTCACGCACCTGATCGCGTACGCGATCGCGCGCGCGGCGACCGAGCAGATGCCGGTCATGGCCCACACGTTCGAGGAGATCGGCGGCAAGCCGCACGTGCTCGACGCCGGCGCGGTGAACCTCGGCATCGCCGTCGACGTCGAGCGCAAGGACGGCGGCCGCACGCTCATGGTCCCGGTGATTCGCGACGCCGGGCGGCTGAGCTTCCCCGCGTTCCTCGACGCGTTCGGCGACCTGATCGCCCGCGCGCGCGACAACAAGCTGACCGCGGACGACCTGCAGGGCGCGAACATCTCGCTCACCAACCCGGGCGGCATCGGCACGATCGCCTCGGTGCCGCGGCTGATGAAGGGCCAGGGCACGATCGTCGCCACCGGCGCGATCGGCTACCCACCCGGCCTCGGCCAGGTCGGCGCGCAGATCGGCGCCGAGAAGGTCATGACGATGACGTCGACGTACGACCATCGCATCATCCAGGGCGCCGAGTCCGGCCAGTTCCTGCAGGTGATCGAGCAGTACCTGCAGGGCGAGCACGGCTTCTACGAGCAGGTCTTCTCCGACCTCGGCGTGCACGTCGCCGCCGTGCCCGACGCGCCGGCGCCCGCGGCCGCCCCGCCCGCCCCGGTCGAGGCGCCCACCGCCGAGCACGCGGTCGTGCCCGAGGCGCCGCCGAGCGAGCAGCTGCTGCAGGCCGTGCAGGCCGCGACGTCGCTGATCAAGGCCCACCGCACGCACGGCCACCTCGCCGCGCGGCTGGACCCGCTGGGCTCCGAGCCCGAGGGCGACCCGGCGCTCGACCCCGAGCCGCTCGGCCTGACGCCCGAGATCATGGCCAAGATCCCGGCCAAGATCCTGCGCACCTACGTGCCGGGCGCCACGCTGGCCGACGCGCTGCCGCACCTGCGTGAGACGTACTGCAGCACGATCGCCTACGAGATCGAGCACATCTCCTCGCACCGCCAGCGCATGTGGCTGCGCGAGAAGATCGAGTCGGGCGCTTTCCGGGCCCCGCTGGCGGCCGAGGAGAAGGTCAAGCTCCTGCGGCGGCTCACCCAGGTCGACTCGCTCGAGCGCTTCATGCACAAGGCCTACCTGGGGCAGAAGCAGTTCTCGATCGAGGGCCTGGACATGACGGTCCCGATGCTCGACGAGATGATCCAGCTCTCGGCCGCCCAAGGCGCCCGCGAGGTCGTGCTCGGCATGGCGCACCGCGGCCGGCTGAACGTGCTCGCGCACAACCTCGGGCGCGCGTACGAGACCGTCTTCCGCGAGTTCGAGGGCGCGTCGTCGATCGAGGCCGTGACGACGATCCCGCAGGGCGGCACCGGCGACGTCAAGTACCACCACGGCGCCCAGGGCACCTACCGGCTCGACGACGGCAGCTCGATCATCGTGCGCCTGGAGTCCAACCCCAGCCACCTCGAGTACGTCTCGCCGGTCGTGGAGGGCGCCACGCGCGCCGTGCAGACGTCGCGCCAGGGCCCGCACGCGCACCTGGACACGAACGCGGCGATCCCGATCATCCTGCACGGCGACGCCGCGCTGCCCGGCCAGGGCGTCGTGTCGGAGACGCTGAACCTGCAGGCGCTCGACGGCTACACCGTCGGCGGAACGCTGCACATCATCCAGAACAACCAGGTCGGCTTCACGACCGACCCGGACGACTCGCGCTCGACCCGGTGGGCGTCGGACATCGCGAAGGGCTTCGACGTCCCGATCATCCACGTCAACGCCGACGACGTGGAGGCGTGCATCTCGGCGGTGCGCCTGGCGTTCGCGTTCCGCCAGGAGTTCGGCCACGACGTGATGATCGACCTGATCGGCTACCGCCGCTTCGGCCACAACGAGACCGACGAGCCGGCCTACACGCAGCCCGACATGGCCGCGATCATCAAGCGCAAGACGCCGGTGCGCGACGTGTTCGCCGAGCAGCTCGTCGACCAGGGCGTGATGACCAAGGACGAGACCGACGCGCTGGCCCAGGAGATCTGGGACACGCTCTCGCGCCGCCACAAGGAGCTCAAGGACGAGCTGGCCGGCGAGGGCGCCGAGCAGCCGACCGGCGGCTACGAGCTCGACCGCTCGCCGTCCCCCGAGGTCAGGACCGCCGTCGACGCCGACGCGCTGCGCCGGCTCAACGAGGAGCTGCTGGCGGTCCCCGACGGCTTCACGGTCCATCCCAAGCTGATCAAGCAGCTCGAGCGCCGGCGCGAGACCGTCGGGCCGGACGGCGGGATCGACTGGGCGCACGCCGAGGCGCTGGCGTTCGCGTCGCTGCTGTCGGAGGGCACGCCGATCCGCCTGACCGGCCAGGACTCCGAGCGCGGGACGTTCTCCCAGCGCCACCTCGTCCTGCACGACGCCAACACGGGTCAGCGGATCTCGCCGATCCAGTCGCTGCCGGAAGCGAAGGCGCCGATGGAGCTGCACAACTCGCCGCTGTCGGAGATCGCCTGCCTCGGCTTCGAGTACGGCTACTCGATGGAGGCGCCGGAGACGCTCGTGCTGTGGGAGGCCCAGTTCGGCGACTTCGTCAA
>DASSUW010000360.1:0-6036 GCA_035706585.1 Solirubrobacteraceae bacterium | reverse complement strand
GGCAGCTCCGGTCGTCGATCGGCTCGAGCGCGCCGGCGAGGTGCGGACGGCGCCGGGCGAGCTGGTCCGCCGGTTCGTGCACGACGATGCGGGCCTCGTAGCGGCTGCCGCTCGTGATGCTCTGCTCCACGTACGCGGCGGCGTCCTTGGCCGGCAGCCGCCGTGGCGTGAACCGGACGCCGGTGGCGGTCGGCTTGGTGAGCCGGTCGACGCGGAACGTGCGCCAGGCTGCGCGGCCGCGGTCCCAGCCGACGAGGTACCAGCGGCGCCAGTAGTTCACGAGCGAGTGCGGTTCCACGTCGCGGCGGGTCGGCGTGCCGTCGCGGCTGCGGTACGCGAAGCGCAGGCATTCCGTGTCGCGGCAGGCGGCGGCGATCGTGGTCAGGTGCTGCGGGTCGACCGTCGGGCCGGCGCCCGCCGCCACGACGGTCGCCGACCCGAGCGCGGCGACACGGCGGCGCAGGTGCGCCGGCAGCACCTGCTCGAGCTTGACCAGCGCGCGCACCGACGTCTCCTCGATCCCGGTCACCGAGGCCCGCGCCGCGGTGCGCAGGCCGACCGCGATCGCGATCGCCTCGTCCTCGTCGAGCAGCAGCGGCGGCATCGCGGTGCCGGCGTGCAGCCGGTAGCGGCCGCCCGGCCCGGTCACCGACTCGACCGGATAGCCGAGCGCGCGCAGCCGTCCGACGTCGCGCCGGATCGTCCGCGGCGAGACCTCGAGCCGCTCGGCGAGCTCCTGGCCCGGCCAGTCGCGTCGCGCCTGCAGGAGCGAGAGCAGCTGGAGCAGCCGGCTGGGGGTGTCGCCCATCGCGTGCAGTGTCTTCGAAATCGAGGACAGATACTGACCTAGACCTCTCGTACGGTGGGCCGATGAGTCACACGGACCGCTACATCCCCGGCGTCCCCTGCTGGGTCGACACCACGCAGCCCGACCCGGAGGCCGCCGTCGCCTTCTACAGCGGGCTCTTCGGCTGGGAGCTCGAGAACGTGATGCCGCCGGGCTCGCCGGCGCCGTACTTCATCGCCCGGCTGCCCGGCGGTGACGTCGCCGCGGTCGGATCCGGCGACACCGCTGCCTGGAACACGTACATCTGGGTCGAGGACGCCGAGGCCACCGCCGCCCGCGTGCACGCCGCCGGCGGCACCGTGCTGTCGCCGCCCGCGGACGCGGGCGACTTCGGGCGCATGGCCACGTTCGCCGACCCGTCGGGCGCCGCGTTCAAGGTCTGGCAGGCGGGCGCGCAGCGCGGGGCCGCGGTCGTCAACGAGCCGGGCTCGGTCAACTTCAACGACCTCAACACGCGGGACGTCGACGGCGCGGGCGCGTTCTACGGTGCCGTCTTCGGCTGGGAGGTGCTGCCGGTCGGCGGCTTCTCGGCCTGGGCGCTCCCCGGCTACGGCGACTTCCTCGAGCAGCGCAACCCCGGGATGCGCGAGGGCATGGCCGCGATGGGCGCGCCGGAGCGTTTCGAGGACGTCGTGGCGACGATCGTCCCGATCCCGGACGACCAGCCCGACACGCCGCCGCACTGGGGCGTGACGTTCGCGGTCGACGACGCCGACGAGATCGCCAAGCGCGCGGACAAGCTCGGCGGCTGGGTGGTCGTCCCGCCGTTCGACGCGCCGTGGGTCCGGATGACCGTGATCAGCGACCCGCAGGGCGCGACGTTCACGGCCAGCAAGTTCGTCCCCGAGAACAAGGACATCGAGCTGCCGAGCACTGGCGCCGCCGCCGGCGCCTGACGGCCGGCGACCGCCCTGACCGCCGACCGCAGCGGTTCTGCGGGACGGAATCCAGGACGGGGACGCGGCGTCGTCCCGGTCATGATCGATGTCGCCGACCAGATCGACGCGATGCTCCACGGCTGGCTCGAGCATGCCGCCCAGCGGCGGCGCCCGGGCCGGCCGGGCGCGCGCGTGACCGCCGTGCTGCCCAGTTCCGCGCTCTCGGGCCTCCGCGACCTCCGCGCCCGCTGGGATCTGAGCGTCGACACGCGCGGCGCGATCGCGCTGGTGAGTGGACCGGCGCGCGTGGTCGAGGGGCTCGTCGCGGTCACGGGCATGGCCCGGGGCTGAGCCGGCCGGTCGCCCTTCACAGATCGGCTGTGCCTGCCGACTACCGGTGAGGTGGAGAAGCAGGCGCTCACCGGTACGAACTTCGGGCGGGTTCGCGACCTCGCGGTCAAGGGCTGGGCGGTCGGCATCGTGATCGCCTGCGCGCTGATGATCCCCGCGCCGCCGACCGCCCAGCTCGGCGCGTGGGGCTGGGCCGCCGGCGGCGGCATCCAGGCGCTGAGCGCGATCGCCCTGGTGACGTTCCGTCGCTACCAGGCGAGGGTCACCGCCCGCCACCTGCTCGCGGTGACGTGGGCGCTCCCGATCGACGTCGGGCTGATGCAGTGGCTGGCCGGAGGCTGGGACGCGCCGTACCACGAGCTGCATCTGCTCGCGCTCATCCTCGGATCGGCGGCGCTGTCACCGCGCCGGTTCGCGTGGTTCGCCGCGGCGGTCAGCGCGATCGCGCTCTCGCCCGCCCTCTACGCGCCCGATGCCGACGCGCTGCTCGCGACGGTCGTCTCGCTCACCGTCTGGCTGTTCGTCACCACCGCGCTGGCGCTGCTGATGGCGCGCGTGCGCGGGCAGGCCCGCCTCGCGCGCGTGGATCAGCTCACCCATCTCGCGAACCGGCGGGCGCTCGACGAGCTGTTCGCGCTGCCGCGCACGGGGACGCTGGTGCTCGCCATCGGTGACCTCGACGGCTTCAAGCAGATCAACGATCGCCACGGACATCTCGCCGGCGATGCGTGCCTGGCGGCCGTCGCGCGCGTGCTCTCGGAGTCCTCCCGCGCCGGCGACCAGGTGTTCCGCTGGGGCGGCGACGAGTTCGCGGTCCTGCTGCCCGACGCCTCCGAGGCCGTGGCTCGCGGCGTCCTCGAGCGGCTCGAAGCGGCGGTCGCCGACGCGGTCCGCGACCCTTCCGGCGCGCCGGTGACCATCACGTTCGGCCACGCCGCGGGCGGTCCCGATGCGGAGCTGCGGGCGCTGACTTCCGCGGCGGACGCCGCGCTGCTGGCGCGCAAGGCGGCGCGCCCCGCGGCGCACACCTGAACCCGCCCGGCACGCTCATCGGACGATCGCGGTCACGCCGACGCGGTCGGGGCGCTCGAGCACTGCCGCGAGCGGATACGGTGCGCGGGTGGGGATGCTCGAACGGGCAGGCGCGCGCTGATGCCGGCGGCGGTGATCTTCGACCTCGACGGCGTGCTGCTGGACTCCGAGCCGCTCTGGAACGGCGTCAAGGAGGCGCTCGTCCGCGAGACCGGCGGCCGCTGGCGCGCGGAGGCGCCGCACGTGATGATGGGTATGAGCTCGCCGGAGTGGGCGGCGTACCTGCGCGACGAGCTCGGCGTCCCGCTCGCCGTGGCCGAGATCAACCGCCAGGTCGTGGAGCGGATGGAGGCCGGCTACCGGCGTGCGCTCCCGCTGCTGCCGGGCGCCGCCGCGGCGGTCCGTTCGCTCGCGGCGCGTTGGCCGCTGGCGCTCGCGTCGTCGTCGAACCGGGAGCTGATCGATCTGGTGCTCGAGCTGGCCGACTTCGGCGACGCGTTCCGCGTGACCGTCTCCTCCGAGGAGGTCGAGCGCGGCAAGCCCGCGCCGGACGTCTACCTCGCGGCGGCGCACGGCCTTGGCGTGCCGGCGGCGGACTGCGTCGCGATCGAGGACTCGAGCAACGGCCTCCGCGCCGCCGTCGCGGCGGGCATGACCGTGATCGCGGTCCCGAACCCGCACTACGCGCCGCAGCCGGACGCGCTCGCGCTCGCGGCCGCGGCCGTGCCGGTCGTCGGCGATGTCACGCCGTCGCTGGTGGAGCTGGTCGCGAGCGCTCGCTGACGCCGCATCGGCGAGCGGCAACGCGCCACCGTGTCGAGTTACCCCCCGCAGAGCGCCTGAAAGTCGACAACCGGCGTCCGGCGCGCGTCAGCGGCAGAGCCGCCACCCGGCGACCGCGATCCCCTGCGCGCAGGCGACGAGATCGTCGATCGGCACGTACTCGCCGACCGTGTGCGCCCAGTCGATCGAGCGCGGGCCGTACATCAGCGCCGGCGACCCCGTCTCCAGCGCGAACGTCGCGCCGTCGTACCAGCTGCCGAGGCCGCCGAGCGTGACCGGGAGGCCGAGCGCCGCGTTGGCGCCGAGCAGCGCGCGCACGCTCGGCGTGTCGACCGGCGTCTCGGACGGGTTGACCTCGGTGTGCCAGCCGAACGTCGGCGGGTGGGAGGCCAGCCACGATTCGGTCGCGCACCACGCGCGGAGGAAGCTCTCGACCTCGGCCTGCGCATCGCCGGTCCATCCGTGGGCGTCGGCCTGCTGCGGGACGATCAGCACGGAGATGTGGACGACCGCGCGGTCGGGGATCGTCACGTCCCAGCCGGCGTCGGCCACGAACTTGGTCGGGACGATGTCCGGCGGGTCGAGCAGCGGGTGCCGCAGATCGGCGCGCGAGCGCCACTCGCGGCGCAGGCGGTCGACGCCGTCGAGCACGAAGCGGGCCTTCTCGATCGCGTTGACGGCACCGCCGTCGCGCCAGTGCGGATGCTCCTGCTCGGCGTGGCCGGCGCGGCCGGGGACCTCGATCGTGCAGTAGACGGTCCCGCGACAGGCGGGCCAGACCTCGAGCCCGCTCGGCTCGGTGACGATCGTGAAGTCGGCGGTGACGCCATGGCGCGCGCAGGCCAGCGCGCCGACGCCGCTGGACTCCTCGTCGGTGTTCGTGCAGACCACGAGGTCGCCGCGCAGCCCGCCGGTCTCGGCCAGCGCCTCGGCGGCGACGACCATCGCGGCGATGCCGCCCTTCATGTCGCAGGCGCCGCGGCCCACCACCCGTCCGTCCACGACCTGCGCGTCGAACGGGTCGTGCTCCCATCCGTCCTCGCGGCCGGCCGGCACGACGTCGATGTGCCCGTTCAGCAGCAGCGACGCACCGCCGCCGCTGCCGCGCAGGCGCGCCGCCAGCTGCGGGCGGCCGTCGAACCCGATTCCGTCCACCGACAGCGGGTGCCCGGCGACGTCGCGCGCCGCCGGCTCCCACAGGTCGATCTCGGCACCGCGCGCGCGGAGCCGCTCGGCGAGCAGCCCCTGCAGGGCGGCCTCGTCGCGCGGCGGGTCGTCGACGCCCGACCGGCTCGTGGTGTCGAACGCGATCAGCTGACAGGTGAGCGCAACCAGCTCGTCGCGCCGCGCGGCGACGCGCTCGACCAGGGCCTGCTCGTCGGCGTCAAGAGAGGTCGCGTCGAGCGCGCTCAGGTCTCGGGATCCTCGTCGTCGCCGGCGCCGTAGCGCTCGTCGTCGAGCTCAGGGTCCTCCTCGGCAGGGAACCCCGCGGCGTCGTGCCAGATCGGGTCGGTGCCGTGCTGGTCGCCGTGCTCGGCGTGCTCGATCAGGTCGGCCTCGGCGACGTCGAAGCCCTCGGCCTCGCCTTCGCCGGCCTCGATCAGCGGGGCGATCGCGGGATCGACCGGATCGTCGGGGTTCTCGGGCCATCTGGTCATGCCCGTCAGGCTACCCGCGGTCACGTCGGCATGGCGTTGACGGAAACCAACGGCCGTCATCTTGCCACGGGCCGAGCGTCCGGAAGAGAATCGTGTTCGGCCGGAGTCCATAGAGGGGGCGTCGATGAGACCGTGTGTGTGCGCAGTCGCAGTCGCAGCCGTGGCGCTGCTGGCACCGAGCGTCGCGATCGCGGGTCCAGACGATCCCGCGCAGGTCCAGTTCAAGGTCCCGAGCGGGATGAGCGTCGAGGACTTCCAGGCGCTCGGGTTCAGCATGGACCACGCGATGCAGCGCACCGCGGACGGCGGCGCGCTCGTGAGCGCCTGGGTCACCGACGATCAGCTCGCGCTGGCGCGGGCGAACGGGTTCCAGCCGGTCGCCACGATCACCGACAAGGACGCGATCGACGCGATCCGCGCCCAGCGCGAGAAGACGATCGCGGCCGACCGGGCCGCACGGGATGCGCTGAGCGGGAGCTCGAGCTCC
>DASSUW010000359.1:0-2759 GCA_035706585.1 Solirubrobacteraceae bacterium | reverse complement strand
CGCGGGCGAGCCGGAGGCGGCGCGCGCCTGCTTCGCCGACGCCGCGGCGCGGGCCCGGGCGGCGGGCGACGCGGTGCTGCTCGCCCGTGCCGCGCTCGGGCACGCCGGGCTGGCGGTGACGATCATCGCGGTCGACCACGGCACGGTGGCGCTGCTCGAGGAGGCACTCGCGGCGCTCGGCGACCGCGAGCCGGTGCTGCGCTCGGAGCTGCTCGCGCGGCTCGCCGTCGAGCTCTACTACGCGCCCTCGCGCGACCGCTGCGAGGCGCTCAGCTCCGAGGCCGTGGCGGTGGCGCGCACGGCGGGCGACCCGCGCGCCGTCGCCGCCGCCCTCAACGCGCGCCACGTGGCGCTGTGGCGCCCCGACCGGCTCCGGGAGCGGACCGCGACCGCCGACGCGATGATCGCCGCCGCCCGCGAAGCCGGCGACCCTCAGCTCGAGCTGCAGGCGCGCAACTGGCGCGTCGTCGATCTCTTCGAGGCCGGCCAGATGGCCGAGTGGCGCGAGGAGGTGCGGCGCCACGGCGACCTCGCGACGCAGCTGCGCATGCCGTCGTTCACGTGGTACACGCCGCTGTGGAACGCGGTCGCGGCCCTCAATGCCGGGCGCTGGGACGAGGCGGCCGAGCTGCGCGAGCGCGCCCGCGCCGAGGGCGGACGGGCCGGCGACGACAACGCGGACCTGTTCGCCGAGATGCTGATCGCCGCCGAGGCGATGCTGCGCGGCGAGTTCGAGAAGCTCGACCGCGCCCTGATCGAGGACAAGATCGCGCACTCGCCCGCGGGCATGGCCTGGCGCGCCTCCTACGCATGGGAGCTGGCCGCCACCGGCCGGCCCGACGACGCACGCGAGCAGCTCGCGATCATCACCGCCGGCGACTACGCGGCGCTGCCGTTCGACGCCAACTGGCCGTCGGCGCTGGCCGAGAGCGCCGAGGCGTGCGTGCTGCTCGGCGCCGTCGAGCCGGCCGCGGTGGCCTACCGGCACCTGCTCCCGTACGCGGACGTCACCGTGACCGCCGGCCGCGGCGTCGTGACCTACGGCTCGACGCAGCGGCTGCTCGGCAGCCTGGCCGCCGTGCTCGGGCGCACGGACGACGCGGTCGCCCACCACGAGGCGGCGATCCGCACCAACGAGGCGGCCGGCTTCACGGTCTGGGCCCAGCACAGCCGGGACGCGCTCGGTCACATCCGTCCAAGACGCGGCGGCGAGCAGCCCGTACCGTCGGGCTCATGATCATTCCCGCGCTTCGCTACAAGGACGCCAAGCCCGCGATCGACTTCCTCGAGCGCGCGAGCAAGCCGCATTGCCAATCTGATCGCGCGCTGCTACAAATCCTCACGCCGCGATGTCCGACCGCCCCGCTCACCTGACGCTCTCTGCCGCGCCGCGGGGCTTCGGCTACGCCTACTTCTCCTACCGCACCTGGCGATTTAGCTAGGCGCTCGGCCGGTGCTCGCGAGCACCGCCGCCACATCGGGCCTTCGGGTCGAGCGCCGGAACTGGCAAGTCGTTCGTAGAGTGTGCAAAGACCTAGGAGAACCAGCAGATGATGATCGTGATGAAGCCGGGCGCGACCGAGGCGGAGATCGAATCCGTCATCCGGCGCATCGAGGAAGTCGGCGCCCGCGCGCATCCCTCGCGCGGCGAAGAGGTCACCGTCATCGGGGCGATCGGCGATCGCGAGCACGTGGCCCGGCTCGGGCTGGAGGGTGCACCCGGCGTCGCCCAGGTCGTACCGATCCTCAAGCCGTACAAGCTCGCGTCCACGCAGGTGCGCGCCGGCCAGCGCACCGTGATCGACGTCGACGGACGAAGGATCGGCGGTGAGCACTTCTCGCTCATCGCCGGGCCGTGCACCGTCGAGTCGCGCGACCAGACCCTGATCACCGCCCGCGCCGTCGCGGCCGGCGGCGCCTCGCTGCTACGCGGCGGCGCCTACAAGCCGCGGACGTCCCCGTACGCGTTCCAGGGGCTGGGGCAGGAGGGGCTGCGGCTGCTCGCCGAGGCCAAGGAGGAGACCGGCCTGCCGATCGTCACCGAGCTGATGGACGCGCGGGACATCGAGCCCGTCGTCGCGGTCGCCGACGTGATCCAGGTCGGCGCGCGCAACATGCAGAACTACGCGCTGCTGTCCGAGATCGGCCGGACCGGCAAGCCGGTGCTGATCAAGCGCGGGCTGTCGGCGACGCTCGAGGAGTTGCTGATGGCGGCGGAGTACGTCCTCAAGGAGGGCAACCCGAACGTGATCCTGTGCGAGCGCGGGATCCGCACGTTCGAGACCGCCTACCGGTTCACGCTCGACATCACGGCGGTGCCGGTGCTCAAGGAGCTCAGCCACCTGCCGGTGATCGTCGACCCCAGCCACGCCGCCGGGCGGCGCGACCTCGTCGGCCCGCTGTCGCTCGCGGCCGCCGCCGCGGGTGCCGACGGGATCATCGTCGAGGTGCACCCGCAGCCCGAAGAGGCGATCTGCGACGGCCCGCAGCAGCTGTACGCCGACCGTTTCGCCGAGTACGCCGAGCAGGTCGAGCGCGCCGCCGCGGTCGCCGGCAAAGTCCTGTCCAACGTCTGATGGACGGCCCGCGCCGGCCCGTGGTGGCCGTGGTCGGCGCGGGCCTGATCGGCGGCTCGATCGGCCTGGCCGCGCGTGAGCGCCTCGGCGCACACGTTCGCGGCTACGACCGGCGCGATCTCGCGACGGCGCTGGAGCGCGGCGCGCTGAGCGAGGCCTGCGGATCGATCGCCGAGGCGGTCG
>DASSUW010000358.1:0-12065 GCA_035706585.1 Solirubrobacteraceae bacterium | reverse complement strand
CGCGAGCGCCTCCTGGCCGTCAGCGAGGATCTGCGGGCGCAGCTCGACGTCGCGGCCGGCCGTGAAGCCGTGGACGTTGCCGAACGTCGCGGCGAGCAGGTAGCGGCCGCGCTCGCCGGTGCCGAGCGCGCCGGCCACGCGCAGGAGGTCCTGCGCGGTGGTGTACAGCCGCTCGCGGTCGACCCCCTCGCCGCTGACCCCGTCCTCCTCGCCGCCGACCACCCCGCACTCGATCTCGAGCACGACGCCGATCTGCCGGCACTGCTCGAGCAGCTCGCCCGACACGCGCAAGTTCTCGGCGAGCGGGAGCGTCGAGCCGTCGAACATATGCGAGTGGAACAGCGGTCCGGCGCCGCGCTCCACCCGCTCGCGCGAGGCCTCCAGCAGCGGCCGCAGGAAGGCGTCGGCGTGCTCGGGCGGGCAGTGGTCGGTGTGCAGGGCGATCGCGACGTCGTAGCGCGGCGCGAGCTCGTGCCCGAGCGCGGCGAGCGCGCGCGCCCCGGCGAGCGCGTCGCCGCCGAGGTAGCGGGCGCCGCCCACGGTGATCTGCACGATGCCGTCGGAGCCGGCGTCGGCGAACCCGCGCATGGCCGCGTTGAGCGTCTGCGACGACGTGACGTTGATCGCGGGGTACGCGTATCCGCCGGCGGCCGCGCGGTCGAGCATCACGGCGTACTGCTCCGGCGTGGGAAGCATCGCCTGCGGAATCTACTGTCGCCGGCCGAGCTCCTCCTCGACGGCGTCGAGCCAGTCGCGCTGGGCGTCGAGCTGGCGGCGCGCGTAGTCGTCGATCATCCGCAGGTACCGCGTCCGGTGGGGGATGCCTTCCGCGCGCCGCTCCATCTGCTCGAGCTCGTCGTAGGCGCGCTCGATGCCGGCCCGTACGGCCCCGAGGCTCGCGGCGAGCGCGGCGTCGTCGGAGAAGTCGGCGGCCAGCAGCTTGACGATCAGCTCGTTCTGGACCCGCGGCAAGCCGGCCGGCTCGGCGACCCATGCCGTGAGCGCCGCGCGGCCGGCGTCGGTCAGCTCGTAGTGGGTGCGCGGCCGCGTGCGGCCGGGCTCGGTCCGGGCCCGGAGGAAGCCGAGCGAAGCGAGCCGCCTCGGCTCGGCGTAGTAGTGGCTCTCCGAGGTGGTCCAGAACATCGCGCCCTCGCGCATCATCCGGACGATGTCGTGCGGTCCGGCCCCGTTGCGCCCGACGAGCGCGAGGATCACGTAGGAGAACGGCGTCAGTCTCCCGGCCATTGACAAAACTCCATCCTGGAGGTTACGATAACTCCAAGATGGAGCTTAGCCAAACACAGCCACTGTGGTTCATCGACCACCTCGTGCACGTCCATGTCGACGGCCACACGAGCGGCGGGGCGCTCGCGCTCATGGACGAGCGCGGGCGGCGTGGTGACATGCCGCCGCTGCACGTCCACCGGCGCGACGACGAGACCTTCTACGTGCTCGCGGGCGAGATGCGCCTGTTCGTCGGGAGCGAGGAGATCGTGCTCGGCGCCGGGCAGTCGGCGCTCGCCCCGCGCGACGTGCCGCATGCCTACCGCGTCGAGTCCGAGGAGGCGCGCTGGCTCGTGATCACCGCGCCCGCCGGCTTCGACGCGTTCGTGCGCGAGGTCTCCGAGCCCGCTCCGGCCGACGAGCTGCCACCCGCCGGGCGCCGCGTCGACGAAACGTTCCTCGGGCAGGCGGCCGCCAAGGCCGGCATCGAGATCCTCGGCCCTCCGGGCGCGCTGCCGACCTGAGCGCGCGAGCGATGAGTTCGGCCCCGCCGGGTCGTTGTAGACAGCAGACAACGACCCCAGGAGGCACACGATGGGCAAGGTCCTCACGCATATGACGATGTCCCTGGACGGCTTCATCGCCGATCCGAACGATCAGCCGCTCGAGCTGTTCGACTGGTACCAGGCCGGCCCGGTGTCCGTGCCGAGCGCCAACGAGAACGTCGCGTTCGACGTCGACGAGGACAGCGCGGACGTGCTGCGCTCGCTGACCGAGACCCCCGGGGCGCTCGTCGCGGGCCGGCGGCTGTTCGACATCACCAACGGCTGGAACGACAGCCACCCGGTCGGCGCGCCGGTCGTCGTGGTCACGCACCGCCCGCCCGAGGACGCGGCCGAGCGGTGGCCGAAGACGACGTTCGTCGACGGCGTCGCCGCGGCGATCGCGACGGCGCGGGAGATTGCCGGCGAGAAGGACGTCACGATCGCCAGCCCGACGATCATCCAGCAGGCGCTCGACCTCGGCCTCGTCGACGAGGTCTGCGTCAGCCTCGTGCCGGTGCTGTTCGGCGAGGGGATCCCGTACTTCGCCAAGCTCGACCGCGGGCACGTGATGCTCGAGGACCCCGCCGTCACGCAGGGACGCCGCGCCCTGCACCTCAGGTACCCGGTCCGCCGCTGACGAACGGGTCGTCGACACGGAACGCCGCGGTCAACGTGCATGATGGGAGTCGTGCCGTTCAGTCACGAGCAGCGGGCCGGCGAGTCGTGGGATGCGTCGTACCGCGACGGCCGGCCGCCGTGGGACATCGGGCAACCGCAGCCGGCGATCGTCCGGCTGGCCGCCGAAGGCGCATTCCGCGGCGCCGTGCTCGACGCCGGCTGCGGGACCGGGGAGAACGCCCTGCACGTCGCCGCGCTCGGCCTCGACGTCGTCGGGGTCGACGTGGCGGCGACCGCGCTCGCGATCGCCCGCGAGAAGGCGCGCGAACGCGGCATCGACGCGGCCTTCCAGGCCTGCGACGCCCTTCACCTGGACCGGCTGGGACGCACGTTCGAAACGGTGCTCGACTGCGGCCTGTTCCACACGTTCGACGCCGATGAACGGCGAGCCTACGTGGCCAGCCTCGCGACCGTGACGAGCGGCACGCTGTACGTGCTCTGCTTCCGTGACGCCGACGGGCCCCGTGGCCCGCACCCCGTCAGCGAGGACGAGCTGCGGGCGGCGTTCGCCCGCTGGCACATCGCCTCGATCAGTCCCGATCGGCTGCGGACGCGGCTCGATCCGCCGGACCTCCCGGCGTGGTTGGTTAAGGTCGAGCCACCATGGCACTCATCCAGGACATCGACTTCATCGGCATCCCCTCGCGCGACGCCGACCGCGCCCGCGCCTTCTACCGCGACGTCCTCGGCATGCGCCCCGACGAGCACGCGGAGTACGAGCAGTGGGCGGGCAGCACGTGCTTCGGCGTCTGGGAGCCGGAGCGGGTCGGAATGGAGTTCGTCGCCCAGACGGGCAACCCGCTGCCGCTGCGGGTCGAGGACGTGCACGCCGCGCGCGCCGAGCTGGAGTCCAAGGGCGTGACGTTCCTCGGCGACACGCTCGACACCGGCGTCTGCCACATGGCGATCTTCGCCGACCCCGACGGCAACCAGCTGATGCTGCACCACCGCTACGCGCCGTACGAGACCGCGTAGTCTCCGCACGTGAAGCAGCTGATCCCCGCGGCCGCGCTCCTGATCAGCGCGGCGCTCGCCCCCACGGCCGATGCCGCTCGCTGGCACCAGGTGACCGCGTCGGGCGGCGGCAGCATCGATCAGGTCGGTCTCGTCCGGACGAGCGACGGCGTGCTCCACGTGGCATGGCACACCGGCGGCGACCTGCTGCACACCGCGATCAACCGCAACGGGAAGATCGGCGCGACGTCGCCGATCCAGACCGGCTGGACCGGCCACATGGACGCCGCGCTCACGACGGTCCCGGGCGGCATCCGCGTCGTCTGGGGCGCGATCCGATCGACGAGCACGAGCGACCCGAACCAGGATCTCAACACGGCGCTCTCGACGGACGGCGGCGCGAGCTGGCTACTCACTCCCGGCTCGATCGTCCCCCGCGGCGCGCAGGCCTACGGCAGCGACCTCGCCGCGACGACGCTGCCCGACGGCACGGTCCTGCAAGCGTGGGCGGGGACGCTCGGCACCTGGGTGCACGCCGGGCTCAGCCCGGCGACCCCGAACGTCGACTACCAGGGGCCGCTCGGTCCGTACGGTTACAACCCCGGCATCGCCTCGGACGCGAGCGGCCGGGCGATGATGGCGTGGTTCTCCAGCGGCGCCGCGCGCCTCGGCGTCGTCGCGCAGGCGGTCGGTGCGACCGGCTCGCCCGCGGGCCCGGCGATGACGATGCCGGGCAGCCAGGTGCTGGAGGGCGGCAGCTCGCTCGCGAAGACGCCGATCGTCGCGCGCGCCGGCGACGGCGGCTTCTACGTCGCGTACGCGCTCGGCTATCCGACCGCGGACCGCGTACGCGTCTGGCGGGTCGGCGCCGCCGGCGCGCGGCTCGTCGCGCGCACCGACGCGAACTCGCAGGTCACGCTCGCCGCCGACCCCAAGGGCCGGCTGTGGGCGGTCTGGAGCGACGGGACGTTCGGCGCGACGCACGTGCTCGCGGCCCGCTCGAACCCCCAGGCGACCCGGTTCGGCGCGCACGTCGACGCGGGCGCCGTGCGCGGCGCGCACTCGACCTACTCCGTCGACGCGAGCGCGACCGCGGGCGCGCTCGACGTCCTCGCGCTGTTCGGCACCGGGACGTCATCGGGCGGGGCGACCTACGTGAAGCGCATCAAGCCCGGGCTGACGCTGAAGGTACGCAAGCACGACGGCCGCGTCACGTTCACGGTCGTCGACGCCGGCGATCCCGTGCGCGGAGCGAACGTGCGCCTCGGAGGACGCTCCGGGAAGACCGATGGACAGGGCCGCGTGACGCTCACGTTCACGCGTGGCCGGGCGAAGGCGACCGCCCCGGGCTACGCCCCGGCGCGGCGGCGCATCCACTAGACGAGCGCGGCGAGGCGCGGGCCGGCGAACGCGTCGATCCGCGCGATCCGGCCGCGTGGACGGCTACGGCTCCTCCCGCACGACCTCGCGTGCGGCCTTGTCGAACCGCAGGCCGAGGAACGAGGGATGGCGCAGCCGGCCGTCCGACGTCCACTCCATGAACGCGACCTGGGCGACGAGCTCGGGCTCGACCCAGGTCGCGGCGCGCGGGATCGCCTTCTCGGGCGCGAACGGCGACGTCTCGCGCACGAGCGGCGCGAGCTGCTCGGACAGCTCCTGCAGGGTCTTGTGCGTGAAGCCGGTCCCGACCTTGCCCGCGTACCGCAGCCGGTCCCCGTCGTAGTGGCCGACCAGCAGCGCGCCGAGGTCCGTGCGCGAGCCGCGCGGCGCGGTGTAGCCGCCGATCACGAGCTCCTGCGCGCGCGTGCACTTGAGCTTGAGCCAGTCGCGCGAGCGCGTGGAGACGTAGCGCGTGCCGACGCGCTTGGCGATCAATCCCTCCCAGCCGTCGCGGCAAGCCTCGGCGAGCAGCGCCGCGCCGTCGCCGGTCATCTGCTCGGTCGTGCGCAGCGGGTCGCGCCGGCGCAGCAGCGTCTCGAGGATCTCGCGGCGCTCCTCGAGCGGGAGCGAGCGCACGTCGCGGCCGTCCGCGAACAGCACGTCGAACACGTAGTAGAAGAGGACGGCGCCGTCGCCGCCGCCGAAGCGGTCGCGGTCGCCGACGAACGCCACGGCCTCGCCGTCGATCACGAACCCGTCGGCCGGATCGGCGTCGAGCGCGGCGGCGATGGCCGGGTAGCGGTCGTTCAGCGCCAGCTCGTTGCGCGAGTACAGCTGCGTGCGCCCGCCGTCCTTGACCGCGAGACAGCGGATGCCGTCGAGCTTGCGCTCGAACACCCAGTCGGGGCCTGCGGGCCGGTCGGTGGTCAGCACCGCCTTCATCGGGGTCACGAACGCCGGTTTGGTCACGCGCACATGATGGGCTGTGTGGCGGCGGGCCAGCGCTCCACGTCGTGCGGGTCGCCGATGCTGACCAGGTAGGCGGCCGTCTTGTCGCGCGCCAGCCACAGCCGGCGCCCGTCGCGCCGCCAGCCGGTGGACCTCGCGTCGTGCGGCAGCGTCGCCTCGCCGTCGAACGTGCCGCGGAGGTAGTCGGCGAACTCGCCCTTCGTGTCACGGACGTACCAGTCCGCGGTCCTCGTGCCGGGCCCGACGAGCAGGAACGTGACGTCCGTCCAGTCGCAGTGCTCGGCACCCTGGAACGAGTGCACGCGCGTGACCGGCAGCCGCCGACCGGACGCGTCCTCCCAGATGCCGACGTTGACACCGTCGGTCACCTCGGCCGGCAGCTCGGCCGGGTCGCAGTCCGCCCAGGCGACGACCCCCCAGCCGACCTCGCCGCGGTAGTCGCGGATGCCGTCCGCGAGGACGACCGCGACCTTCGTGCGATCGCCGACGTCGTACGAGAGCAGCGCACGATCCTCGTCGCGGCGCTCGACGCGGTAGCCGTCGCCGGGCACGTGGTAGAAGCCGCCGGCCTCCTCCTCCAGGTAGTTGTCGAATGCCGCCTCGGGGTCTGACCTGACCTCCTCGAGGCCGCTGTCGTAGTCGCCACGGGCCCGGAAGAAGGGCGTGCGGCCGTCGCACTCGAGCGCGTCGACCGCGGCGCGGGCGTCGAGCCGGCCCGGGTACGGGGGTGCGCTCGACTCGCCGGCGTCGACGGCCGACCCGCATCCCACACAGCTCAGGGCGATGGCTACCGCGATCACGCCGCGCATCTGCCGACACTACGCACGAGCGTCCGCGCCGTCACGCGTCAGCCGGTCGGGGCGCTGGCGCGCTCGCGGCGGCCCGACGGCGCGCCGGTCGCCCGCCGTCCCGCGCCGGGCAGGAGGCCGGACTCGCGCGCCTCGCGCTCGAGCTGCTCGCGGTGGTCGGGGTGCGCGATCGCGATCAGCGCCCGGGCGCGCTCGGACAGCGATCGCCCGCGCAGCCGGGCGAGGCCGTACTCGGTCACGACGTGGTCGACGGTGTTCTTGAGCGTCGTGACGACCGAACCTTCGGTCAGCCGCATGCGGATGCGGCTGCGGCCCTTGCGCGTGGTCGAGTGCAGCACGATGAACGCCTTGCCGCCCTCGGAGTACATCGCGCCGCGGGCGAAGTCGGCCTGCCCGCCGCTCGACGACCAGTAGCGGCCGGCGATCGTCTCCGAGGCGCACTGCCCGTACAGGTCGACCTCGGTGGTGGCGTTGATCGAGATGAAGTTGCGCTCCTTGGCGATCCGGCGCGGATCGTTGACGAGATCGACCGGCAGCAGCTCGACGGCGCCGTTGTCGTGCAGCCAGTCGTACAGGCGCTGCGTGCCCAGGCAGAACGTCGCCTCGACCTTGTTTCGGCGCAGGAATTTGTGCGTCCCGGTCACCGCTCCGCAGTCCACGAGGTCCATGATCCCGTCCGCCAGCAGCTCGGTGTGGATGCCGAGGCCGCGGTGGTCGCGCAGACCTTCGAGCACCGCGTTCGGGATGCCGCCGATGCCGACCTGCAGGGTCGCGCGATCCGGGATCTGCTCCACGATCGCGGCGGCGATCGCGCGGTCGCGCTCGTCGGGCACGATCGGCGCGACCTCGACGAGCGGCCGGTCGGCCTCGCACCAGCCGAGGATCTCGGACGCGTGGACCTGGTTGAGCCCGAACGTGCGCGGCATGCGCTGGTTGACCTCGAGGAAGAACGGGACGTGGCCGATCAGCGCGGCGACGTAGTCCGCGTTCGTGCCGAGCGAGAAATAGCCGTGGCGGTCGGGCGGGCTCGCCGCCGCGAGCACGAGCGGCTTGGACGTGCTCACGCCGAGCAGCTGCGGCATCTCCGAGAAGTGGTTCGGGACGAGATCGCAGCTGCCGTCCCAGAACGCCGCGCGCGTCGCCGCCGACAGGAAGTAGGAGACGTGGCGCAGCCGGTCGCCGAACGCCCCGTGGATGTACGGGCGCTCGTGCAGCGCATGCATCTGGTGCACTCGGACGTGGTCGAGCGACCCGGCGTGCTCCTCGAGCACGTCGAGAAGCCCGACCGGCTCGCCGTTGGCGAGCGGCAGGATCACGTCGGTGTGCGGCCCGACGTGCTCGAGGACCGTCTCCGGGGGCACGGCAGCTGGAACGGTGCGGGACATTCCCGTGCAGGATGCCCGATGTCTGCGGGATTTCACGGTCTCGTCCGACCCGCGGGACGCCGACAGGATCGGTGATGCCCCAACTCGACCTCACCCGCTCGTCGATCGCCTTCGACATCCGCCACCTCGGGGTCGCGACCGTCCACGGCGAGTTCGCGTCGTTCTCCGGCGGCCTCGACGACGACGGCGCGCGGCTCGCCGTCGACGTCACGTCGGTCGACACCGGTGACCCGATCCGCGATCGCCGCCTGCGCAGCGAGTTCTTCGACGCCGATCACTTCCCCGCGATGACGTTCCGCGCCGCCGGCATCGGCCCGACGATCCACGGCGAGCTCACGATCCGCGGCGTGACGCGGGCGATCGCGCTGCGCGCCGCGTTCGAGCGCCTGGCCGACGGCAGCGTCCGGCTGCGCGCCTCCGGGCGCATCAAGCGCTCGGACTTCGGACTCGACTGGGCTGCGCTGCGACAGGCCGGGCGGCTGCTCGTCGCCGACCAGGTCCGCCTGTCGGCGGACATCGTGCTCACCGGCTAGTCAGCTTCGTGCATCGCCCCATGGAACGGCGAAGGCCCCGCCGGGCGGGGCCTTCGAAGATCAAGCCAAGGTCGTCGAGGTGAGCGCGGTCACCAGCGCAGCGCCGAACGGGGCGCGGGGCCGGCGAGCGAGGGCAGCTCACGGACGACAGGGGTGCTGAACGCGTGTGAGAGGGAGGAGGGGGTCCGGTGCGTGGTCTTGGCTTGGAAGCTCATCGCACCCGGCACTCTGCCAATCGCCGTCGGTGCGTTCGCGGCGGCTGGCCTGCGTCTGCGGGTGCGGCCTCCGCCCGCCGCCCGGCGGCTAGCCGTACCGTCCCGGCGGTCGGCCAAGCGTCGGCGGGGTGCCGGAGTTCGCTCGTCTCGGATCAGTGCGGCGGCAAGAACAGGTCGGTCTCGTAGTCGTGGACGACGGCGCCGACGTGCAGGCCGACGTGGGCGAGCGGCGCGCCGACGGGGTTGAGCGTCGCGAGCGTCGGGACGCTCCAGACCAGGTCGCCGGTCACCGGCTTGCGCAGCTTCGAGCCGCGGAAGTCGCTGTAGCCGGCGTGGTAGACCGCGGTCATGGCAAGCGAGGCGACCATCGCGATCGCGCCGACCGCGAGCAGCCCGCCGGCGCGGCGCCGCAGCCGGCTGTGGCGCAGCGCAGCAAACACAAGCAGGATGGGGAACGCCGACAGCAGCAGCCCGTCGGCCGCGCCGTAGACGACGCCTCGCCAGAAGAGCGCGCCGACGAACTCGACGCCGCCCGGGTGCGAGCCGGCGTCCTCGGCGTTGGCGGCGATGAACGCGCTGACGGCGGCGAAGACGACGCCGAGGGCGAGCGCGAGCCGCCAGCGGCGCGCGACCATCTCGCGCGGCGACTCATGCGTGTCACGGGCCCACGCGAAGAAGAGCGCCAGGACCGTGAACGCATAGACGCCGTAGTAGACGTCGCGCTCCAGCCCGAGACTGTCGGCCAGGACGTACGGAACCAGGAACGCGACGACCGCGCCGCCTGCGAGCCAGGCGAAGTGGCGCCGGGCGGTCACGCCGGGTCGGGCGGGCGTCGAAGCACGTGCATCCGTTCCGCGCAGCGCCGGCGGCGGTGCGATTGCTGTGCCGGTCATCGGTGCTCCTTCCAATCGCTGGGCGCCCCCAGCGTGGAGTCTGCGCGGCCTCGGGCGAGCCGTCATCGGGGACGGCCCCGTTCGCCGTTCCGTAGTGCACCGCTCGCCCGGACGGAGGCTAGGTGCGTGTCGAGTCGGGGTCGGCGGGCGAGCCGAGGAAGCCGATCAGCTCGCCGATCGTGTGGTGGCGATGCTGCGGATGCCGCAACGGGAGCTCGCCGTGGATCTCGTAGCGGTTGCGGCGCCCGACGCGCGTCTTCGTCAGGTAGCCGTCGCGCTCGAGGTCGCTCACAATCTGCCCGGCCGTGCGCTCAGTGATCCCGACGGCGACGGCGATGTCACGCAGGCGCGCGTCGGGGTCGGCGGCGATGCACGCCAGCACATGGGCGTGGTTGGTGATGAATCGCCACAGCCCGTGGTCGTTTCCGGCACTTGACTGCATGAATCGAAATACCGTAGTTTCGCTTCCGGTATCGAAGAGTACCTGTAGGCGGCTCCCGAGGCGCCGGTTGGAGGCCCGGCGACCACGGACCGCGCCCTTTCTCATCGCAGGAGCCGGAATGACCATCACCGCACCGGCGCCGTCAGTCGGCGCAACACTCGATGCCGCCCACGCGGCGCATCGCCGGACCGCTCGCATCGCCGGCATCTGGTTCGTCGTCACGTTCGTCTCGATCGCGGCGCTGCCGCTGTACGACTCGATCCTCAACGAGACGGACTTCATCGTCGGCGCGAGCGGCGACACCAGCGTGCAGCTGGGCGCGGTCGCCGAGATCCTCACGGCGATCGCCGGGATCGCCACGGCGGTCACGCTGTTCCCGATCCTGCGCCGCCAGAGCGAGAGCCTCGCGCTCGGCTACGTGGCTCTGCGCATCGTCGAGTCCGCGCTCATCACGATCGGCATCGTCAGCCTGCTCGCCCTCGTCACGCTGCGCCAGGACCTCGCCGGCGGCGGAACCGACAGCGCGTCACTCATCCTCAGCGGCCAGTCGCTGGTCGCCGTCCACGATGCGACGTTCCTGCTCGGGCCGGCGTTCTGCGCCGCCATCGGCAACGGGCTCATGCTCGGCTATTTGATGTTCCGGTCCGGCCTCGTGCCGCGCCGATTCGCTCAGTTCGGCATGCTCGCCGGCTCGTTCGCCCTGCTCACCGCCGTCCTCGTGCTGTTCGGCGCCTACGAGCAGGTCTCCGGCGCGTCGGCCCTCCTCACCCTCCCGGAGGCCGTGTGGGAGCTGTCGCTGGGCATCTACTTGATCGTCCGGGGCTTCCGGCCCGACGCGCGGGTGCTCGCCGACGCTAGGTGAACCGCTGCACGAACCGCAGGGCCGTCTCGGCGACCTCGCGCCAGCCGCTGTCGATCGTCAGCGAATGGCCGCGGCCGGGGATCTTGGCGATCTCCGTCACGGCCGGGTTGCGACGCTGGCGCTTGTAGGAGGCGTTGGCGATCGCCCACGGGACCGTGTGGTCCTTCTCCCCGTCGATGATCAGCAGCGGCCCGCGGTTCGGGTTGGCGGGATCGAGCTTCGCCTCGGTCCGCGGGTTGAGGTTGGCGTTGGCCATCTGCATCAGCGCGACGCCGGGCGCGGCCACGTGGTAGCTCTCATAGAGCTCCTTGGCCTCGTCCTCGCTGAGCGCGTTCGCCCACCCGTACTTGAACTGGTCGAGCGTCAATGACACCGCGCGCTTGCGGTTCAGCGGGTTGGCGAGCACGGGCGCCGCCGAGCGCAGCGACGAGATCGGTAGCGGCAGCACGCCCCGGAACGGCCCGGGGTCGATCGCGACGGTGACGGCCGACAGCCCGCGGTCCGCGATCAGCTGCGCGATCAGCCCACCGGTCGAGTGGCCCATCACGACCGGCTTCGAGGACAGCGCACCGATGACCTCGGCGACGTGGTCGGCGACCTGCCCGAGCGTCTTGCCGGCGAAGACCTCGGGATGCGCCCTGGCGTCCTCGACCGTCTCCGGATCGTCGGGCCACGACGGCGTGACCGCGGCATAGCCCGCCTCTTCGAACAGGTCGGCCCAGCGATCCCAGCTGCTCGGCAGCAGCCAGAGCCCATGGATGAACACGACCGGCGTCTTGCCGGCGGCGTTCGCCCGGCTGACCTGCTCCGTCTCGCGCGCGGTCATCCCCGCGGTCTGAGTCGCTGCCATCTCCCGTCCCTTTCTCGCGAATCGGCCGTGAACGGTCGCATGAGGCGGGCCCGGCCGCAAGCGGCGGCTCGTCGGTGCCGATCCGACGTCCGGCACTCAGCGCCTGGTCTCGTACCTCGTCAGCAGCATGCCGTCGGGAAACGTCCGGGTCTCCACGAGGCTCAGGTTCACCCAGTTGTCCAGGGGCGTGAAGAACGGGGTGCCGCCGCCCAGCAGGACCGGATGGGTGACGAGCACGTACTCGTCGATCAGCCCGGCCCGCATGGCCGCCGCGGCGAGTGTGGCGCCGCCGATGTCCATGGGGCCGCCGTCGTCGGCCTTGAGCC